>DBAZ01000072.1:0-37878 GCA_002291945.1 Tepidimonas sp. UBA997
TCGATCATGCAGAAGGTGTAGCTGCGTTCCTGGTTGAGGCGAACGATCGCATCGCCCAGGGTATTGAGCAGTGTGCGGTTGACCCCCGCCCCGACCTCATCGAGAAAGACGATCTTGGCTTCGGTCATCATGGTACGGCCCAGTTCCAGCAGTTTTTTCTGGCCACCCGAGAGGTTGCCCGCCAGTTCGTCGGCCACATGGCCGATTTCCAGAAAGCGGATCACATCGTCGGCCTTGGCCCGAACCGCTTCCTCCTCCTGCCGCACGCGCCGGGGTTGCAACCAGGTACCCAGCAGCGATTCCCCCGTCTGGCGCGGGGGCACCATCATGAGGTTTTCGCGCACCGTGAGGGTGGAAAACTCGTGCGCGATCTGGAAGGTGCGCAACAAGCCTTTGGCAAACAGTTGGTGGGGCGGCAGTCCGGTGATGTCGTCGCCGTCGAGCAGCACCTGCCCGGCCGTGGGGGTGTAATGCCCGGCGATCACATTGAACAGCGTGGTTTTACCCGCGCCGTTGGGGCCGATCAGCCCGGTGATGCGTCCGGTCTCCAGGGTAAGAGACACGTCATCGACCGCGCGTATGCCGCCGAACTGCATCCTGAGGTTTTTGACTTCAATCATGGCATAAAGCAAACGGCCCGCGCCTGTTGGGCCGGACCGTTTGGAGTGAGCGAAAAAAACATGGTGGACGCCGCTACACGCAGGCCCACCGTCGGGTCATTAGCGGAAACCGGTGGTTTCCAGGCGCCCTTCACGCACCACGAGGGTGCGGTAGGATCCGGCGCTCTCACCGGGCTCGACCAGCTTGACCGCCGAAGCGCCCTCGTAGTCGATGGTGCCGCCTTCGGCCAGGATTTTCAGTCCACGGGCAAGGTCACCCGCGTGGATGGTTTCACCCGGGCCGTTGGCGACGGCCATGATCTGTTTGACGAACACAGCCGGGTCGGTCGATTTGGCGGCCTGCATGGCCAGCAAAATCAGGGCAGCGGCGTCGTAAGACTGGTAGGTATAAGGGCCGAGGTTGATGTTGGCGGCTTGAGCAAGCGCTTCAAAACGCTGGCCACCCGGGCTGTCCGAACCGGGTTTGACGCCGATCGAGCCGTTGAGCTTGGGGCCAATGGCTTCGGGCAGGCTGTCGCCGATCATGCCATCGGGCAGGAAGAAACGGCTGAAGGCACCGGTGTCGAGGGCGGAGCGGATGATGCCGCGGCCACCCTGATCCACATAACCGGCCACGATCAGGATGTCGCCACCAGCAGCAGCCAGCGCGGCCACTTCGGCGGTGTAGTCGCCGCGGCCATCGTCGTGCGGGGCTGAAATGGTGATGCGGCCACCCAGACGCTCGAAGTTGGTCTGGATGCTGCTGGCCAAGCCGCGGCCGTAGTCGTTGTTGGTGAAGGTCAGGGCCGCGCGCTGAATGCCTTGCTCCCTGAGTTTTTCCGCAATCACCTCGCCTTGACGAGCGTCCGAGGGGGCGGTGCGGAAGAACAAACCGTTGTCGGCCACGGCGGTCAGGGCGGGTGAGGTGGAGGACGGGGAGATCATGACCACGCCACGCGGCACGGCCACGTTCTGCACCACGGCGGTGGTGGCCCCAGAACAGTCGGCACCCACGATGGCGCTCACACGCTCGGACGTGATCAGGCGCTCGGCGGCAGCGCTGGCCGCAGCGGCATCGACACAGGTGGAGTCGGCACGCACTGGCTCCACGCGCTTGCCGCCCAGCAGCAGGCCGCTGTCAGAGACTTCGCGCATGGCCAGCTCGGCGCTGGCGGCCATGGCAGGCGTCAGGGATTCGATCGGGCCGGTAAAGCCCAGCAAAACGCCTAGGCGAATGACGTCGCCACTGGCAGGCGCGGGAGCAGGAGCTGCAGTGGGTGCCGGTGCTTCATTTTTACCGCATCCGACCAAAACGAGGGTAGCCGCGACGGCGGCGATGAGGGTCTTTTTCAAGGTGGATTCCTTTTGGGAAAGTGGTGATCGCTTCAATGAAGGAAAATCTTCGATAACCGAGCGTACATACGATAACTTTGACGCCCTGTAGCGCCATTCTAGGCCAAAAAACCCTATCCGTGCACAGTGTCCGTGTGCAAGCCCTTTTTTCCTGCGCTGCTGCAAGACTGGCGGCCTGCGGCTCTGCTAGAGTAGTTGTCCAATCCGTGGAGAACGACCTTTGGCCACCGCACTGCCTTCCGCCACCGCGCCAGCCCCGGACGCCGCACCAGCGCCCACCAAAAGCATGGCCCCGCCCGACTGGCGCAAGGCCGCCGCTTTGGTGGTGGATGGCAACCCCACTAGCCGCACGACGCTGGCCGGGCAGTTGCGCACCATGGGACTGCACTCGGTGGGCCAAGTCAGCCGGATGAGCGATGCCCGGCGCGAACTCGAACGCTCCCGTTTCGATGTGGTGGTCTGTGGCGACGAGTTCCCCAAAGAACGAGGCAGCGGCCAGGAATTGCTGGACGACTTGCGGCGCAGCGGCCTGCTGCCCTACCAGACGGTGTTCATCATGCTGACCAACGAGCCGACCTACCTCAAGGTGGCAGAGGCTGCGGAATCGGCGGTGGACGGCTACCTGGTTCGGCCCTATTCAGCGGGCAGCCTGAGCGACCGGATCGAGCAGGCCCGCGTACGCAAGACGGCCATGCTGCCGATCTACGCAGCCCTGGAGGCTGACCAGCCTGAACGAGCAGTGGCATTGGCACGGGAGCGCTTTGCCCAGAAAAGCTCACAGTGGTTGCTGGCGGCCCGGCTGGGCGCAGAAATGCTGCTGCGGCTCGAACGCTTCGAGGAAGCCGAATCGATGTTTCAGTCGATCTTGCAGGAAGACCCGCGCCCCTGGGCCATGCTGGGTGTGGCACGCACACTGCTCGACGCCGGTTCACCCCATCGGGCGCAACAGACGCTGAACGCCTTGATCGAGTCCGAACCCGATTACCCCGATGCCTACGACGTGCTGGGGCGGGTGCAGATGGAGCTGGGCAACTTCCAGGCCGCGTTGGTCAACCTCGAAAAAGCCCTGAGCCTGACGCCGATGGCCATCGGCCGGCTGCAGCGGCTGGGCATGCTGGCCTACTTCTGCGGCAACCGCGACAAGGCGGTGGACATGCTGGAGCGCTCCACCTACCTGGGGCTGGACTCCAAGATGTTTGACAGCGAGTGTCTGGTTTTGCTGGCCCTGGCGGCGTTTGCCCATAACCAGCCCGCCCAGTTGGAAAGGCACTTGGCCGAATTGCGCAAACGGCTGCGCACCCAGGCGGACGACCAGCGGTTGCAGCGCTTTACCGACCTCATGGCGGCCCTCTCTTTCCATCAGCAAGGCCACCAGGAAAAGGCGACCCACCTGATCGGCATTGCCTGCGCCCAGAGCGCCGACCCCAGCTTCGACATGGAAGCCGCCTGCAACCTGCTGTGCGCACTGGCGCTGCTGGAGCACAAGGGGACTGGCCTGGTCGCGGATGGGGGCGTGATCGACCGCATCGGGCGCCGCTTTGCCACCAGCAAGGCGATGGGCGATTTGCTGGCCAATGCCGCCAATGCCCACGCGCCCTTTGCCGAGCGGCTGCAACGCTGCCAGGACGACATCATCCAACTGATCGAGCGTTCGGTGAAGGCAGCGGGCAATGGGGAGCCCGCCAGCGCCTTCAAGGAACTGCTGCGCACCGCCAAAACCACGCTGAACGCCCGCGCGGTGGAGTCGGCGTGGCTGGTCTTGCAGCGCTATGCGAGCGACATTCCGGATGCCACCAACTGGCAGCAGCAGGTGCTGGAGCTGCGCGCCGCCTACGGCACCGCCCGCAACAAGCCCGCACTGGGCGACAAACGGCTGCGCCCCGCAGGCGGGGTCAACCTGGGGCCGATGGACCGGCCAGCCGCTGCAGGGGCCTGAATCCAACCGTCGAGTTGCACAGGGAACTTGGATGCACCCGTGACGCCCCCGTAATGCCCCCGTAACGCCTCTGATCGAGCCAGAGGCGCTCACGCATCCCGCTCCAGCGGGGGCAGATCGCTCAATTGCGCTACCGACAGGCGCAGCGCCGCCGCCCAAGTGTGCCGGTCGCGTCCCATCGCGGTATCCGCTTCACCCCAGTGGACGGTGGCTTGCAAGTCGGTGGCGCTGGCCACCCGCCACAGAGACGCGATCAGCGTGGTCTTGCCCACATAGATGGGGGCCGGATGACGCGGTGCCTGATCGCTCTGGGCCTGCCCCCGACCGCGCAGATAGATCACCCCGGCCGGCTGGACGGGATGGTGAGCCTGGACGGCCGCCTGGAGCAAGTTGGCATGAAAATACATCACACCCTTGCCTTCGCTGGTGCCACCCTCGGGGAACACGGCGATCACATCGCCCGCTTGCAGATGGTCAGCCATCAGTCGAACCACGCGCAGGGCATCGCGTCGGTTTCTGCGTTCGATGAACAAGGTGCCGGCGTCGATGGCCAGCCGCCCGATCAGGGGCCAGTGCATGACGTCTGACTTGGAAACGAAACGGCAGGGCCGCGAAGCATTCATGACGAAAATGTCCAGCCACGACTGGTGATTGGCCACCACCAACAGCGGCCCGCCTGCGGGTGGCTCCCCCAGCACCTGCAAATGCACCCCGAGCATACGAATGAAACGGCCCGACCAGTCGCGGATGGCCTGCTGCCGTTGCTGCTCGTGCATCGTCGGGAACCGACGGTGTACGATGTAGAGACCCTGCAGGAAGTGCAGAGTCACCCGGAACAATCGCCACAATGCGCGCATAAACCCCATAGGCCCGTCGTCAGTGTCGGCGGTGGTGGTGGGAGGCGTCAAAGGCCACTTGACCATTGACCAGCGTGGTTTTGACGGCTACCGGTAACTCATGGCCCTCGAATGGCGTGTGTCGCCCTTGGCTGCGCAATCGGTCGGGGCTGACCCGCCAGGGTTGGCCGGGATCGACCACGCACAAATCGGCCATGCCCCCCGCTACCACACGACCGATGCTGGCCTGCAGCGTCCCCAGATTGCGACCCAGCACCGCTGCCGGGCCTTGCGTGATGGCCGCCACGACGCGCTCGATCGGGATGCGATCCTGTTCGGCCCACTTGAACGCCAGCCCCAGCAGCAACTCGACCGCGCTGGCACCCGGTTCGGCTTCGGCAAAAGGCAGGGTTTTGGCGTCTGCGCCGACCGGATGGTGGTCGCTCACGAGTGCATCCACCGTGCCATCGGCCAGTGCGGCACGCAGCGCCGTGCGGTCGCGTTGCTGGCGCACCGGGGGCTGCAGGCGCAAACGGGTGTCGTAGTAGCCGATGTCGGTGTCGGTCAGGTGCAGGTTGTGGACGCTCACGTCGCAAGTGACGGGAAAGCCTTCGGCCTTGGCCTGCCGCACCAGTTCGAGCCCGGCAGCGGTGCTCAGCCGACACAGGTGCAAATGCACCGTCTGCCCGGGCAAAGCCCCCGGCTTGTGTACGCCGCGCAGCAACTCGAACAGGGTATGCAGGGCAAGCACCTCGGCCGCAGCAGGCACGCCGCTCAGGCCCATGCGAGTGGCCAAGGGGCCGCTGGCCACCACACCCTGGCCGAGCCAGAAATCCTGCGGGCGCAGCCACACGCTGTAGCCAAACGTGGCTGCGTATTGCAAGGTGCGCTGCAGCACCTGGGTGTTGAGGATGGGCACGTCGGCCTGACCAAAGCCGACACAGCCGGACTCGGTGAGCGCCACCATCTCGGTCAGCACCTCGCCCTTCAAGCCGCGCGTGAGCGCCCCCAGCGGGAATACGCGGGCCTGATGCAGCTTTTCAGCCCGGGTCTTGAGCATGCCCACCAGGCCGGGTTCGTCGAGCACCGGGTCGGTGTCGGGCGGGCAGACCAGGCTGGTCACCCCGCCAGCCACTGCTGCTGCCATCTCGCTTTCCAGCATACCGGCATGCTCCTGCCCCGGCTCGCGCAAGCGCATGCACAGATCCACCAGACCCGGCAACACCAGACAGCCGCTGGCGTCTATGGTGCGGTTGGGGTGAAAGTCGGCCGGCAGCTTGCCGATGCCTATCACACGCCCGGCGGCAATCGCGATGTCGGCGACGGTGTCGGTCTGGCTCGCAGGGTCGATGAGGCGGCCACCTTGAATGAGGATTTTCATGGCTGTTTCAACGTGAAAGACAAGGTTTCGCCGCCGGGCCGCCCCAAGGCGAAACGCACCCCCTCGGGGGGCAGCGACCTGCGCAGCGGCGCAGCGTGGGGGTCATGCGACATTCCCGGCCACGATGCCCAGCACTGCCATGCGCACGGCGATGCCAAAGGTCACTTGGGGCAGCACCACGCTCTGCTGGCCATCGACCACGGTGGAATCGATTTCCACCCCCCGGTTGATCGGCCCCGGGTGCATGACGATGGCGTCGGGCTTGGCCCAGCGCATGCGCTCGGGCGTGACGCCAAAGCTCTTGAAATACTCTTGGCTGGACGGCAGCAAGCCCCCGCTCATGCGCTCGTTTTGCAGCCGCAGCGTGATCACCACATCGCAGTCTTTGATGCCCTCCTCCAGCGTGTGGCAGACGCGCACGCCCATGTGCGACAGGTCACTCGGCACCAGTGTGCGTGGGCCGACCACACGCAGGTCGGGACAGCCCAGGGTGGTCAGGGCGTGGATGTCGGAACGCGCCACCCGCGAGTGCAGCACATCGCCGACTATCGCCACCGACAGGCGGGTGAAGTCTTTTTTGTAGTGGCGGATGGTGTACATGTCGAGCAGGCCCTGCGTGGGGTGGGCGTGCCGTCCGTCACCGGCATTGATCACATGCACATGCGGCGCCACGTGCTGCGCAATCAGGTAAGGGGCGCCAGACTCGCTGTGCCGCACGACAAAAATGTCGGCCGCCATCGCGCTCAGGTTGGCAATGGTGTCGAGCAGGCTTTCGCCTTTGGCCGTGGAACTGCGGGCGATGTCCAGCGTATAGACGTCGGCGCTCAGGCGGGTGGCGGCAATGTCGAAGGTGGTGCGGGTGCGGGTGCTGTTTTCGAAGAACAGGTTGAACACGCTCTTGCCGCGCAGCAGCGGTACTTTTTTGACCTCGCGGTCGTTGACGCCGACAAAGTTGTCCGCCGCCTCGAGGATCTGCGTCACGATGGCCTGGGGCAGGCCTTCGGTGGAGAGCAGGTGGATCAGCTCGCCGTGTTGGTTGAGTTGGGGGTTGCGGGGCATGGGTTCAGGCCTGCGGACGGTGTTCAAGCACAAAAGTGAAGGCTCCATCGGCCAGCCGGGCCAGCTCGAACGACTGGTTGTGTGG
Source organism: Tepidimonas sp. UBA997 (assembly GCA_002291945.1). Lineage (GTDB taxonomy): Bacteria > Pseudomonadota > Gammaproteobacteria > Burkholderiales > Burkholderiaceae_C > UBA997. The sequence continues at coordinate 7,250 of DBAZ01000072.1, forward strand.
CAAGGGCAGCCGGGTAGCGGCAAAATCTGCCGCCACGGGCAACTCGCGTCCTCCCCGGTCCACCAGCACGGCCAGCTTGACGCTAGCCGGGCGGCCGTAGTCGAACAGCTCGTTGATGACGGCCCGCAGCGTGCGGCCGGTGTAGAGCACGTCGTCGATGATCAGCACCTGCGCCCCGTTGACTTCAAAGGGCAGGCGGGTCTGCCCGGTGCGGGCGCTCAGGCCGCGCTGGGCAAAATCGTCGCGGTGCAGGGCGGACGAAATGACGCCGATCTCGCCCGGCAAGGCCAGCTCGCGCTGCAAGCGCTCGGCCAGCCAGGTGCCGCCGCTGGTGACGCCCACCAGTTGCAGGGGTGTGCCCGCCAGCAGGCTTTGCACCCCGCGCTTGAGCTCGGCGTACAGGGCTTCGGCGTCCAGTTGCAATTGACTCAAGGCAGACTCCTCAAAAACTGTTCCAGGATGATGCAGGCGGCCGCCGCGTCGGCGTCCTTGGCCCCGAGGCTGTGCGCTTCGGTGGTGCTGTAGCGTTCATCCACTTCATACACGACGATGTTGAAACGGCCGTGAAGCTGGCGCGCGAATGTGCGTGCGCGGGCGGTGTTTTCATGAGCCGCCCCATCGGGATGAGTGGGAACGCCGACCACCAGCGCATCGGGTTGCCATTCTTTGAGCCGTGCGGCCACTTGGGCAAAACGGGCGTCGCCCTCGGCACGGATGGTGGCCTGCGGGGTGGCCGTGCGGGTGATGCGGTTGCCGCTGGCGACGCCGGTTCGCTTCAGGCCAAAGTCCAGCGCCAGAAAGGTCTGGTGCGCCAGCGGCACGGCCAGCGTCGTCGTCATGCGTGCCCCGAGCCCGGTGCCAACATCCACGATTGCAGCCCGAGCAGCCCCATCGCTTTTTCGTAGCGCTGCTCCACCGGGGTGTCGAAAATCAGATGCGGCTGGGCCGCGACCGTGAGCCAACTGTTTTCCGAGATTTCCGACTCCAACTGCCCCTCCCCCCAAGACGCATAGCCCAAGGTCAGCAAGACCTTGCGCGGGCCGTGGCCCGACGACAGCGCCTCCAGCACATCGCGCGAGGTGGTCATTTCCAGGCCGTCGGGCATACGCAGGGTCGCGGCATAGGCCGATGGCCGGTTCGGCAGCGAGTCCGTCGCGCCCTCGCAAGCCTGCTCGAACTCCGCCGCGTCGGGCTGGTCGCCCTCCAAGCCCGCCAGCGCCTCCCGGATGGCGCGTGCCACCGCCGGGGGGGTTTGGTCGGCCCCCACCGCTTGGGCCTCACCCATGGCCTCGTGCAGCACAAAGCCGCGTTCGGTCTGCAGCGGCCCGCCATGAAAAACCGGCATCGCGGCGAGTTCGGGCCGCCGCAGCGGCAGGTCCACTTTTTCGAACAGATCGGCCACCGTCATGGAGCTGGGCTTGTTGATGATCAGCCCCAACGCACCCTGGGGCGTGTGCTCGCACACATAAACCACGCTGCGACCAAACAGCTCGTCGCCAAGTTCCGGCATGGCGATCAGGAAGTGGTGAGTGAAATTGGTCGAGGGCGCATCCGTGCTCATGCCCCGATTTTAGTGGACGGACCCAGTCAGAACCACCCCTTCAACGGGCTGATGCCACGCGACCCCAACGAATGCGCATGAACAGGATCAGCAAGGCCAGGGTGAGCGTGACGGCGTTGGCCAGGATCAAGGGCCACGCACCCAGCAGCAGGCCATAGACCAACCAGAGCCCGACTCCGGTGGTGAACACCGCGTACATCAGCAAGGAAATTCCACTGACGTCCCGGGTGCGCCAGATCTTCCAGACTTGCGGCACGAAACTGACCGTCGTGAGGACGGCGGCAACGGTTCCAATCAGATCAGGAGACATAGGGGCATTCGCCGCGTGTCAAAGCAGGCCGATTCGTGAAAACGACTACCGGTTGCGCTGCACTCGCAAGTTTCTGCGGGCGTCCTCCGGATAGGCGAACGTCACCCGCCCTCCCTGGACTTTGCCCATGACCAGCATATTGGGGGTGATGGCGTCTTTGTTGTCCAGGCTCCAGGGGCGGTCGAACGTCGCGACCACGCCAAAGTAGACGCGAGGAATGTTCTCCAGCGCCCGCTTGACCACCGGCCCTGAGAACCGGCCATCCCGCACACTGAACAAGGCGTACATGAGCAAATAAGTGGCGTCGTACGCCTGTGCAGCGACCATCGGCACTCGGATCGCCTGGTTGAATTGGCGGTCATAGGCAGTCAGGAAAGCCGCCCGACGGACGTTGCTGGGCTCGGCGATGAAGGTTTGAGCCATCAGAGCCCCTTCGGCCGCCGCTCCAGCCCCTTCAATAAAGAAAGGAAAGGACAGCGTAAAGCCTCCCACCTGGGGAACATTCCAGTCCAGACTGCGCCGACCCTTGGCTATCACCGCGTTCTCTGGCCCGACGGTGATGCTGTAAATGACGTTCGCGCCGGCTGTTCGAGCAGCACGCAGTTCATTGCTCAGGTCGGTCACGCCCAGCGGAAAACGCGTCACATGGACTGGCGACAAGCCCCGGGCCGTCAGCGCGGCCTGTAGATCGATCAGCCCGGCATCACCGAACCCGGTGGTATCGGCAAAAATGGCCACACGAGTCCAGCCACGACGGACCAGATCATCGACCACAAAGGGCGACTGGATGGCATCGCGGGCCTGAATGCGGAATAAATAGCTTTCGGGCGCAGGAATGGTGGCCGTCAACGGCGTTCCTGCCGAGCAAGGCACGATCAGGGGCAATTGGGCACGCTGGAATACCTCCAGAGAGCGCATGGCCACGCCCGTGTTACAAAACCCGATGGCGGCGACCACGCCGGCAGCCGCCAACTCCTCCGATCGCTGTCGCCCCACCTCGTTGTTGCCCTCATCGTCCTTGATGACGAGTTCAAGGGGGCGCCCCATGTACCCCCCCACGGCATTGATCTCGTTGACGGCCAGCTTGACGCCATTGAGCATCGGAATACCAAAATCTGAAGAAGGCCCGCTGAAAGGACCGATCACGCCAACGCGCAATGGCTGGGCTGAGTGAGCCGCCAACGGCAGCATGGCCAGCATGAACAAAGCACTCAGCCAACCCATCGAAAACCGGAACAGACTTTTCATGACATTCCTGGGTGCAAAAAAGCCAACAGCACGGTGCCGCCCATGCGCGAAAGCCATGAGACGTGGAGGCTCATCATAACCAATTCACAGGGTCTTTGGATTGGGCCTTTTCACTTTCACGCAGCGCCATTCGCCATCGATAATGGATGCTCACATGGGGCGCTGCCCTATGCAGGATGATCGAGCTCCCAATCGACTCAACCCCCACTCGACCTCATGCACGCCAAGACTTTCTACCCTTCCGGACTGATGTGGTTCAGGCGCGATCTTCGGGCGCAGGACAATGCGGCCTTGTATCAGGCGCTGAAACACGCCGGCAAAGTATGGTGTGTCTTCGTTTTCGACACCGGCATCACCACCCCGTTGCTGGATCGCGGACTGAAGTCTGACCGACGTGTGGAGTTCATCCTGGAAAGCCTGAAGGACCTGGATGAGCAACTCAGCGCAATGGGTCTGTCTTGCGGCGTTGAAAGGACCCGCCTGATGATTCTGCATGGGTCAGCCAGAGAATTGATTCCCCAACTGGCCGCGAAACTGGGCGTCCAGGCGGTTTTCGCCAACCACGATGACGATCCATACGCCAAGTCACGCGATGCAGCCGTTCTAGGGGCCTTGGCGCATCAAGGCGTGAGCTTTCAAACCTTCAAAGACCATGTGATTTTCGAGCGCAAGGAAATCCTGACCCAGCAAGGCCGCCCATTCACCGTTTTTACCCCTTACAAGCATGCCTGGCTCAAGTCACTCAAGGAAAGTCATCTCAAGTCGATGCCTGTGGAAACCGCGGCCAGCCACCTCGCCCCCGCGCCGACGTCTTTAAGCACCGGCATACCCAGCATCGAAGCACTCGGCTTTGCACCCACCAATCTGAAAGAACTCCCCATCCAGACGGGCAGCCGAGGCGCTGAAGCCACCTTCGAGTCGTTTGTGGAACGGATCGATCAGTACCATCTGACACGCGATTTTCCGGGTGTGAAGGGGCCCAGTTATCTGAGCGTGCATCTGCGATTTGGAACCATCAGCACCCGAAAAGTCGCGCGTGTTGCCTATGGCATGCATTTGCACGGAATGCCGGGGGCCACCTGCTGGCTCAATGAATTGATCTGGCGTGACTTTTATCACCAGATACTGGCCAACTTTCCCCATGCCGTATCAGCCGCCTTCAAGCCGGCATACGATTCGATTCCATGGGAGAAAGGCCGACATGCCGACAAGCGCTTGACCGCCTGGTGCACGGGCAAGACCGGCTACCCTCTGGTGGACGCAGCCATGCATCAGTTGAACCAGACCGGGTACATGCACAACCGCTTGCGCATGGTGGTTGCCAGTTTCCTGACCAAAGACCTGGGGCTGGACTGGCGACTGGGGGAGCAGTATTTCGCCGACCACCTGATCGATTTCGACCTCGCGGCCAACAATGGGGGCTGGCAATGGGCTGCCTCCAGCGGGTGCGATGCCCAGCCTTACTTCCGGATTTTCAACCCGGTCAGCCAGAGCCAGCAATTCGACCCGCAAGGCAAGTTCATTCGGCGCTACCTCCCGGTGCTAGCTGGTTTACCCACCCATGCCCTGCATGCCCCCTGGCTTGCCAAGCCTGTGGAGTTGGCCTCTGCAGGGGTAGAACTGGGTCAAAACTACCCACACCCCATCATCGACCACGCCCTGGCACGTACCCAGACGCTGGAGCGCTACGCGGTCGTTAAAAACAAGACCGGTCCGTAGGCGTCAAGCCTGGTGAGTGGCCAGGCGCACATGGCCTTCAATGATTGCCAGCAATTCCTCCTCCACATAGGGTTTGCCCAGATAGTGGTTCACCCCCAGGCTGCGGGCGTGATCCCAATGTTTTTCGGCGAGCCGCGAGGTGATCATCACCACCGGAATGGACTGCGTCTGGGGTTCATTGCGCAGATGCTGGACCAATTCAAAACCGTCCATACGCGGCATCTCGATGTCACACAGCACGACCAACGGCTGCTCTTGCGCAATCAGATCCAGCGCCTGCACCCCGTCGGCAGCCAGGCTGACCCGGTAGCCTTCTCGCTTGAGCAAACGTTGGGTCACGCGCCGGACGGTGATCGAATCGTCCACCACCAGGATCAAGGGAGCCTGCGCGACCAGCCCGGCATCGGCGGCGACAGACCGCTCGGCGGGCGGCGCCATGGCAACACCGCGCTGTGCTTTCCAGGCGCGTGCCGACGGGCCATAGACGGCGGCCAGTGTCACCGGGTTGTAAATCAGGGCCACAGCCCCCGAGGCGAGCACGGTGGCACCCGTCAGGCCGGGCAACTGTGACAACTGAGGCCCCATGGCCTTCACCACGATTTCCTGATGACCCAGCACTTCATCGACATGACAGGCCAGGCGCTGACCCGCCACCAGGCATTCGATGACGGACCAGTATTTGGCGTCCACGCCCTGTATATCGGTGCTTTCGGGCGATTGGGCCAGCAGACCGCCCGCCCAGTAAAACGGCATGTCGGCCGAGTCGGTTGCCCACTGACCCGTCTGATAGGCTATCGTCAACTCGGGGGCACGGACCCGACGAACGTGCTCGATCCAGGGCGAGGGCACCCCAAACACCAGAGTCCCCACCCGCAGCATGACGACCTGGGTCACCGCCGTGCTCAAGGGCACCACCAATTTGAATACCGTCCCGCCGGTTTCATGCGGATGGTTTTCGATCCGACCGCCCAGATCCATCACTTCCGTGCGGACGACATCAAGACCGATGCCGCGTCCAGCCACTTCCGTCACCTCGCTGGCAGTGGACATGCCGGAGGTAAAAATCAACCGCCCTGCGTCGTCGCCGCTGAATGGGGCATCTGCCGCGTGCAGGCCCAGGGCAATCGCACGCTGCCGTATCCGCTCCACATCCAGACCGGCACCGTCGTCAGACAGGACCACGCAAAGGTCGTTGGCCTGCACCGACAAGGCAATACGAATCTGCCCCAGTTCTGACTTGCCCTTGAGCAGGCGCACTGCAGGCGTTTCAATGCCGTGCACCACCGCGTTGCGCAGCAAGTGCTCCAGTGCCGGGGTCAGTTTTTCCAGGACGGCCCGATCCACCTCGACCTCCTGCTGATCAATGACCAACTCCACCTGCTTACCCCCAGCTTCGGCGGACTGCCGCACTAGTCGCTGCAGGCGCTCCTGAATGGTGTCAAACGCCACCAGGCGGGTGCGAAGCAGGCCGCGCTGCAACTCTCGGGTCAGGTGCGTCTGGGTCACCAGGTTGCCTTCCACCGAGTCCACAGAACGCTTGAGGGTTTGCTGGACCGTGGCCACGTCGTTGACGGACTCAGCCAGGAGGCGCGTCAATTCCTGAACGCGCGTGTAGCGATCAAATTCCAGCGGGTCAAAGCGGGGATCGGCCTCTCGACTTTGCGCGATCCGGGACTGCATTTGAGATTCCGTCTGCACCTCCAGGTCCCTGAGCTGGGCACGCATGCGGTCAATGTTGCTGCTCATGTCCCTGAAGGACTGCCGCAGCGCACGGACATCGTTCTCGAGCCGGGTGCGCGCGATGAGCAGATCGCCGGTCTGGGTCATCAGTTGATCCAGCAGTTGGGCCCTGACACGGACCGTACCGGCGGATGCTGTCGCCAGATCTGCAGCCACCCACCGGCTGGCGGGTGGCTGCAGATCCTGGGTCGACTCGGCGGGGGCGGACGACGCGGCCGGGCTGAGGATCTGCCCCTGCGGTTCGGAGGGGGCCAGGGAACGACGCAACGCATCCAGGGCCGCAACGATCACATCCAGTTGGCTCTGAAGCGCCGCAATGGCGCTGGCCGCAGGCACCTCCGGGAGCGACAGGATCGCGCTTTCCAGATGGTGGGCCTGATCTCCCAGGCTGAGCAGGCCCGCCAGGCGTGAACTGCCTTTGAGCGTGTGCAGATTGCGCAACATTTCCGCGCGGGCGGTGGTGTTTTCAGGCCAGGCCAGCCATTGCCGTGTGGCTGCCGAGAGTTTTGGCAGAAGCTCATAGGCCTCGTCAAGAAACACGGCGAGCAAATCGGCTTCCAGTGGATCCGGGGCGGACGGCACGGACGACGCGGACGCCACAACGTCTGCCTGTAGGCTCGGCGGCGGCCGTGGTGGCTCCTGAGACGGCGGCGCTGGGTCTTGAGCAGGATGGAATGCCATGGCCTCCAGCGCGGCGATGGCATCCGGGTCGGGTTCACGCAGGAAACCGGCTGCGAATTGGTGCAGCAGTTCCCGAATGAGATCGGCGGCCGATACCCAGTGGTCCGCTTGCGCCTCCGAGACCCTGGCAGGCGGGTTCGCCGTGATGGCGCGATCCAGCGCATGTTCCAGAGAACGCGCCAACTGCGAGAGGCCCAGGTAGCCCACCGTAGCTGCTCCACCAGCCAGTGAGTGCGCCCAGACGGACACATTGTCAGGCAACGGCTCATGCATGGCCAGACGCCATTCGGACAAGTCTTGACCGAGACGCCTGGACCATTCGTCTGCTTCATGGATAAAAACGTTGTAGAGCTCCAAACCGACCTTGAGAGGCCCGATCAGCTTAACGGCTTCCTCCAGAATCGGAATCTCAGGCAGATCATCCGGCAGATCGACGACCTCACTGAGCAACGGCGGCTCCGTTTCCTTCACACCCGAAGGCAGCGACGGGATCGGTTCATAACGCCCCTCTAAGCGCAGCGCATCGGCACTAGACCGGATGGACACGGGTGATCGCTGGTCGCGTGTAGGCTGCCCTTCGTCCAGTTCAACGACCCAATCTTGCAGATACGCCAAGGCCTGCTGGCTGAGTCCCAGCAACTCAGGATCGGCGTGCTTCTGGTCGGCCAGCCATGCGTTGAGCAGTTGTTCCATGGCCCAGGCAGCCTCGCCCAGATCAGCCAGCCCAACCATGCGAGCGCTGCCTTTGAGGGTATGGAAGCAACGGCGCAAAGCCGTCAGTTCAGACAAGCGGTCAGGCTGCTGGCGCAAAATGCCCAGCGTGGTATCGGCGCCCTCAAAAACACCGCGAGCCTCATCGATGAAAATGGACAACAGGTCCTGCTCCTCCTCTTGAGCAACGGCTTCTTGCGGCAGCTCAACTGGTGCAGGGAGTGTGGACTCGATCCTCTCGGTGACTCCAAGCTGAGGCTCCGCTTCTTGCAAGACGGGCTCCGGATTGAACTCGAACGGCTCTGGAGTCACGCTGACCAGGCAACCGGCAGCCTCGTCAAACATGAAATGGCTGCGGGCCCACTCCGGCTGTCGGGCAAAGGTGTCCAGCATCCAGCCCAGTGCGGTGACGTTGCTGCTGAGCCTCTGGGCCGCCACATGCAACACCCCACTATCGACGGCATGCACCCCAGACGGCTGCAACATGCCCTGAACCGATTCAATCGCTCGGCGTGCTTGCGGCAAGTCCAGCAACATGGCGATGCCACCCATGGCTTCCAGGCGGCGGTGCAGGGTTTCGACCACCTGGGGGGGGACGGCCGATGGCCCACGGAACAAGTGGTCGAGCGTTTCTTCGACGGCGAACAATTCGGATTGCCACTGAGTCACGACCTGGACGAGCGTCGCCTGTTGACCGACCCGGCGGTACCGCTCGGTCATCCAGGCTTCAGGTTCGGGAACCGGCTGATCAGCCATCACCTGCCTGAGCCGGAATTCCAGCGTTTGCACCCGCCCCTCGGTGTCCGGATCCAGCGTATCGAAATCATCCAGTTCCGCCCCGAGAAGCAGCAAGCCGTTGGAGGCTTCCAACGCCAACCCTTGCGCAATGCCTTCCTGCTCCTGACAGACCTTCGCGACATCCGACCAGGCATCGCCCAGATGACCCCAGGCGGGCCGGGATGGCATGAACGCCTTCAAGCCTTGGATCAAGGGCTTGAGAGCGTTCTCGATGCTGGAGGCATGAACCGAGTCGGTTTCCGTCAGCACCGCCCATGACTGCTGTACCGCTTGCAGGCTCGATTTCAGCGCCCGCAGTGCAGCCGGGTCATACGCACCGAGCAAGCGCACCTCCGGATCCCATGTCGGCACATCCTCCCATCCGTGGGCTTGCCACAAGGCTCGCAAATGAGCCTGCGCCGGATCGTGCGGGTCGGGTCGGACCTGAGAGGCCAGAAACAGCAAGTCGTGGGTATGACTCAGAAGACTTTGCGCGTCACCGTGCTGCAGTTGGGAGTATTGCAAGAGCACACTGGAGGCGGCACGCTTGACATACATGTCGCCCACCCGCTGCCCGGTGGCCACGGCCTCGAAGCAGCCGGCGGCGGCCGCCCAGAAACGACGAATCGCCGGGTCTGACGCGTGACGAGCCAGGCCGCCTGACAACTGCGACAGGGGCAGCGCGGCCAAAGGGTTGAGCGTTTTGACCACGTGCAAAACCAGTCGATCCATGTGGGCCCTCACGGCTCCACCGGGCTCATACACCTTACCCGTCGGCAACTCCACATCCGCATGGGCCTGCAACCAGAGATCCGCAGGGTGGGTTCTGGATGCGCCGGCGAGCTGCTGCCAATCCCTGTAAGTGGGAAAAAGCGCCAGCTCATGCACGGGACGCGCCATCAGAACGCGATCCAGATATTCCGACAAAGCGTGTGACCCCGACACAACCCCCTGAGCAAACCCGGGCGTCGCCAGCGCGGGCTTTTGCATCAAGCGTTGAATGGCCGCTTCCAGCGCTCGCAGCGTGCGCGCGGCCGCAGCTAGCTCCACCATGTCCAGCGCACCTGCGGCCTGATGCAACTGCTGGCGGACCCCCCTGAGCTCGGCCCCATCGACTTCGGCCAGGTCTGACTGGCGGGACTGATCGCTGTCGGCTACGAACTGGGCCACCGCATCGACGGTATCGGCCAGCGTCCGTTTCAGCTCATCCATGACCCAGGCCAGAGGCCCAAGATCGCGCAAGGGGGGATTCACATCCAACCTTTCACGCGATACGGAAACGCGACACCGAGCGCCGCAATTCTTCGGCCACTCTGGCCAGTTCACGAACCCGCTTCACGGTGGAGCGGGTTCCTTCTCCCGTTTGCTCGGTCACGGCAAAAATGCGTTGGATGCTGTTGGCCGTCTGTGAGGCCATCTCGGCTTCCTTGGTAGCCGTTTGAGCAATCTGCTCAATCAGTATCGTCACCTCGCGAGACAGGCGATCAATGTCACTCAGAGCGGCACCCGCATTGTCCGACAGGTGAGCACCCTCCACCACCTCCCGAGTCGAGCGCTCCATGGAAAGAACCGCATCCTGCGTGTCGGCCTGAATGGTTCTGACCAAAGCCGCAATCTGGCGAGTGGCCTCCGCAGACCGCTCGGCCAGACGCTGTACCTCCTGCGCCACGACCGAGAAACCACGGCCCGCTTCGCCAGCCGAGGCGGCCTGAATCGCCGCATTCAAGCCCAGCACGTTGGTCTGTTCGGTGATGTCCGAGATCAGTTCGGTGATCTCGCCAATTTCCTGTGAGGACTCACCCAGACGTTTGATGCGCTTGGCGGTGATCTGAATCTGCTCGCGAATCGTATTCATGCCACCGATCGTGTCCTGAACGGCCTTCAGGCCGGACTCTGCTGCCCGCAACGAGGCGCGCGCGACCTCAGCAGACTCCTGCGCATGCCCAGACACCTGGTTGATTCGCTGCGCCATTTCCAGCACCGACTGACCGGTGTCCCGAATCTCGCGCAATTGTTCGGCCGAGACCGCCAGCAACTCGGTGGACGTGTTCTCCACCACGAGGGTGGTCTCGGTCACACGATTGGCCGTCGTCTGCACCTGGCCCACCAGAGACCGCAATTCCTCGACCGTGTAGTTGACGGAGTCGGCAATCGCTCCGGTGATGTCCTCGGTCACCGTCGCTTCCTGAGTCAGATCCCCTTGAGCCACCGTTTGCAGTTCATTCATCAAGCGCAGAATGGCAGCCTGGTTGGCATCATTGATGCGCTTGGCTTCCTGCTCCTGGGCTTCGGCCGCCAGCCGCTGCTGTTCGGCCATCAACTGCCTTTGGCGACTGTCCATCAATTGCAGATAAACCAGTCCCGACACCATCAGGATCGCGAGCAGCACCGAGAGCACCAGGAGAGCCAGCTCGGTACGCGCCAGACCCGCCTGCGTGGTCAGCCCCCCCTGCAACCGATCCAGAGACAATCGCAGGCCTTCACCAGCATTCACGATGGCGTCCTGGGCGTTGTTGGCCTGCACGAGCGATTGCAGATTCCCCAGGATGGTCTCTGCCTCGTTTTGTGTCTGCACAAAGCGAAGCATCAACAATTCCAGGCTTTGGAGAACATCCGGGTCTGTGGACGGTCTCAAGCGAAGCACTTCGCTGCCCGCCAGCAAGCCTTGCGTGATTTCCTGGAACGTATTCAAGTCAATGCCCAGGTTGAAGGCCGCCTGGGGGCTGACGCCCTCAGGGGTCAACAACTCGTTGGCTGAGCGCCCCAGGCGTTGGGTCAGCATCACCAGTTGCCCGGTGGCTGCAATTTCAGACGCTGGCGCGTTGCCCTGCAGCTTCAGTGAGGCCACCGTTTCAGCGATTTCCAGCAACTCTGAGGACTGCTCGTTGATCACGCGCAAGGCCGAGCCAAACCGGATCAGCACCTGCTGCTGCGCGAGGACGATGGACGCATGACGCGCGGCCTCTTCGGCCAGCGGGATGGCTTCTTCGAGCAGCGGGCTCACGCCACGACCCACCGCCGACAGCCCCAGAGTTCCGCCACCGTCACGGAGTCCGTGCAAATTATCGACCAGCACCTGGGCACTTTCATTCACCACCGCAAACGCGTCGGGTCGCCCGGCCACTGCCTGCGAAACACTGTTGACCAAGCGCTGTGACTGAACCAGCGCCTGCCCAGCGGCGGCCACCTGAGCCGATGCACGCTGCGTCTGGATCACGAGCAAAACCGTCAGGCTGACCGCCACGAGAATGAACACCAGCAAAAATGCCGACAGCGTTTTGCGATGCTGGTTCAGCGTGCGATTCCCCAACAGGGGCAAGGCTATCATCCCGTCAGGGGCAGACGCCTGTGGCGCGTCGCCTGAAACATCGCCGACCCGGGGAGCGTCGTCGGCCTGCTGCGTGCTCTCCGGCTCCAATGTGGACATGATGGAATCGTCGTTGTCGGACGACTGCTTGTCCTCATTCGGCGTTTTTTTCGAATGCAGAAAACGATCAATCAGTGCCATGGGTAACCTTCAAAAAAACGGGCGAAAGCGATGCGCCCCCATACCGGCTCAGACCCTCATGCAACAATCGCAAGGAATTCAGCATGCTTGGACAAGGCCAGCATGTCCACCTCGGACCAGGCTTTGCCCTCCTGATCCACGAGCTGTCGCTTGATGCATTCGGGCCAGCCCTCGGCAGGCGGATCTGCCCGCGCGAAGTCCGAGGGTTTTCGCAAACCACGCAATCGATCCACCAGCAACACGGCATTCACGCCCAACGCCTGATTCAGACTGACCAGACGCGACTCCGTCGTCAAGCGATCCGGTACAGACGCCCGGCCGACCGCCCCACCCTGAATGAACGCCAGCACATCAATGACGCCCTGGATGCTTCCCCTCAGATTGGCCACCCCCAGATACCAGGCCTTCGCATGCGGCACCGGATGAACGCCGGACCAGGCGTAAATCTCGCCGGCGTAGGCCAACGGAAAGAGCAGAGCCAGCCCGCCCGTCTCGGCGGCCAGCCAAGCATGACTGGAATCTTCGGCCCTGGCCGCCTGCAGTCGCTTGGCCAGACGCTCCTGCAGCTCCGTAAGCGATTGACGATTCGGCATGGCAGCGCTCAGTCAGCCAGAAGCGTCAGCCCAGGGCCTGGATTTTGGCAATCAAGTCAGGTCCATTGACCGGCTTGACCACGTAATCACGAGCCCCCTGACGCAGTCCCCACACGCGGTCTGTTTCCAGATTCTTACTGCTGCAGATAATGATTGGAATGCTTGAAAACTGGGGATCGCGTGAAAGAGTTCGGGTGAGCTGGAAACCGTTACCGCCTGGCATCACCACATCCATCAGAATCAGATCAGGCTTTTCTTTGGCCAAACTCGACAGCGCATCGTCCGCATTTTCGGCGGTGGCGACGACGAATCCATTTTTATTGAGCAGATCCGAGAGCGCCACGCGCTCCGTCTTGGAGTCATCTACCACTAATATTTTCCTGATGGTCATGGCTTATTTCCGTCATGGTGGGAGGCGAATACTTGAACCGCATGCAGCAATGCCTCCCGGGTAAAAGGCTTGGTCAAATAATCGGCTGATCCGACCATTTTTCCACGAGCCTTGTCAAAAATGCCATCCTTGGAGGAAAGCATGATGACTGGGATCGAAGAAAAACGTGCATTGCGCTTGATGATGGCACAGGTTTGATAGCCGTCCAGCCGCGGCATCAAAATATCGCAAAAAACCAGATCGGGGGCAAAGTCGTGGATCCGAGCCAAGGCGTCAAACCCGTCTTCAGCCAACAACACCTCGTGCCCACCCTGGCGCAAAAACAGTTCAGCACTGTGCCTGACCGTCTGGCTGTCATCCACAACCAGCACTTTGCGAGGGGGGCAAACGCCGGAGCTCATGGGCCAGTCAGAGTTCGACCATTTCGAAATCTTCCTTACGTGCGCCGCACTCGGGGCAAGTCCAGTTCATCGGCACATCGCTCCACCGGGTGCCCGGCGCAATGCCGTCGTCGGGGGCACCCGCCGCCTCGTCGTAAATCCAGCCACAGATCAGGCACATCCAGGTTTTGCTTGCACTCATGGTGAAAAAAGCTTGTCTTAGAATGATCCCATTGTATATAGGCAACCGGGCCCTTTTTCGAATGACCATTTCCTCTGGCGATCCCTCTTCGAACACCCCCAGCACCGCCCAAGAAGCCTGCCTGCCCTGTGTCGTCACCTTCAACGTCAACGACCCCAGCGGCGCCGGCGGCCTGTCGGCCGACCTCACGGCCATGGCCAGCGCCGGCTGCCATGTGCTGCCCGTGGTCACCGGCACCTACGTGCGTGACACGCGCCAAGTGCATCATCATTTGCCCCTAGACGAAGACGCGATCGACGACCAAGCCCGCTGCGCACTCGAAGACATGGCGGTGCAGACCGTCAAAGTCGGCTTTGCCGCCAGCGCCGAAGCCCTCAGCACGATTGCGGAAATCCTGAGCGATTACAGCGACATTCCGGTGGTGAGCTACATGCCCGAACTGGCTTGGTGGGACGAAGTCGAGCGTGAACATTACCTCGACGCCTTTGCCGAACTGGTGCTGCCCCAGACCAGTGTGCTGGTCGGCAACCACAACACGCTGTGCCGCTGGCTGTTGCCCGACTGGTCGGCAGCGCGCCCCCCAGGCCCGCGGGATGTGGCCAAAGCGGCGGCCGAGCACGGCGTACCCTACACCCTGGTGACCGGCTTCAACGCCCCGGATCAACACCTGGAAAGCCACCTCGCCTCCCCCGAAGCGGTGCTGGCCACGGCCCGCTACGAGCGCTTCGAAGCCACTTTCACCGGTGCTGGCGACACCCTGTCGGCTGCGCTGGCGGCCTTGCTGGCCAACGAAAACGACCTGCAAGCCGCCTGCGCCGAAGCACTGACCTATCTCGACCAATGCCTGGATGCGGGTTTTCACCCCGGCATGGGGCACGCCGTGCCGGACCGCTTATTCTGGGCCCACGACGATGCCGACGACACCGACGACACCGATGGCGACGCCGCCCCGACCACGACACCGGCACACCGGCTGGCCGATTTTCCGACCGACTCCAACCCTCATTGATTGCCCATGACTGATCGCAACCACGCCCTGTTTGAACGGGCTAAGCAACGCATTCCCGGTGGCGTGAATTCGCCGGTTCGGGCCTTCAAAGCCGTGGGTGGCACGCCACGCTTCGTGCAGCGAGCCCAAGGTGCCTACTTCTGGGACGCCAATGGCCAGCGTTACCTCGACTACATCGGCTCATGGGGCCCCATGATCCTGGGCCACGGCCACCCGGCCGTGCTGCAAGCCGTGCAACAAGCCTGTCTCGACGGCTTGAGCTTCGGTGCCCCGACCGAACGCGAGGTGGAACTGGCCGAGGCCATCGTCGAACTCGTGCCCAGCATCGACATGGTGCGTCTGGTGAGTTCCGGCACCGAAGCCGGCATGAGCGCGATCCGGCTGGCACGTGGTGCCACCGGGCGCAAGAAAATCATCAAGTTCGAGGGCTGCTACCACGGCCATGCCGACGCGCTGCTGGTCAAGGCCGGCTCGGGCCTGGCCACTTTCGGCAACCCCACCAGCGCCGGGGTGCCGCCCGAGGTGGTGCAGCACACCCTGGTGCTGCCATACAACGATGTGGAACCGCTCGAAGCCGCGTTTGCCGAGCACGGCAGCGACATCGCCTGCCTGATGATCGAGCCGATCGCGGGCAACATGAACTTCGTGCGCGCCAGCCTGCCCTTCATGCAGCGCTGCCGCGAGCTGTGTACCCAGCACGGTGCCCTGCTCGCCTTCGACGAGGTGATGACCGGCTTTCGCGTGGCGCTGGGCTGCGCCCAGAGCGTGTATGCGCAGCTCATCCCCGGCTTCGAGCCGGATATGACCGTGCTGGGCAAGGTGATAGGCGGCGGCATGCCGCTGGCGGCCTTTGGTGCCAAGCGTGCCGTGATGGAGCAACTGGCTCCACTCGGTGCCGTTTACCAAGCGGGCACCCTGAGTGGCAACCCGGTGGCCACCGCCTGCGGCCTGGCCACCCTGCGGGAAATTCAGCAACCCGGCTTCTTCGAGGCCTTGACGGCACGTACCGAGCAGCTCACTGCGGGCCTGCAAGCCGCCGCCGACGCCGCGGGCGTGCCGTTTGCCACCGACAGCCAGGGCGGCATGTTCGGCTTTTTCCTGCTGCCTGAACGGCCGCAGAACTACGCCAGCGTCATGCGCACCGACGGCGCACGCTTCAACCGGTTCTTCCACGGCATGCTGGAGCGCGGCGTGTACTTGGCACCGGCCCTGTACGAAGCCGGATTCGTCAGCGCCGCACATACCGAAGCCGACGTGCGGGCCACCATCGAGGCCGCACAAGCGGTGTTTGCCACCCTCTGACGACCTGGGGGCCGCTGGGTGGCGGTTGGTTGGCGACACCGGCCCCGCACCAGTGCCGCGACGGCACGCTGTCAGGCCGCCACTGGCTCTAGCAGACGCGCCAGCAGCGCCCCCTCCACCGGCCCACCCAGCGGCACGAACACCCGCACCGGGCTGCCCTGCGCCACCTCGACGGGTTCACCGTCGAGGTTCTGCATGGCATCCAGCGTGAGTACGCGGTTGCCACTGGGGTGGATCACCTCGATGCGGTCACCCACGGCAAATTTATTCTTGGTTTCCACCTCGGCCCAGCCGTCCGCACGCAGCCCACGCACCTCGCCCACGAAGTGGCTGCGGTGCAGTTCGGAGTGCCCACTGATGTAGTTCTGATAGTCCTGCGCCGGGCGGCGCTCCAGTAGGCCGCCGGTGTAGCCCCGGTTGGCCAGCCCTTCGAGTTCCAGCAGCAGCCCGGGGTTGAACGGCCGGCCCGCGACGGCATCGTCTATGGCGCGGCGGTACACCTGGGCGGTGCGGGCCACGTAATACAAACTCTTGGTGCGCCCTTCGATCTTCAGCGAGTCCACCCCGATCCGGCACAGCCGCTCGACGTGCTCCACCGCACGCAAGTCCTTGCTATTCATGATGTAGGTGCCGTGCTCGTCTTCCAGCATCGGCATCAGTTCGCCCGGGCGGCCTTTTTCTTCGATCAGGTAGATCTGGTCAGCCGCCGGATGGCGCTGGCCACCGCCACAGGTGGAGAACGCCGTTTCGGCCTCGGCCTTGGCCTGCCCGAAGTCGAAGTCGCCCGCCAGACGTGCCACCGGTATCGCCTCGCCCGTCACGCGGTCCAACTCGGCAGCCTGGGTGCCGTACTCCCAGCGGCAGGCGTTGGTGCATGTGCCCTGATTCGGGTCGCGCCGGTTGAAGTAACCGCTGAGTAGGCAGCGCCCGGAATAGGCGATGCACAGGGCGCCATGCACGAACACCTCGAGCTCCATGTCCGGGCATTCGTGGCGGATCGCCTCCACCTCGTCCAGGCTCAGCTCCCGGCTCAGGATGATGCGCGTCACCCCCACCTTCTGCCAGAACTTCACCGCCGCCCAGTTGGTGGTGTTGGCCTGCACCGACAGGTGGATCGGCACCTCGGGCCACTTTTGGCGCACCTGCATGATCAGCCCGGCATCGGCCATGATGAGCGCGTCGGGCTTGAGTTCGATGATGGGCGCGATGTCGCGCAGATAGGTGCGCACCTTGTCGTTGTGGGCAATCAGGTTGCTGGTGACGAACAGTTTCTTGCCACGGGCATGCGCTTCTTCGATGCCTTGCGCCAGTTGTTCCAGACGAAATTCGTTGTTGCGCGCACGCAAGCTGTAGCGGGGCTGGCCCGCATACACCGCATCGGCACCGAAATCGTAGGCGGCCCGCATTTTGTCGAGCGAGCCGGCCGGCAGCAACAGTTCAGGGGATTTCATGGCGCGTATTGTCCGCCGTTTCCAGCTTGCTTGCCGACCATGCCTTTTCATGACGGCGGGTCAGGCGGTTGGCTGCCGTGCCGCGAACTGCGCCTTCAACTGACGAGCGGCCAGGGCATAGCCACCGTCGCTGCCATCGACGAAGTGCATGTGTTGGCCGTCGTATGCTTCCACCAGGCAGGTGATGAGTGCCTCGCTGGAGCAGTGCATGCCATACACCAGATTGCCTGCCCTTCTTTCAGACTCCAACCAGTCCCGCAGCAGCACTTCCTCCTCAACGCTCACATCCAGCACCGTACGCAAGGCACCGTCGAACTTGCGGTAGTCAGTCTGGCGCATCAGGTCTGCGCGGTAACGGCCCCACTGGTCTGCGAGGTCGCCCGCCCGGCGCCAGAACAGCCACGTACCCGCCAGGTTCAGCCCGTACAGACGCAGGATGTAGCGCCACCGGGCCAGCCAGCCCTGCCCGGAGGTATGCACTTTGCTTTCGTTGGCCAAGAGGCCCGAACGGAAAGTGAGATTGAGTTGATCGACACGCAGCGGGTGATGCTGTTCGGTGTCCCCCACCCGCTCCTGCAGCACAGCCAGCACGCGGCGGTACGTTGCCTGGTTGACAACCGCGTCGGTGGATGTTGCCGCCACGATCAGCGCAAGTTTGTGCCCCCTGACACTAGGCACATGCTGCCAGCGGCATTCAAATCCGCTGAAGTCTGCCTGTGCAGGCTCGTCGGAGGCGTGAATGCGCTCGAACGCCTCACAGGCACCGGTCTTGAGCTGGCGTTCAGCATCTTCCCAACCGCGGCCCGAGAACACTGGCAGGCTGACCTGTTGAGACAAAGCCACTTTGGCCAACCGCACCCAATGACCCTGGCTGCGCAAAGCCGATGTCCGCACCATACCTGCACGCAAATCCAGGCCAAAGCTTTGAGCCGCCAGGCGCTGCGCACCACGCAACGCAGAGGCTGCAGCCTTTTTCAAACGCCCTGGTACAGCCAGCATCGCGCCATCACCTCCAAACAGATAGGGAACGGCCACAGTGCGGTCAACGTTGACCACCGCTGCAATGCAGGCCACCCCCACGGTGTTGACCTGTTTGTAGTCGCCGGCGGCAATGGCCCGGGTTGAATCGACCACATCGGCAACGACTACCCACCAGTCGTCTGGTAAATCAGCGTGATCATCGACATTGATCGCCGACTCAAATGCGGGCAAAGCAGGTAGCAACCGATAGAAATCGTCAGATGTCAACGATGAGCTCCTTGCACGGCAACGCGCCCACCAGACCGGTGGGTCTGATGCAGTATAACCACGACTGAGTCCTGCCTGGCCAGCCTAGCCAGACTTTGGGCTAGCCCATCAAGGGCTGCCGGACAGGCCGAGTTCTGCCCGCTCTGCAGGTGTAAAAACGCGGGACCTTGTGTGAAAGGCTTTGCCCTCAGGTCCTTCCAGAGAAAAAGTGCCGCCCGTGCCCTCAATCACGTCGATGATGATCTGCGTATGGCGCCAGTATTCGTACTGGGCCTTGCCGATGTAGAAAGGGCAGCCGCCGATGTCACCCAGGTAGACATCCCCGCCCCCGATGGTGAGTTCACCCAACAGGTAGCAGTTGGCGGCACTATTGTCGCAGCAGCCCCCGCTCTGATGAAACATCAGGCCGGGGCCGTGCTTGGCCTTGAGGTGATTAATCAGTGCCACCGCCGAAGGTGTCGCCACGACTTTGTCAACCATGTCTGCCTCCTTGTTCTGCAAGCCGAAAGGGGGAAACACGGTCACCCGCCGCCCCCAAGCAGTCCAAAAACCTAGCGGAATCAGAAGAACCCCAGCTTGTTTTCGCTGTAGCTAACCAGCAGGTTTTTGGTCTGCTGGTAGTGGTCTAGCATCATCTTGTGGGTTTCGCGCCCAATGCCGGATTCCTTGTAGCCACCAAAAGCGGCGTGTGCTGGGTAGGCGTGGTAGCAGTTGGTCCACACGCGACCGGCCTTGATAGCACGGCCCATCCGGTAGGCCACGTTGCCGTTGCGACTCCAAACGCCTGCACCCAGTCCGTAAAGCGTGTCGTTGGCAATGGCCAGTGCATCGGCCTCATCCTTGAAGGTGGTCACGGCCAGCACAGGGCCGAAGATTTCCTCCTGGAAGATGCGCATCTTGTTGTGCCCCTTGAACAAAGTGGGTTGCACGTAGTAGCCGCTGTCAAGTTCGCTGCCGAACTTGGCCTGCTTGCCACCGCAAAGCACTTGCGCACCTTCTTGCTGCCCCAAGTCCAGATACGACAGAATCTTGGTGAGCTGTTCTTTGCTGGCCTGCGCACCCATCATCGTTTCGGTATCGAGCGGGTTACCGTGTTTGATCGCAGCGACGCGTTTGAGGGCACGCTCCATGAAGCGGTCGTAGATGCTTTCTTGGATCAGGGCACGACTGGGGCAGGTACACACCTCGCCTTGGTTGAAGGCAAACAGTACCAAGCCTTCAATGGCCTTGTCAAGGAATGCATCGTCCTTGTCCATCACATCGGCAAAGAAGATGTTGGGCGACTTGCCGCCGAGCTCCAACGTAGCTGGAATCAGGTTGTTGGCGGCGGCCTGAGCAATCACACGGCCCGTGCTGGTAGATCCGGTGAAGGCGATCTTGGCAATGCGCTTGCTGGTGGCCAGTGGCATGCCCGCCTCGCGCCCAAAACCGTTGACCACATTGAGCACGCCCGGCGGCAGGAGATCGGCAATCAGATCAACCAGAATAAGAATGGAAACCGGTGTGGACTCGGCCGGTTTAAGTACCACGCAGTTGCCTGCGCCTAGTGCAGGTGCCAGCTTCCACGCGGCCATTAGGATGGGAAAATTCCAAGGAATGATCTGACCGACCACGCCTAGCGGCTCGTGGATGTGGTAAGCCATGGTCTGGTCGTCAATTTCGCCAATGCTTCCTTCCTGCGCACGCACGCAGCCCGCAAAGTAGCGGAAGTGGTCCACAGCCAGCGGGATGTCGGCGGCCAACGTCTCTCGGATGGGCTTACCGTTGTCCACAGTTTCAGCGTAGGCCAGCAACTCCAGGTTCTGATCGATGCGGTCTGCGATTTTGAGCAGCGTGTTGGCTCGCTCGCAAGGCGATGTCTTGCCCCAGGCGTCGGCAGCGGCATGGGCAGCGTCTAGCGCCAGTTCAATATCCTTGGTGCCGGATCGGGCCGCCTTGGTGTAAGTCTTGCCGTTGATGGGCGTCACGACGTCGAAGTACTGGCCATCGACCGGCGGCGTCCACCTGCCGCCGATGAAGTTGTCGTATTGGGCTTTGTAGGCAATCTTGGCGCCTGCGGCGCCCGGTGGTGCGTAGATCATGTTGTCGTCCTCTGGTGAATGGGTGAACAGGTCTTGCCTTGGTGGCACACACTGCCATTCAAACACCGTGCCAACGCCTCAAACATTCATAACTCATTGAATGAGCTGGAATTCAGGTGGCCAACCATTGGAAAAGACCGAGGCATGGACGTTGCACAATCCAACACCTGTCACAAATCGAGACAGTTGAACCACGGTTTAAGGATTGGGGCTTGCCCGTACAGCCTTGGGCTGCCTATACTGAGTCCCAACAACGCTAGCGCCCCAGGAGACACGATGCGCACACCCGCTCAAACCACGGCTATCCGCAAGACGCGGCAGCATTTCATGGACCATGGATGTTGCCCACCCGGGGCTTTAGACGCACGTTTGGAGCGATCCTGGGCACGCAGCTACCAGGCAGGTCTGCTGCCCAGCGGCCGCCTGCAAGCACCAGACAACCTTTCCGGCCAGGCACTGGCGCAGATGCGCGCACGGCACCACAAACTACTGGCCTATTCGGCACCTGTGATGGAGTACCTGTTTGAGCAAGTCCGCCACACGCATAGCATCGTGGTATTGGCCGACCCCTGCGGCACCCTGATGCACACGTACGGCGACGGTTATTTTTTGGGCAAGGCAGAACGTGTTGCCCTAGCCGCTGGTGCCACTTGGGACGAAGCCCTGCGAGGCACCAATGCCATTGGAACAGCCCTGGTCGAAGCCGCCCCCGTTGAAGTGCACGGCAGCGAACATTATCTGGAACGCAACGGCTTTCTCACCTGTGCAGCGTCACCCATCTTTTCAGGCACCGGACAATTGCTGGGGGTGATCGACATCTCCGGCGAACATACCCATTCCCACCCACATACGCTAGGCCTGGTCAGCACGGCTGCACGAATCATCGAAAACCAACTACTCTGCGCTAGCAGCCAACGTCACTTGCGACTGCACCTGCACACTGTGCCCGAAGGCATCGGCACATTGGGTGAAAGCGTGCTGATCGTGTCGGAAGACGGCTGGATCGTGGCAGCCAACCGCTGTGCGCGTGAGCAGTTACTGACAACCGGACAGCCTGGCACGCCACGCCTGGAAGACGTTCTCGACATCCGCGTCGACGACCTGCTCATCCAACTGCAGCGCCGCTCCACGATGCTACGCCCCCTTCGGCTACGCGACGGACGCCCATGGTTTGCCCAACTCCGAGCAGACACGACCATCGTGCGCCCGGTGGTACAGAGCGCGATCGCACCTCCTCTCAGCGACGCCCTGTCCACACTGCAACATGGTGATGACCGCATCAGCCGAGCTGCTGACAAGGCCCGGCGCATCCTTCACAAGAACATCCCCTTGCTGATCCAGGGTGAATCCGGCGTAGGCAAGGAATGGTTCGCTCGCGCTGTGCACGACAGTAGCACCAAGCACCAAGGCCCATTCGTCGCCGTCAACTGTGCGGCCATGCCGGAACAGCTCATTGAGGCTGAATTGTTTGGCTACACCCAGGGCGCTTTTACAGGTGCCAAACGCGAAGGGCGGCCGGGTCTGTTGCGCGAAGCCGATGGCGGCACCTTGTTCCTGGATGAAATCGGCGACATGCCCTTGGGGCTGCAGACCAGGCTACTGCGCGTGCTTCAGGAACGCGTTGTCACACCACTTGGAGGCGGAAAGCCAGCGGCTGTGGACTTCAATCTGGTCTGCGCCACCCACCGCAACCTGCGCGACGAAGTTCAACGCGGTATGTTCCGCAGCGACCTGTACTACCGGATTAACGGCCTGACGCTTGAATTGCCCCCGCTGCGCGAACGCACCGACTTCGAGGCATTGACTGAAAGCTTGCTGCACGACGAAGCCCCCCAACGCTGCATTAACGTGGCTCCGGATGTGCTGGCTGCCTTCACCCGCCACGACTGGCCCGGCAACCTGCGCCAATATGCCAGCGTGATGCGCACTGCCTGCGCCATGCTGGACGATGGCGAGAACACCATTGAATGGCACCATATCGCCGACGACATCCGCGAGGAACTTCAGCGCCGCCAGCGCTACAGCGCCCCCGCCCCTGCACTGCCTCAGAACCTCAGCGAACTGTCACGCACAGCCGTTCAGCAGGCGCTTGAAAGTTGTCGAGGCAACGTATCCCAGGCGGCACGTCTGCTGGGTATCAGCCGCCAAACGCTCTACCGCAAGATTGGGCCCATGCGCACTACGACCTGAATGCACAACAGCAAAAAAACGGCCCTCAGGAGAGGGCCGTCCGGACGTCTCATCAGACCCGTCAGACGCTCACCCCCCTGGCCGTGTCCGCATATTCCTCGATCTGGTCGAAGTTCATGTAGCGGTAGATGTTGGCGGCATCTTTGTTGAGGATGCCCACGGCCTCCTGGTACTCGGCCAGCGTGGGAATGCGGCCCAGTTTGGCGCACACCGCCGCCAGCTCGGCACTGGCCAGGAACACATTGGTGTTCTTGCCCAAGCGGTTGGGGAAGTTGCGGGTGCTGGTGGAGACCACGGTCGCGCCTTCACGCACCTGAGCCTGGTTGCCCATGCACAGCGAGCAGCCGGGCATTTCGGTGCGCGCACCGGCGCTGCCGAAGGTGGCGTAATGGCCTTCCTTGATCAGCTCGCTCTCGTCCATCTTGGTCGGCGGGGCCACCCACAGCTTGACCGGGATGTCGCGTGCGCCACCCAGCACCTTGGCAGCGGCGCGAAAGTGGCCGATGTTGGTCATGCACGAGCCGATGAAGGCTTCGTCGATCGGCGTGCCCGACACGTCGGACATGAACTTGGCGTCGTCCGGGTCGTTCGGGCAGCAGACGATGGGTTCCTTGATGTCGGCGAGGTCGATCTCGATCACGGCGGCGTACTCGGCGTCCTGGTCGGCTTGCAGCAATTCCGGCTTGGCCAGCCAGGCTTGCACAGCCTGGATGCGGCGCTCCAGCGTACGGCGGTCTTGGTAGCCGTTGGCGATCATGTTCTTCATCAGCACGATGTTGCTGGTGAGGTATTCCTGGATCGGCTCGGGATTGAGCTTGATGGTGCAGCCCGCTGCCGAACGCTCGGCGGAGGCATCGGACAACTCGAATGCCTGCTCGACCTTGAGTTCCGGCAAACCTTCGATTTCCAGAATGCGGCCCGAGAAGATGTTCTTCTTGCCCTTCTTTTCCACCGTCAGCAGGCCGGCCTTGATGGCGTACAGCGGGATGGCGTGTACCAGGTCGCGCAGGGTCACGCCGGGCTGCATCTGGCCCTTGAAGCGCACCAGCACCGACTCGGGCATGTCCAGCGGCATCACGCCGGTGGCGGCACCGAAGGCCACCAGTCCGGAGCCCGCCGGGAAGGAAATGCCGATCGGGAAGCGGGTGTGCGAGTCACCGCCGGTGCCCACGGTGTCGGGCAGCAGCAGGCGGTTGAGCCAGGAGTGGATCACGCCGTCGCCGGGGCGCAGGGCCACGCCACCGCGGTTGCTGATGAAGGTGGGCAGTTCGCGGTGCATCTTGACATCGACCGCCTTGGGGTAGGCGGCGGTGTGGCAGAACGACTGCATCACCATGTCGGCGCTAAAGCCCAGGCAAGCCAAGTCTTTGAGTTCGTCGCGGGTCATGGGGCCGGTGGTGTCCTGAGAACCCACGGTGGTCATCTTGGGTTCGCAGTAGGTGCCGGGGCGGATGCCCTTGCCTGGCGGCAAGCCACAGGCGCGGCCCACCATCTTCTGCGCCAGCGTGTAGCCCTTGCCGCTGTCCACCGGGGCCTTGGGCAGGCGAAATGCGGTGGAGGCGGGCAGACCGAGGAATTCGCGCGCCTTGCCGGTCAGGCTGCGACCGATGATCAGGTTGATGCGGCCACCGGCGCGAACTTCGTCGAGCAGCACCTCGCTCTTGAGCGCAAACTCGGCCAGCACGGTGCCGTTTTTCTCGATCTTGCCGTCGTAGGGGAAGACGTCGATCACGTCGCCCATTTCGAGCTTGCTCACGTCCACCTCGATCGGCAGCGAGCCGGAATCTTCCTGCGTGTTGAAGAAGATGGGGGCGATCTTGCCGCCCAAGGTCACGCCGCCAAAACGCTTGTTGGGCACGAAGGGGATGTCTTCGCCGGTGGCCCAGATCACGCTGTTGGTGGCCGACTTGCGCGAAGAACCGGTGCCCACCACGTCGCCCACGTAGGCCACCAGGTGGCCTTGCTTCTTCAAGTCCTCGATGAACTCGATGGGGCCGCGCTTGCCGTCTTCCTCGGGCTTGAAGGCCGCGTCGGGGCGGGTGTTTTTCAGCATGGCGAGGTAGTGCAGCGGAATGTCCGGGCGGCTCCAGGCGTCGGGCGCGGGCGAGAGGTCGTCGGTGTTGGTCTCGCCGGGCACCTTGAACACGGTGACGGTGATCTTGCTGGCCACTTCCGGGCGGCTGGTGAACCATTCGGCGTCGGCCCAGGATTGCATGACTTCCTTGGCCTGGGCGTTGCCGGCACCGACTTTTTCGGCCACGTCGTGAAAGGCGTCGAACATCAGCAGGGTTTTTTTCAGGCCCGCAGCGGCCACACTGGCGACTGCGGCGTCGTCGAGCAGGTCGATCAGGGGCTTGACGTTGTAACCCCCCACCATCGTGCCCAGCAGTTCGGTGGCCTTGGCCTTGGAAATCAGGCCGACCTCGATGTCGCCGTGGGCCACGGCAGCCAGGAAGCTGGCCTTGACCTTGGCCGCATCGTCCACGCCCGGGGGTACGCGGTGGGTCAGCAGGTCCAGCAGAAAGGCCGCTTCGCCCGCCGGGGGGTTTTTGATCAGCTCGATCAGCGCGGCCACTTGCTTGGCGTCCAGCGGCAGCGGGGGTATGCCCAGCGCGGTGCGCTCGGCGGCATGTTCACGATAGGCTTGCAACATTTCAGGCTCCAGAAAAAACAGATCAAAGTTATGGGCTTACGTTCTTGGCCACATCGAACAAACCCGGGCCAGGATTGAGGCGTCGGGCTTGTGCGGCGGCACGCTGCGTGTCATTGGCGCACTCATCGGCCAGGCGGCGACCCGAGCGCTGGCTCATCAGCATGGATTTATTGGCCAGTTGCAGCCAGACAGCCCCTTGCGCACGGTCTTCCAGGCGCAAGGCTCCGGTCGCGGTTGGTACCGGGCGCATGCGGTAGTTTTGCGTGCCCAGGGTGACATGAAAATGACCGGGTGCGTCCGCCGCCGCCTGCACCTGAACCGAGCGCCCCAGCTCGCAGCGCTTGGCCCCGACATAGACGCGCTCGGCCAGTGCCAGTTCGGACTCGGTCAGCGGCGCTTCGGCCACGGGTGGGGCTGGCGGCGCGGCGCGAGCGGGCTGGCTTTGCGCCCAGCCCACCGTATGCACACCCAAGGCAGCGATCAGCAACCAGGCAGCGCGGTGGTATGGCCGGGGTGTAGTCGTCGTTGGCATCGTCATCTCCTTGGGGCATGGCCCGTTTGAAAAAACCCTTGCATGTCGGGCGGCATGGGGACGCCCGTCTGATGCGCCCGTTCCAGCACCTGCCAAAAATAGCGGAAACTGGCCCGGTCGTGCAAATGCCCCTGATGGGATATCGGCCCCCAGTGCGCCGCCTCGGCCGCACCAATGATCGCGGCGGCCCGCTCCACCTCGTCCTGCGCCGGGGCGAAGGCGTCGATGATGGGCTGGATCTGATCGGGGTGTATGCTCCACATGCGGGTGTAAGCCAGCTCGGTGGCGGCTCGCCGTGCGGCCCGGCCCAGCGCCGCGCCATCCTTGAATTCGGTCACGACACAATGCGAAGGCACCTTGCCGTGGGCATGGCAGGCGCTGGCGAGTTCCATCTTGGCCCGCTGCACCAGCGGATGGCTGAACTGCCCGTCAACGCCCATGGCGTATGCAGGAATGGCACCCCCGTGGGCCGATACGAAATCCATCAGGCCAAAACTCATCGACTCCACCGCCGGGTGGGCGGCGATGTCGAAGGCCCGATGCACCGCCAGCGGCGACTCGATCAGCACATGCAAGGGCAGTTGCGGGTGCCCAGCCGCCGCGATGGCCGCCGCCGCCGCTTCTACATCCGCCACCGACTCGACCTTGGGCAGCATCAGGTAGGCCAGACGCCCACCCACCTGGCCGACCAGGGTGGCGACGTCGGCCTCGAACGACGGATGCCCGACCGCGTGTACCCGCACACCGACCCGCTGGCCTTGCGGCCCAGCGCCAGCCCCACTACCAGACCCAACCGTCGGCACAGCCCGGACCAGTTCGGTCACCAGCGCGGCATGTTCGGCCTCGCCACCCGCAGGTGCGCCGTCCTCACAGTCGAGCGTGACGTCGAACACACAGGCCCCCAAGCGCTCGATGAATTCGGCCTGCAAGGCCAGGCTCTTGCGCATACGCGCCGCCACGCCGCTGTAATGGTCACAGACCGGCAGCTTGACAGCCCCGGCCTGAGCGCCCAACAAGACCTCGCGCGGATGCATGCGCATGCCCGTTTGCTTACAGCAGGTGCTTGACGCCGTCCTGCTCGCCCTGCAGCTCGGCCAGGGTCTTGTTGATGCACTCTTGCGAGAACGCATCGATCGGCAGGCCCTCGACGATCTGGTATGCGCCGCCGACGCAGGTCACGGGGTAGCCAAACATCACTTCTTTGGGGATGCCGTATTCGCCATTCGACGGCACGCCCATGGTGACCCATTCGCCTTGAGTGCCCAGCGCCCAGTCGCGCATGTGGTCGATGGCGGCATTGGCCGCCGAAGCGGCAGAACTCAGGCCCCGCGCTTCGATGATGGCGGCACCGCGCTTGCCCACGGTGGGCAGGAACACGTCCTTGTTCCAGACCTGGTCGTTGATCATGTCCTTCACCGAAGCGCCGTCGATGGTGGCAAAACGGTAGTCGGCGTACATGGTTGGCGAGTGGTTGCCCCACACGGCCAGCTTCTTGATCGAGGCCACCGGCTTGCCGGTTTTGCTGGCCAACTGGCTCAGGGCGCGGTTGTGGTCCAGACGCAGCATGGCGGTGAAGTTCTTGGCGGGCAGATCGGGGGCCGACTTCATGGCGATGTAGGCGTTGGTATTGGCCGGGTTGCCCACCACCAGCACCTTGACGTTGCGGCTGGCCACGGCGTTCAGCGCTTTGCCCTGGGCAGTGAAGATCTGGGCGTTGGCAGCCAGCAGATCGGCGCGTTCCATGCCAGGGCCACGCGGACGGGCACCCACCAGCAGGGCGTAATCGGTGTCTTTGAAGGCGGTCATGGCGTCGCTGTGAGCCTCCATCCCAGCCAGCAGCGGGAAGGCGCAGTCGTCGAGTTCCATCATCACGCCCTTGAGGGCTTTCTGGGCCTTCTCGTCCGGGATTTCCAGCAACTGCAGAATGACGGGCTGATCTTTACCCAGCATTTCGCCGGAAGCAATGCGAAACAGCAGGGCGTAACCAATCTGACCTGCGGCACCGGTAACGGCCACACGGACGGGCTTCTTGCTCATGAAAACACTCCAGTAGTAACGGTTGAGGAAAACAAACTTTTCCGAGTGTACCCCGGCACACCCTCGATCGTCAATTTGTCTTATGTCTTATATAAGATATGATGCGGCCTACACCATGAGCGCTTCCAGCACCGTCGATCCTTCGTCTGCCAGCCCCACCCTCCCAGAAAATGGGGGGGCGGTTCAGGCTACGCCGGCTTTCAGCCCGCTGTACCAGCAGATCAAGAACCTGCTTCTGCACAGCCTGCAGAACGGTGAATGGAAGCCAGGCGACCTGATCCCCAGCGAACTCGAACTCGCTGGCCGCTACCGCGTCAGCCAAGGCACCGTGCGCAAGGCCATCGACGAGCTGGCCGCCGACAACCTGCTCGTGCGACGCCAGGGCAAGGGCACGTTCGTGGCCACCCACGCCGAAGAACACATTCAATACCGCTTTCTGCGCCTGCACCCCGACGTCGGCACGCTCGACAGCGAAGGGCCGGCGCAGCGCCAGATCCTGTCTTGCAAGCGGGTGCGCGCACCGGCCGAAATCACCGCGCCACTGGGCTTGCGGGCTGGCGATGTGCTGGTGCAGGTCAGTCGCGTGCTGTCGTTCCACGCGCTCCCCACCATTTTTGAAGACCTGTGGCTGCCCGGCAACACCTTCAAAGGACTGACGCTGGAGGCCCTGACCCAGCACCAGGGCCCGATGTACGCGCTGTTCGAGTCGGCATTCGGCGTCCGCATGGTGCGCGCCGAGGAAAGAATCAGGGCCGTCAGCGCCGACCCGGTAGCCGCCGACGCTTTGCAGGTCCCCTTCGGCAGCCCCTTGCTGAGTGTGGAGCGCGTCGCCTACACCTACAACGACACGCCGATGGAATTTCGCCGCGGCCTGTACCGCACCGACCGACATCATTACCGCAATGCCCTGAGTTGAGGGGCCACCCATGGGCTCCAACATGTCCCCGCAGTTTAGTCATCCATGGTGCGTTGCAATAGAATACGACAGGTTTTAGCTAGGGTTTTCCTGCATATTTCACACCCGTTTTTCCCCCGCCATCCGTTCCAACAAGGCCTTCCCATGACAGAACTGAGTAAAAAACGGCCCGAGTTTCGCAATATCAACGCGTTTCGGGACCTGACCACTTACCGACTGCCCGCTGCTGGCTGGGTGTCGATCCTGCACCGCATCAGCGGTCTGCTGATGTTCCTGCTGATGCCCTTCATCATCTGGATGTTCGACACCTCCCTGTCGTCGGAAATCTCCTTCGGGGTGTTCACGGCTGCGTTCAGCGCCGGGATCGGCTTCATTCCTGGCTGGTTCGTCAAACTGGTGCTGCTGGCCCTGATCTGGGCCTATCTGCACCACTTCATCGCGGGTGTGCGCCACCTCTACATGGACGCCACCCACAGCGTCAGCAAAGCGTTCGGCAAGTCTTCGGCCGTGCTCACGCTGGTGCTGAGTCTGGGCCTGACGGCCGTGCTGGGTGCCAAACTGTTTGGCCTGTACTGATTTTTAGACGAGGAGTATTCCCATGGCAGTCAACTACGGCTCCAAGCGCGTGGTCACGGGTGCGCACTACGGCATGCGCGACTGGTTGATGCAGCGCATCACCGCCGCCCTCATGGCCCTGTTCACCCTCGTGGTGCTGGTGCAAGTCATCTTCACCAGTGGCCCGATCGGCTACGAAACCTGGGCCGGCATCTTTGCCGCCCAATGGATGAAGCTGCTGACTTTCAGCATGATCATCGCCCTGATGTGGCACGTCTTCGTCGGGGTGCGCGACATCTGGATGGATTACGTCAAACCCGTGGGCCTGCGCCTGGCCCTGCATGTGTTCACCATCGTCTGGCTGGTTGGCTGCGCCGGCTGGGCCTTTCAAGTCCTCTGGAGGCTCTGATTCATGTCGTCCACTTCTTCCTTGCCGCGCCGCCGCTTTGACGTCGTGATCGTCGGCGCTGGCGGCTCCGGCATGCGTGCGTCCTTGCAACTGGCCCGCGCCGGCCTGAATGTGGCGGTGCTGTCCAAAGTCTTCCCGACCCGCTCGCACACCGTGGCCGCCCAAGGGGGCATCGGTGCCTCGCTGGGCAACATGAGCGAAGACAATTGGCATTACCACTTCTACGACACCGTCAAGGGCTCCGACTGGCTGGGCGACCAGGACGCGATCGAGTTCATGTGCCGCGAAGCGCCCAAGGTGGTCTATGAACTGGAACACTTCGGCATGCCGTTCGACCGCAACCCCGACGGCACCATCTACCAGCGCCCCTTCGGTGGCCACACCGCCAACTACGGCGAAAAGCCGGTGCAGCGCGCCTGCGCCGC
>DBAZ01000072.1:38218-41205 GCA_002291945.1 Tepidimonas sp. UBA997
GCCGACCGCACCGGCCACGCCATGCTACACACCCTGTACCAGCAGAACGTGTCCGCCCGCACCACCTTTTTCGTCGAGTGGATGGCGCTGGACCTGATCCGCGACGCCAGCGGCGACGTGGTCGGCGTGACCGCGCTGGAAATGGAAACCGGCGACACCTACATCCTCGAAGCCAAAACCACGCTGCTGGCCACCGGCGGTGCGGGCCGCATCTTCGCCGCTTCCACCAACGCGTTCATCAACACCGGCGACGGCTTGGGCATGGCGGCGCGCGCTGGCATCCCGCTGCAGGACATGGAGTTCTGGCAGTTCCACCCGACCGGCGTGGCCGGTGCCGGCGTGCTGCTGACCGAAGGCTGCCGCGGTGAGGGTGCCATCCTGCTCAACAGCAACGGCGAACGCTTCATGGAGCGCTACGCACCGACCCTGAAAGACCTGGCACCGCGTGACTTTGTGTCGCGCTGCATGGACCAGGAAATCAAGGAAGGCCGTGGCTGTGGCCCCAACAAGGACTACGTGTTGCTCAAGCTCAGCCACCTGGGTGCCGAGACCATCCACAAGCGCCTGCCTTCGGTGTACGAAATCGGCGTCAACTTCGCCAACGTGGACATCACCAAGGAAGACATTCCCGTGGTACCCACCATCCACTACCAAATGGGTGGCATCCCCACCAACATCAATGGTCAGGTGGTGGTGCCCGACGGCCAAGGCAGCCAGAAGATCGTCAACGGCCTCTATGCCGTGGGCGAATGCTCCTGCGTCTCGGTGCATGGTGCCAACCGGCTGGGCACCAACTCGCTGCTCGACCTGCTGGTGTTTGGCCGTGCGGCGGGCAACCACATCGTGGCCAACGTCAACCCCAAGGCGGAACACAAGGCGCTGCCCA
The DNA here is from genome assembly GCA_002291945.1 of Tepidimonas sp. UBA997. Lineage (GTDB taxonomy): Bacteria > Pseudomonadota > Gammaproteobacteria > Burkholderiales > Burkholderiaceae_C > UBA997. Next base: position 39,105 of record DBAZ01000072.1, read on the forward strand.
AAGACGCGGCTGACCAGACGCTGGCCCGACTGGCCCGGCTCGACAGCAGCACCGACGGCGAATACGCCCAGACCGTGGCCAACGACATCCGCGCCACCATGCAGCAACATGCCGGGGTGTTCCGCACCCAAGCCAGCATGGACGAAGGCGTGGCCAAAATCAACGCCATGCGGGCACGGGTCGAGAACCTGGGGCTGAAGGACAAGTCCAAGGTCTTCAACACCGCCCGCATCGAGGCGCTGGAAGTCGAAAACCTGATGGAAGCCGCCCAAGCCACCATGACCTCGGCGGCGGCCCGCCAGGAATGCCGTGGTGCCCACACCGTCAACGACTACGAGCGCCCGGCCGACGACGCCGAGTGCCCGCTGGGCCGCAACGACAAGGTGTGGCTGAAGCACACCCTGTGGCACAGCGCCGACAACTCCCTGAGCTACAAGCCGGTGAACCTCAAGCCGCTGACGGTGGATTCGGTTCCGCCCAAGGTTCGGACTTTCTGATACGCGCAACGATCTGGAGCATTCAATGGCCAAACGCACATTCAAGATCTACCGCTACGACCCCGAGAAGGACGCCAAGCCCTACCTGCAGACGCTCGAAGTCGAGCTGTCGGGCCACGAGCGCATGCTGCTCGACGCCCTCATGAAGCTCAAGGAGCTGGACCCCACCCTGTCGTTCCGCCGCTCCTGCCGCGAAGGCGTGTGCGGCTCCGACGCCATGAACATCAACGGCAAGAACGGCCTGGCCTGCCTGACCAACATGAACACGCTGCCGGGTGTGATCACGCTCAAGCCGCTGCCTGGCCTGCCGGTGGTGCGCGACCTGATCGTGGACATGACGCTGTTCTTCAAACAGTACCACAGCATCAAGCCCTACTTGGTCAACCAGACGCCACCGCCCGAGAAGGAGCGCCTGCAAAGCCCCGAAGAGCGCGACGAACTCAACGGCCTGTACGAGTGCATCCTGTGCGCCAGTTGCTCCACCAGTTGCCCCAGCTTCTGGTGGAACCCGGACAAGTTCGTCGGCCCCGCCGGGCTGCTGCAGGCCTACCGCTTCATCGCCGACAGCCGCGACCAAGCCACCGCCGAGCGCCTCGACAACCTGGAAGACCCATACCGCCTGTTCCGCTGCCACACCATCATGAACTGCGTCGATGTCTGCCCCAAAGGGTTGAACCCTACCCAGGCGATCGGCAAGATCAAGGAAATGATGGTGATGCGCTCGGTCTGACCGCGCATGGCCCGGCGGCGCACCTTGCAGCCCCATTTTTATGACCAACGTGGACAACGCCGGTACAGAACAACTGCTCGACGCGGCTGCGTTGAGCAAGCTGCGCTGGCGTTGCCGCCGCGGACTGCTCGAAAACGACCTCTTCATCGAGCGTTTTTTTGCCAGCCACGCCGCTGGCATGACCGAGCGTCAGGCCGGCGCACTCTACACCCTGATGGATCTGCCCGACAACGATCTGCTCGATCTGTTGTTGCGCCGCTGCGAGCCTCACGGTGCGCTGGCCTGCGATACAGTCGTGGAATTGCTGGCGCTACTGCGCACGCCTTCTTTTACCAAAGCCCAACCTTAAATCGAGGAAGAACGATGAAACTCGTTGATAACAAAGCCACCCTTTCATTCAGCAACGGGGCCCCCAGTGTCGAGCTGCCGGTTTATGCGGGCAATATTGGCCCGGACGTGATCGATATCCGCAAGCTGTACGCCCAGACCGGCATGTTCACCTACGATCCGGGCTTCCTCTCCACCGCCTCCTGCCAGTCCTCCATCACCTTCATCGATGGCGACAAGGGCGAACTGCTCTACCGTGGCTACCCCATCGAGCAACTGGCCTCCCACTGCGACTACCTCGACACCTGCTACCTGCTGCTCAAGGGTGAACTGCCCAACGAGAGCCAGCGCAACGGTTTCCACAAGCTCGTCATCAGCCACACCATGGTGCATGAGCAAATGCAGTTCTTCCTGCGTGGTTTCCGCCGCGACGCTCACCCCATGGCCGTGCTGACCGGGCTGGTGGGTGCCATGTCGGCTTTCTATCACGACAGCACCGACATCAACAACCCGGCCCACCGCGAGATCGCCGCCATCCGCCTGATTG
>DBAZ01000044.1:0-5473 GCA_002291945.1 Tepidimonas sp. UBA997
CGAAGCCGCGGCCCGCAGCGCCGCTCGATCGCTGGCTGGCGATTTTTCGCGTGCCATTGCCGCCCTGCGCGACGCGCTCATCGGCCTGCGCATGCTGGTCGAGGCCACGCTCGACTTTCCCGAGGAGGAAATCGACTTCCTCCAGCAGGCCGACGCGCAAGGCCAGTTGCAGCGCCTGCGCACACAGCTTGCGGATGTGCTGCAAAAAACCCGCCAAGGTGCCCTGCTGCGCGAAGGCATCAAGGTGGTGATCGCCGGGCAGCCCAACGCCGGCAAGAGTTCGCTGCTCAATGCCTTGGCCGGGGCTGAGCTGGCCATCGTCACGCCGATTGCGGGCACCACCCGCGACGTGGTGCAGCAGACCATACAGATCGAGGGCGTGCCCCTGCATGTGATCGATACCGCCGGGCTGCGCGAAGGCCAGGGCATCGACGAGGTGGAGCGCATCGGCATCGAGCGCGCCTGGCAGCAGATCGAGGGTGCCGATGCCGTGCTGTTGCTGCACGACCTCACCCGCGCCGGGCAGGGCGGCTACGCGGCAGCCGATGCCCACATCGCCGCTAGCTTGCAAGCCCGCTTGCCCGCCCGTGTGCCCGTGATCCACGTCTGGAACAAGGTGGATGCGTCAGCGCCTGATGGAGTGGCACGGGATCAGGGTGCCCTGTGGGTGTCGGCCCAAACCGGGGCAGGCCTGCAGGCCCTGCGCCAGCGCTTGCTGCAACAGGCGGGCTGGCAAAGTGGGGCCGAGGGCCTGTACATCGCCCGCGAGCGGCACGTTCAGGCGCTGCACCGGGTGCAGGCGCACCTGGCATGCGCCGACGAGCTGCTGGCCGCTCGGGCCCAGTCGCTGGACTTGCTGGCCGAGGAATTGCGCCTGGCGCAGAGCGCCCTCAACCAGATCACGGGGGCCTTCAGTGCCGACGACCTGCTCGGGGTGATTTTCTCGTCGTTTTGCATCGGCAAGTGACTCGGGTTCCAGAAGGTTCCTTGAACTTCCGAAGTTTAGAACGTATCCGTAGCTACGGATGCAGCAATCGTCCCGATGCATCCGGGTTATTCGTGGGACAATACGCCGGTGAAGCCTGCCAGACCGTCGCTGGCGCAAGGCCCGAAAGGGTGCGCTGGAGGAACGTCCGGACTGCACAGGACAGCGTAGCAGCTAACGGCTGCCCACCGCGAGGTGAGGATCAGAGCAACAGAGACGAGTCCCCATGAACCATCCGCTGCGGCGGCAGGAGCGTGGGGGGTGAAACGGGCAATCTCTACGCGCAGCAACACCAAGTAGGCCAGCCACGCAAGCAGGGCAACCGCTTGCGACCTTGTGGTTCCGCAAGGCGAGTTGGCGGGTAGGTGGCACCGAGCCGTGTGGGCGACCCACGGCCCAGAGGAATGGCGGTCACAGCGGGGCAACCCGATGCACAGAATCCGGCGTATCGGCAGACTTCACACTTTGTTCATCCTTGGAACGCCGCCAGACTGATCGATGCGTTCAACGTGCGCCAGTAGCGAGCGTTTGGCCACTGGCCACAGCCGAGCGGGCACATCGGCATAGGCCAGCTTGACCCAGTCGTCGTGCGAGCCGCCGGGCAGGGCCTGCATCGCCGCCGCCACTTTCGCTTCCCGTTGCAGTCGGTGCTGCTTCAGGCGTGCCACGGCGGCTGCGGCATCGCCCAGCACATAGCCATGCGCCGGCAGGATGAAGCGAATGTCGTGTGCGGCGCACGCTTGAGCCAGCCGATCCAGTGACTGCAGGTAGGCGTCCATGTTCCCGTCGGGGGGGTCGATCACGGTGGTGCTGCCGTTGAGGATGTGGTCGCCGCTGAACAGCAGCCCGTCTTCTTGCAGCACCAGACAGACGTGGTTGGCCGCGTGGCCCGGCGTGAACAGCACGTGCAGCGTGTGCTGCAAGCCGCTGGCCGCGTCTTTCAGGATCAGCCGCTCACCGTCGTGCAGGCTGCGCTCCGGCTGGAACTGGCTGTGCGCCCTAGCGGTGGGGGCGCTGGGCAGGCCCAGAATGGCGGGCGGGGTTTGCCCCGCTCGTGCGCACAACTGTTGCAAAGGCTGGGCGCCCGGTGCGTGGTCGGGGTGCGAATGGGTGCAGACGATGTGGCGAATGTCGCCGCCGGCGGCGCGCCACAGCCGCTCCAGGTGGGCGGGGTCGTTCGGCCCGGGGTCGATGACGATGTGGCCCATCAACGCATCGCCCACCAGATAGCTGTTGGTTCCGGGGCCGGTCATCAAGCCCGGATTGGGCGCGGTCAGGCGTTGCAGGTGCCGGAGCAACAAGACGGGCCGTTCGCTCTGCCAGTCGAGGGTGTGCGCGATCTGGCCGTCCGGGCAGGTCAGTTCCAACTCGCCGTACGGGGCTTCATGCTCCATGTAGTGGGCTACGTGGCCGCCCAGCCAGCCCGCGCGTGGGCAACTCCCCTGCAGCGGCGTGGCGGCTGTTCTGGGCGGCGACGCTGGAAAAGGGGGGTTCAGCAACTGCGAACGACGAACCATGAGCGAGCCTCCGTATCCGGCGCAATGCCAGTGTGACAATGGTAATGGTGTGTAAACAGAAGCGCCGAACGGGTGCCGCCTGCGGCGCTGGGGGCCCATGCAGGCGCGATAATCCGAGAATGTCCATTAGGCGCACCTTCGGTGCTGCTTGAACGTCAGCGGGGCATTTGCGGCCATTTCAAGCCCTAATGAACAATCTCGGATAATCCGTTCATCCACTGCAACAGGAGTCCCACCATGAGAATGCTGTCGATCACCGCCCTTGTAGCCAGTGCCGTCGTGCTGGCCGGTTGTGCCAATATGTCCGAAGAGCAGCAACGCGGCACGACCCGCGGGGCGCTGATCGGTGCCGGTGCGGGCGCGGTCATTGGTGCCATGACCGACGGCGGCCGGGGGGCCGTACAGGGCGCGGCCATCGGTGCCGGGGTCGGTGCGGTGGGTGGGCATATCTGGTCCACCCGCATGGAAGAGCAGCGCCGCCAGATGGAGGAAAGCACGCGCGGTACCGGCGTCGAGGTGACGCGCACACCCGACAACCAGCTCAAGCTTTACATTCCCAGCGATGTGTCGTTTCCGGTCGGGCGCGCCGATATCCAGCCCAATTTCCGGCCGATACTCGACAATTTTGCTCAAGGCATGGTCCGCAACCCGCAAGCGCGGGTCACCATCGTCGGCCACACCGACAGCACGGGCACGGATGCCATCAACAACCCCTTGTCGGTGAACCGGGCTGCGAGTGTGCGCGATTACATGGTTGCCCGCGGGGTGCCGGTGTCGTCGGTATCGATCGACGGTCGGGGAGCGCGGGAGCCGATTGCCACCAATGCCACCGCCGAAGGGCGGGCGCGTAACCGGCGGGTAGAGATTTTCATGGCCGAGACGGCACGCTGAATCGGCTGCTGAATCGGCCCGCTCGGCCGGATAATGCAGGCATGCGGATTGCCTTTACCAAAATGCAAGGGGCGGGCAACGACTTTGTCGTGCTCGACGAAACGACGCGGCTGCTGCATCTGTCGCCGGCGCAATACCGCTGGCTGGCCGACCGCCACTTCGGTGTCGGGGCCGACCAGATACTCAGTGTGCGTGCCGCACCCGGCCCAGACCTCGACTTCGCCTACGTGATCCACAACGCCGACGGCGGTGAGGTAGAAAACTGCGGCAATGGTGCACGCTGCTTCGCCCGCTATGTACACGACAAAGGCCTGACGCCGAAACGCGACATTCGGGTGCAGGCCAAGAACGGCCCGCTGCAACTCACCCTGACCGACGACGGTCGCGTCACCGTGGACATGGGGCCGCCGGTGTTTGATTTGCCGTCCATTCCGTTTCAGCCCGGCGGCAGTCAACCGCGCCGCGCCGGGGCGTGGGAGATCTGGCCGCTGCCCTTGTCGGGGGGAGGGCAAACGCTCGAAGCGCCGGTGTCCGTGCTTTCGATGGGCAATCCCCATGCGGTCTGGCGCGTCGATGACGTGGATCAGGCACCCGTGCCGCAATGGGGCCCTTGGGTCGAGGGCCATCCGCAGTTTCCTCGTCGCGTCAATGTCGGCTTCATGCAGGTGCTGGACCGCTCGACCATCCGTCTGCGGGTGTTCGAGCGTGGCGTGGGCGAGACGCTGGCGTGTGGCACCGGGGCCTGCGCCGCTGTGGTGGCTGGCATCCGGCACGGCTGGCTCGATGAACGGGTGGCTGTACACCTGCCCGGTGGGTGTCTGACCATTGAGTGGGCAGCCGCCGCAGCCGGGCTTGCGGCACCGGTGCGCATGACTGGGCCGGCCGAGCCGGTCTTCGACGGCGTGGTCGAACTGCCGCCCCTGCATTGATTGTTTGAAGCGAGAACGGAGACTGACGTGGATCCCCGCACTGACTTGCCCCCCATCACCGAAGACGATATTGCTCAGTTCCTGGTCAATACGCCAGGTTTTTTCGAGCGCCATGCCGAAGTCCTCGCCAGCGTGCAACTGACCAGCCCGCATGGGCAGCGGGCCGTCAGTCTGCAGGAGCGCCAAGCCGAGATGCTGCGGGAAAAAATCCGCCATCTGGAGCTCAAGGCCGCCGAGATGATCCGGCATGGCCAGGACAACGTGCTGATTGCCGATCATCTGCACGCCTGGACGCGCCAGTTGTTCCTGGTGCAGGCACCCGCCGCGCTGCCGCAGGCGCTGGTGCAGGGGCTGCGTGACGAATTCAGCCTGCCGCAGGCCGCGATCCGCCTCTGGGGGGTGGCCAGCGCTTGGGCAGAAGCCCCGTTTGCCTTGGGCGTGAGTGCCGATGCCCAAGCATTTGCGCAATCGCTGGCGCAGCCGTACTGCGGGTCGAATCCGGGTCTGGAAGCGGCCCAGTGGCTCGATGACCCGGCGGCGGCGGCCTCGGTGGCCCTGCTGCCCTTGCGCCCGGCACCGCAAGCGCCTGCTTTTGGTTTGCTGGTGCTGGCGTCCGACGACCCGCGCCGCTTTCATGCCCAGATGGGCACCGCCTTTTTGCAGCGCATCGCCGATCTGGCTTCGGCGGCCCTGACGCGCCTGCTGCCCTGAAAGGCTGGTGGTGAGCAGGCCCGTTCCCGATCCCGACCGGTTGCAGCGTTATCTGGACCACGTCCGGGTCGAGAAACGGCTGGCTGAGCGCACGCTGGCGCTGTACCGCACGCACCTGACTGACCTGCAGGCACGCTGCGCGGCTGCCGGGCTGGCTTGGTCGGACGTGCGGGAGTCGCATGTGCGGCTGTGGATGAGCCAGATGCGTGCAGCGGGTCAACACCCGCGCGGGATCGCGCTGGTGCTGTCGTGCTGGCGGGGTTTTTACACTTGGCTGGGTCGGCAAGGGCAGCTCAGTCAGCATCCGGTGGCGGGGGTCAAAGCACCGCGTTCGGCCCAGCCCTTGCCCAAGGCACTGGGGGTGGAAGATGCGGTTCGGCTGGTGGCCTTCATGCCGCCCGACCAGCCGCCAGACCAACCGCCCAAGCACCTGCCCAAGC
>DBAZ01000044.1:5833-11564 GCA_002291945.1 Tepidimonas sp. UBA997
GCACCTGCCCAAGCACCCGCCCGCCCAGCCGGGCGGCACCGACCCACTGCTGCTGCAAGACCATTGCATGGCCGAACTGCTGTACGGTTGCGGGTTGCGGATCGCCGAATTGCTGGCACTCGATGAGCGGGCCAGCCCGCAGGCGCGAGGCTGGGTGGATGACGAAGGCGGCGACGTCCACGTGCTGGGCAAAGGCAGCAAATGGCGTACCGTGCCGCTGGGCCAGGCGGCCCGTCAGGCGCTGGCGCAGTGGCGGCAGGTTCGGGCGCAGGCCTTTGCTTCGGTGACGGTGCCGGCCTTGTTTCTGGGTGCCCGGGGTCAGCGGCTGACGCCGCAAGTGGCCCGGCAACGCCTCAAGGGTCTGGCGCAGCGGGCGGGCGTCCCGATGCGGGTGCATCCCCACATGCTGCGGCACAGCTTTGCGTCGCACCTGTTGCAGTCGAGTGGCGATCTGCGTGCGGTGCAGGAACTGCTGGGCCATGCCAGCATCGGCACCACCCAAGTCTATACCCGGCTCGACTTCCAGCATCTGGCGCAGGTCTATGAAGCGGCGCACCCCCGTTCCCGCCGACGCTCCTAGGTGTCAGTCGGCCGGGGGCTTGACGCATCCCCTACACTGTTTGCCAGGGGTGACCCTGATCAAGAAACCCATCGGATTGCACACATGCCGCTCATTCCCGCCACGATACTCACCGGCTTTCTGGGGTCGGGTAAAACCACCCTGCTCAAGCGCGTCCTGACTGAAGCGCACGGGCAGAAAATTGCCGTCATCGAAAACGAATTCGGTGCCGAAAACATCGACCACGACATCCTGGTGGCCGACACCGAGGAGCAGATCATCCAGATGAGCAATGGCTGCGTCTGCTGCACCATACGCGAGGACCTGCGCAGCACGCTGGCCGAACTGGCGGCCAAGAGGCGTCAGGGGCTGCTCGACTTCGAGCGCGTGGTGATTGAAACCACCGGTCTGGCCGATCCGGGGCCTGTGGCGCAGACCTTCTTCATGGACGACGAGGTCGCCGAGAGCTATCTGCTCGATTCCATCATCACCCTGGTGGATGCCAAGCACGCCGCCGTGCAACTCAACGAGCGCCAGGAGGCACGCCGCCAAGTGGGTTTTGCCGATCAGATCTTCATCAGCAAAAGCGATTTGGTGCAGGCCCCAGCACTGGATGCGCTGTCGCATCGGCTCAAGCACATGAATCCGCGCGCACCGATCGAGATGGCGCATTTCGGTGTCGTGCCCATCAGCCGGGTGCTCGATCTGCGGGGCTTCAATCTGAACGCCAAACTCGACATCGATCCCGATTTCCTCAAACCGTCCGATGGCCACGGCCACCACCACGGGCATGACCACGCTCATGACCACGAGCACGAGCACGGGGAGCACTGCAATCACCCCTCGCATCGGCATGGCCACGCCCACGGCCATCACCACCATCACGACGATGACGTGAAAAGCTTCGTCTATCGGGCAGACCGGCCCTTCGATCCGGGCAAGCTGGAGGATTTTCTGGGCGCGATGGTGCAGGTCTATGGCCCCAAGATGCTGCGCTACAAGGGTGTGCTGCACATGCAGGGCAGCGACCGCAAAGTGATTTTCCAAGGCGTGCATCAGCTCATGGGCAGCGACCTCGGCCCCGAGTGGAAGCCCGATGAAGTGCGGCAAAGCCGGATGGTGTTCATCGGCATCGACCTGCCGCGTGATATTCTCATCCAAGGGCTGGAGCAGTCGCTGGCCTGATTGTTCGTCGTTGACAGGGGGTTGTATGTGGTTTTCCGTCCGTCCCAGCAACTGGCCGTTTCCCGCTGAGGTGCCACCTTCGGGGCCGAATGCGGTGTCGGCGTCCAGGAAAGACGTACAATCGGCCGCGTCCGGATTCTCGACCGCCTTGCAACCTACAACCATTTCAAGCAAGCCGGACTCGTCGCAATCCATGCTGGCTGCTGCGGCGGCCCCAGAGAGGAGTACTGTCTTGAATGATGCTGCCCAATCCCCGGCGCCGAAGGCTCCCAGGAAGAGCGCCAAGTCGAAATCGTCTGAGGTCGCCCCTGCGCTGGCCGATGCCTCCGTCATCAAAGCGGGCGCCGAAATCAAGGTGCCTGCGGTGAGCAAGCGGGCTGCTCAGGCGGCCATGCAAGCCCAGATGAGTCAGGCGGTGGCACCTTCTCACGACCCTGGGGCTGCGAAAGCCACCTTCACACAAACCAAAGCTCGCGACATGACGCCGATCGTCCCTGCCGTGGTCAAGAAAGATCCGAAGTTGGCCAATCACTGGAAAACCCGTTCCCTCGACCAATTGACCGACGCCGATGTGCTGGCCATGCCCGACAGCGAGTACATGAACGATGTGCAGCTTGGCTACTTCAAGCGCAAGCTGCAGCAGCTCAAGCAAGACATTCTGATCAACGCGGGCGAAACGACCGAGCATCTGCGCGAGGAAACCGTGGTGGTGCCCGACCCGGCCGACCGCGCCACCATCGAGGAAGAGCACGCCCTCGAATTGCGCACCCGCGACCGTGAGCGCAAGCTGTTGAAAAAAATCGAGCAATCCATGGCCCGGATCGACTCCGGGGATTATGGCTACTGCGATGAGACGGGCGAACCGATCGGGGTGGGGCGTTTGCTGGCCCGGCCGACCGCCAGTTTGTCGATTGAAGCGCAACAGCGCCGCGAATTGAAGCAAAAGCTCTTTGGTGACTGATGTCCCTCGGGTGCTCCATGAAGGGTTCACGCACATTCGGGAGTGAATCGTCATGACCCAGCAGGATTCAGATGCCGGGGGTTTGCTGTCGAGAGTCGCGAAGTTTGTTCGCCATCCTACCGTCGACTGGTCCGATCTGGATCAGCGCAGCCAGGGTATGGATGCAGAGCGGGAGGCTCTGAAGGCCGCCATTGCGCGCAAGCGTCGAAACGACAAAGTCCGCCATCGCGAACTCAACCAGCTCCGGGAAGTGATGCTGGCCAAGCTGCAGCCTCGCACCGCCACGCCTTCGACCCCCGCCTCTGCCGACACGTCGGCTTCGGTACTGCCCTCTGCGCACTATCCCCCTGCCTCCAAAGGGGCGGATACCTCCAAGTCCCGAACGATTGAGCAGATTGCCCGGATTGAGCAGCAGATGTCGGACAACTGGCCCCGACGTCAGTCCCAGCGGCCTGCGGAGGGCTTGCGCATCGACGGCCAATCGCCGGGGTCGCCGCGCGGGGATGGCGATATGACCCAGCCCGCCCACCTGGGTGCCCGAACCCGTGGCGCAGCGGGTCGTGGCATACCGATTGATGTGGTCGCCAGTGACCCCAACGCCTTGGCACAAGGGGAGGTTGCCCTTTCTCATCCGGCGCTGGCCGAAGCGGCCGTACGCTTTGCCAACGGCGAACTCGATGCTGCCGAAAAAGGGTTGAGGCTGCTGCTCGTGCAGGAGCCGCTTTCGCCGACGGCTCGTGTGGCTGGGCTGGCCTTGCTGGATCTGCTTCATGCCCGCAGGCATTTCGAGGGATTTGAAGAATTTGCCGCGGAATTTGCCGACCGCTTCGGCACTCCTGTGCCTCGGTGGCCCACCGATGTCCACTCGACGCCTTCTCGCTCGACGATCGATGCCCCCGTCCCCGACATGCTGGCCCCCTCGACCTGGACGTGTCCTTTGTTTCTGGATGCGTCGGGTCTTGCGTCGCTGTCGCGGACCCTGTCATCACCGGGTCGGGTGAAATGGCTGGACTGGACGGGTTTGCTTTCCGCAGATGTGCAAGCGGCTGAGGCGCTGTTACGCGAAGTCACGCCGTGGCTGCAGCGACCTCTGGAGTTGCATTTTCTGGGTGGGGCTGTGTTACGTCGCCGACTCAAGGCCAGCACGCCATCGGGTCGCCGTGAAAACGATCCAGTCTGGTGGCTGCTGCGGCTGGCGTTCATGCAGATCATGCATCGTCGTGATGAATTTGATTTGGTGGCGCTGGACTACTGCGTCACTTACGGGGTGACGCCACCGGAATGGATCGAACCCTTGTGCCAGTTCCAGCTCGCCGACAGCATGCCGGTCGAATCGCCGCGGCTGGAGTCGCCCGAACCCATACAACCCTTGCCCAGCCTGATGGGAGGCCTGGATGTGCTGGAATGGCCCTCCATGGTCACCACGATGCATGGCAGCGAAACCCAGTTTCCATCGGCCGACACCGCACTGGCCTCGGACTGGCCCACCACCTTGCCGGCCATTTCTGGGGCGGCTGCGCGGCTGTTCGGGTTCCTGTCCGGTGAGATGCTGGCAGCCACCCGCACGCTGGACGACGCGCTGGCGGCCCATCCGCCCGGCAAGCTCTTCGTGGTGGACTGCCAGTTGCTGGAGCGGGTGGACTTCAGCGCCGCTGGCACCTTGCTGCAATGGCTGATGGCGGCCATGGCCAAAGGCACGCCAATCGAGCTGCGCGGCGTCAGTCGGCTGGTGGCGGCGTTCTTCCATGTGGTGGGTATAGACGAGGCGGTCAGCGTGCGCCTGCGACAATACTGAGCATGGAACACAAGGATGCATCTCTTTTTTACGGCACCACCATCGTCTGTGTGCGTCGTGTCACGCCCAGCGGCGTGCAGGTCGCCATCGGGGGCGACGGCCAGGTCACACTGGGCCACATCGTGGTCAAGGGCACGGCGCGCAAGGTGCGCAAGCTCTACCACGGGCAGGTGCTGGCCGGTTTTGCCGGTGCCACGGCCGACGCCTTCACGCTGTTCGAGCGCTTCGAAGCCAAGCTGGAAAAACATCAGGGCCACCTGGTGCGCGCCGCCATCGAGCTGACCAAGGACTGGCGCACCGACCGCGTGCTGCGCCGCCTCGAAGCCATGCTGGCCGTGGCCGACAAAACCGCCAGCCTGATCATCACCGGCAACGGCGACGTGCTGGAGCCCGAGCATGGCATCGTGGCCATCGGCTCCGGGGGGGCCTACGCGCAGTCCGCCGCCAAGGCGCTGGTGGATCACACCGAGCTGGATGCCGAGTCCATCGTGCGCAAGTCCCTCGCCATCGCGGGCGAATTGTGCATCTACACCAACATGAACCACACCATCGAGGTTCTGTAAGCCATGTCGTCTGCCATGACCCCCCAGGAAATCGTCTCCGAGCTGGACGCCCACATCATCGGCCAGAACCAGGCCAAGCGTGCCGTGGCCATTGCGCTGCGCAACCGTTGGCGCCGCCAGCAGGTGGACGAAAAACTCCGCCCCGAAATCACCCCCAAGAACATCCTCATGATCGGCCCCACCGGCGTGGGCAAGACCGAGATCGCACGCCGCCTGGCCAAGCTGGCCCATGCGCCCTTCATCAAGGTCGAGGCGACCAAGTTCACCGAGGTCGGCTACGTCGGCAAGGACGTGGACAGCATCGTCCGTGACCTGGTGGACATGGCCGTCAAGCAGGCCCGCGAACAGGCCGCCGCCAAGGTGCGCGCCCGCGCCGAGGACGCCGCTGAAGACCGCATCCTCGACGCGCTGATTCCCCCGCCCCGCCTGGGCGACGGCGAAGTCGAGCGCGACAGCACCGCCCGTCAGGTGTTTCGCAAGAAGCTGCGCGAAGGCCAGTTGGCCGAGAAGGAAATCGAGCTCGAGCTGGCCGCCCTGCCGCCCCAGATGGAGGTGATGACCCCGCCCGGTATGGAAGAGATGGCCGAGCAGTTGCGCGGCATGTTCGCGCAACTCGGGGGGGCCAAGCGCAAGACGCGCAAGCTCAAGATCGCCGAGGCGCAGCGCTT
>DBAZ01000022.1 GCA_002291945.1 Tepidimonas sp. UBA997
GTTCCTGTGCGCGATCGGCCTGCTGCTGCTGGTGCAGGGGGTGTTCTGGTGGAGTGCCCTGAGCGCCAGCCCGTCGTTGACCACCCTGACGCTGGCCCTGTTTTTGTTTTTTCTCGGCTTCAACACGCTGGAGGCGAGCCAGCCGAGTCTGGCCTCGCGCCTGGCCTCGGCCACCACCCGCGGCGCGGCGCTGGGGGTGTACAACACCGCGCAATCGATCGGTTTTTTTGTCGGTGGGGCGGTGGGGGGCTGGTTGACCACGCGCTTCGGCCCCGAGGGCCTGTTCATGGCTTGTGCGGCCCTGATCCTGGCCTGGCTGGTGGCCGCGTGGTCGATGCGGGCACCGCCGCTGGCAGGCTCCACACCCTCTGCCGCATGAGTAGGATTTGGCTGCTGTCGATCGAAAAGTCCGGCTGTTGTTGGCCAGAAATGCATTTGGTGTAGCGGGGATGCTGCACAATGGCTGTTTGATCCACACCACGATAGAGAGGAACTCCCCGCCATGGCATCCGTCAACAAAGTCATCCTGGTCGGCAACTGCGGTCGCGACCCCGAAATGCGCCACCTGCCTTCCGGCCAGGCCGTGGCCAATGTGAGCGTGGCCACCACCAGTCGTCGCAAGGACCGCAACACCGGCGAAACGGTGGAAGACACGCAGTGGCACCGCGTCACGTTTTACGACCGCTTGGCCGAAATCGCGGGCGAATACGTGAAAAAAGGGCGCCCCATCTATGTGGAAGGGCGCCTGAAGTACGGCAAATACACCGACCCGTCAGGCGTGGAAAAAAACACGGTTGACATCATCGCCACCGAACTGCAGTTGCTCGGCGGTCGCGAGGGCCTGGGCAGCCCCGCAGGCGAAGAATCCGGCGGCCATGCGCCGCGCAGCACCGCTGCGGCTGCCAGTCGGGCCACCGCGCCCGCGAGTCGCCCGGCACCCGCCAGCAAGCCCGCACCGGCTTCCACCGGCTTTGACGACATGGACGACGACATCCCCTTCTGAGAACTCCACTCATAGCCGGGCAACAGCATGGAATACCAAGAGTCGCGCGAGAAAAGTGCCGAATGGCTGCGACAGGTTGTTGCCCTGATGGGCCAGCACGATGCACCGTTCAACCCCATCACCTACACGGTCTGGTACGAGTACGTGGCGGGTCTGAATGGCCGACTGCGCGAGGCCCTGGACCGGTTTGTGACTTCAGAACCCCGGCTGAGTCAGGCCACCATCGAGCGCTTGTACCGCGAGCATGTGGCAAGTGTCGATGACAAGACCATGAATCGCATCAGCCGGGATTTTCAGCAGGTGATGAGCCACATGGTCACCCAGGTGCAGCGCACGGGTGAACAGGCTGGTGCCTTTGATGCCGAGTTGTCTGGGTTGAGCCAGGCCTTGACCGACGCCGACCCCAGTCGCTTGCAAGTGCACCTCCAGCAGGCTCTGCAACGCAGTCAGGCGATGCAGCATGCCACCTCGGCGCTGCAAGAGCAGGTGCGGGTGAGTCGCTCCGAAATCGACAAACTGCGCGCCGACCTGGATCGTGCGCGCGAAGAAGTCTTCATCGACAGCCTGACCCAAGTGCTCAATCGCAAGGGTCTGGACTTCCGGCTGAGTCAGATTTTGTCCGCAGCAGCACAGCCTGGTGCAGCCCCGCATGGCCTGGTGATGCTGGATATCGACCATTTCAAACGCATCAATGACCAGCACGGCCATCTGGTGGGTGATCAGGTCTTGGCTGCCATGGGTCAAGTCTTGCGCAGGGTGGTGACCAACCCCGCCCACGTGGTCGCCCGCTACGGCGGGGAAGAGTTTGCCATCGTGCTCCCCAACACCTCGTTTAACGACACGGCGGCCATGGCCGAACACGTTTGTCAAGCGACACGCGCCATGAAGCTGCGCAAACGCAACGCGCACGACGTGGTGCTGAGCGTCACGGTATCGGCGGGGGCTGCCGGGCACCGCCCCGGTGAAAGTCCGGACGAATGGATAGCCCGGGCCGATGCGGCCCTCTACCGCTCCAAGCAAGCGGGGCGTGATCGCGTCACATGCGCCTGAAGCCCCGGCTCCGTTAGCGCCATGTCAGGGCCATGTCAGGGAAATACAGGATTCGCAGCGCCTGATGGTCGTCGCATAATGCAAAATGGCACCGCCCTGATCGAGGCGGCGTCACAACGATGGAGATGCGTATGACCGGTGTCGTCACTGCGGCCGACCAACCTTGGCTGGCGGCGTACCCCCCAGGGGTGCCCCACAATATCCAAGCCGACGCCTACCCTTCGCTGCTTGCGCTCATGGAAGCCAGCTTCCAGAGCCACGCCAGCCGCACGGCCTATCACTTTTTGGGCAAGGACATCTCTTTTCAGGCCGTCGATGAGCAGTCGCTGGCGCTGGCGGCATGGCTGCAGCACCAAGGTCTGGTCAAGGGCGACCGGGTGGCCGTGATGATGCCCAACGTACCGCAGTACCCGGTGGCGGTGGCCGCCATTCTTCGCGCGGGCCTCGTGGTGGTGAACGTGAACCCCCTCTACACCGCGCGTGAGCTGGAGCATCAACTCACCGATGCGGGGGCCAAGGCCATCATCATCATCGAGAACTTTGCCGCCACCCTGGCGCAATGCCTGCCACGGACGCCGGTCAAACACGTCGTTCTGTGCGCCATGGGCGACATGCTGGGCTGGTTCAAAGGGGCCATCGTCAACCACGTGGTGCGCAAGGTCAAGAAACTGGTGCCGCCTTTCGAGTTGCCGCAGGCAGAGCGCTTTGCCGACGCGCTGAAGTCGGGGCACCAGCGGACTTTTCAGCGCGTCGCCGTCGGGCCGGACGACATGGCGGTACTGCAATACACCGGCGGCACCACCGGGGTCAGCAAAGGCGCGGTGCTGCTGCACCGGCATGTGGTCGCCAATGTGCTGCAGTCCGAGGCGTGGAACGAGCCTGTGATGAAGCAGATTGCGCCCTCCGAGCAGCCCACGGCCGTCTGTGCCTTGCCGCTCTATCACATTTTCGCCTTCACGGTGAACATGATGCTGGGCCTGCGACAAGGCGGCAAAAACATCCTGATTCCCAACCCGCGTGACCTGCCAGCAGTGATTCAGGAGCTCAAGCGCCACACCTTTCACAGCTTCCCGGCGGTCAACACCCTGTTCAATGCGCTGCTCAACCATCCGGACTTCGATCAGGTCAACTGGCGCAAGCTCAAGGTGTCGGTGGGCGGCGGGATGGCGGTGCAACGCGCCGTCGCCGAGCGGTGGCTGGCCCGCACCGGCTGCCCCATCTGCGAGGGCTACGGCCTGTCGGAAACCAGTCCATCGGCTAGTTGCAACCCGGTCACTGCGACCACGTTTTCCGGCTCCATCGGGGTGCCCTTACCCGGCACGCGCATGCAATGTGTCGATGACGAAGGCAAGGAAGTGCCCGTGGGGCAACCCGGCGAAATCGCCATCAAGGGCCCCCAGGTCATGGCCGGTTACTGGCAGCGTCCGGACGAAACCGCCAAGGTCATGACCGCCGATGGCTGGTTGCTCAGCGGCGACATCGGCATCATGGACGAGCACGGCTACTTTCGCATCGTGGATCGCAGGAAGGACATGATCTTGGTCAGCGGCTTTAACGTCTATCCCAACGAGGTCGAAGACGTGCTGGCCGGGATGCCGGGGGTGCTCGAATGCGCCGCCGTCGGCATGGCCGATGCCCACTCGGGCGAAGCGGTGAAGTTGTTCGTGGTGCGCAAAGACCCCGCCATCACCGAGCAAGATGTGCGAGACTACTGCCGCGAGCGACTGACCGGCTACAAGCTGCCCAAGGTGATCGAATTCCGCACCGAACTGCCCAAAACCCCGGTCGGCAAAATCTTGCGCCGCGAACTGCGCGACAAAGCCTGAGGAGTATCACCGTCATGGGCCAACGCATTGCTATCATCAGCGCCGTTCACGAGGAGTTGAGTGAAATCCTGACGTTGATGCCCGACGAGCGACAGACGGTCGTCGGGCACCGGACCTTCTGGTCGGGACACCTGCAAGGGCACGACGTGGTGACCGTGCTGTCGGGCATGGGCAAAGTCGCCGCAGCAACCACAGCCACGATTCTTTGTGAACGCTTCGCGCCCCAGCAAGTCATTTTCACTGGCGTGGCAGGCGGGTTGGCCACAGGCATCGAGGTCGGTGATATCGTGGTCGGCACAAGGTACCTGCAGCATGATCTGGACGCGTCGCCGCTATACGCTCGGTGGGAAGTACCCGGCTATGACCACCAGTGGTTTTCGGCCGACCGGGCACTGACCCAGGTTTTGCACGCTGCGGCCAAAGACGCCGTCACGTGGCTTCCCAAGCTGCTGGATGAAGCCATGCTCAGAGGCCTGGGGCTGCACACCCCCAGCGTGCACGAAGGCGACATCGTTACGGGGGACCGGTTCGTGGCTACGCAAGCGGAGTCGGCACGCCTACGCGCCGATCTGCCCTCGGCCTTGGCCGTGGACATGGAAAGCGCTGCCGTGGCCATGGTCTGTCACGATTACGGGATTCCCTTTGGCGCGGTACGCACCATCTCCGACCGGGCCGACAACGCAGCCCACCAGGATTTTCAGCATTTTCTGCAGCAGGTGGCGCACCACTACAGCGGGCGCGTCATTCGCAAGGCTCTCAACCTGCTCTGAGGCTTATTTGAGCCAGCCCCGTTTGCGGAAATAAGCCATCGGAATGACGGCTGCCAGCACCATCAGACCGATCGCAAACGGGTAGCCGTAAGTCCACCCCAGTTCGGGCATGTAGTCAAAATTCAT
This sequence comes from Tepidimonas sp. UBA997, assembly GCA_002291945.1. GTDB lineage: Bacteria > Pseudomonadota > Gammaproteobacteria > Burkholderiales > Burkholderiaceae_C > UBA997. The sequence continues at coordinate 4,776 of DBAZ01000022.1, forward strand.
GCCATAGCTGCTGGCGACCAGCGTCGGCGGCAGCAAGGACACGCTGGCCACCGAGAAGATTTTGATGATCTTGTTCTGGTTGATGTTGATAAAACCGATGGTCGCATCCATCAGGAAGTTGATCTTCTCGAACATGAACGCCGTATGGCTGTCGAGCGAATCCAGGTCACGCAAAATCTGCCGGGCGTCCTCGAACTGTTCGGCGCTCAGCAGCCGCATGCGCATCATGAAGCTCACGGCGCGGCGCGTGTCCATCATGTTGCGGCGGATGCGCCCCGACATGTCCTCGTGCCGCGCAATGCCCGCCAGCACCTCGGAAGCGATCTGGTCCGTCACCTGACCGGATAACACCTTGCGGCTGATCCGTTCCAGGTCATCATAGATTTCCTCCACCGTGTCGGCGCAGTACTCGGCGTCGGCATCGAACAGGCTGAGCAGGACGTCCTTGGAGTCCTTGATCAGGCCTGGCATGCGACGCGCACGCAGCCGCAGCAAACGAAAGACCGGCACATCCTCGTCGTGAATCGAAAACAGCACGCCTCGGCTCTTGAGGGTATCGTTATGTTCATTCAGAATGAAGGCCACCCGGACCGTACGCGGATTGTCCTGATCGTCAATCAGGAAGTCGGAGCGGACATGGAGCTCGCCGTTGTCTTCTTCAAAGAAACGTGCCGATTCCTCAATGTCTTCATCCATGGCGTTTTCGGGAATCGACAACCCGAAATGCTGACGGACCCACCGGCGCTCTTCGGGCGTCGGCGATTCGAGATCGACCCAGATCGGCGTGAATCGCGACAAGGTCTCCAGGGATTCGATTTCTTCCTGGAACAGGCGGCCATTGACCAAAGTGAAAACATTGAGCACCGCAGGCTCCCCGATTCGGCTAGAAATTGACAAGACAGCCATTCAAGCACCGGGACTCCAGCCGTCGCGCGTGCCTGGCACTGATGCTCGGGATTATGGCATCAGGGCATGCCATTTCGATGACATGTTTTGCCGCCTCGTCCAACCGCGCCATCACCCCCCTTGGTGGCTGCCAGTTGCTGCACTGCACGCTTGCCCAAACGGGCCTGACCGGGCATAGTGGAGGCAGCGATGTCGTATTCCTCAGCGTAACCGGGTCGCCGGAACGCCTTGTCAACCCGAGCAAAGGAGGCTCTTCATGAACCTGACGATCAGTGGTCACCACCTCGAAATCACCCCATCATTGCGCGATTACGTGACGTCGAAACTTGACCGAATTTCTCGACATTTCGACCAGGTCGTTGACATCAAAGTCCTTTTGACAGTGGACAACATCAAGGAAAAAGACCAGCGCCAGAAGGCGGAATGCAGTATTCGCGTCAAAGGCAAGGACCTGTTTGCCGAGAGCGCTCACGCCGACCTCTACGCTGCGGTTGACGAACTGGCCGACAAGCTGGACCGTCAGGTGCTGCGCTACAAAACCAAGGTGCAGGAGCACCACCATGAAACAGTGAAGCGCCAACCTTGACGGCCTGTCATTTTTTTGCACTGCAACAAGCCGCTGATTTTGTCAAGCGGCTTGTGTGTTTTTGGGGACTTGGCAAGAACGTACAGGCAGGCATAATCTGCCCCTTGCGAGGTTGCCATGAACCGTCTTTCTGCCATATTGCCTGCTGAGCAGGTGCTGGTCGCTGTCGATGCCACCAGCAAGAAACGTGCTTTTGAAGAAGCGGGTTTGCTGTTTGAATCCCTGCACGGGCTCAACCGTGCCCTGATCACCGACAGCCTGTTCGCCCGCGAGCGCCTGGGCTCTACCGGACTGGGCCATGGGGTGGCCATCCCCCACGGGCGCATCAAAGGGCTCAAGCAGCCGTTGGCGGCGGTGTTCCAGTTGGCCAATCCGATCGGCTTCGATGCGCCGGACGAACAGCCGGTGCGTCTGATGATTTTCCTGCTGGTGCCCGAAGCGGCCACGCAGAAGCACCTGGAAATTCTGTCCGAGATTGCCGAACTGCTGAGCGACACCGCTTTGCGCGAACAGATGAAAGAAAGTCCGTCGGCCCCCGGCCTGCACCAGATGATTGCCCACTGGCAATCCGCTCATGCAGCCGCCTGACCGCAGGCAAGACCCCGGGCTTCGCTTGCCGTGAAACCTTCCGCCGTCAGCGCCGACGTTCTGTTCGAAGATCACCGCGAAACCCTGAAATGGCAATGGGTGGCTGGCCTGAGTGCGTCAGAACGCCGCTTTGAGGATCAGGCCATCAGCGATGCCCGATCAGGTGCCGACCTGGTGGGCTACCTGAACTACATCCACCCGTACCGGTTGCAAGTTCTGGGTCGGCGTGAGGTCGAATACCTGCTCAACGCCACCGACGATGACTGCCGCCGCCGGGTCTCGCGCATCGTGGTGCTGGAACCCCCGGTACTGGTGGTTGCGGACGGCGCGCCCCCTCCCGCCGAACTCGTCGCCATGTGTGAGCGGGCACACATTCCCCTTTTCTCGACCCGCTATTCGGCCGCCTTCGTCATCGATGTTCTGCGCACCTACCTGTCGCGGCATTTTGCGGAGCGCACCACCTTGCACGGGGTGTTCATGGACATCCTGGGTCTCGGTGTCCTGATCACCGGCGAATCCGGGCTGGGCAAAAGCGAGCTGGGGCTTGAACTGATTTCTCGGGGGCATGGGCTGGTTGCGGACGACGCCGTGGATTTCGACCGGATCAATCAGACCACGCTGGAAGGTCGGTGCCCAGACCTGCTGCAAAACCTGCTGGAAGTGCGCGGCATCGGCTTGCTGGACATCAAGGCGATTTTTGGCGAAACCGCCGTGCGCCGCAAGATGCGTTTGCGTCTGATCGTCCATCTGGTGCGCAAATCGACCCTGGAGCGCGATTACGAGCGATTGCCCCATGAACCACTTCACGAAGATGTACTGGGGGTGGCCGTGCGCAAGGCCGTGATCCAGGTGGTGGCCGGCCGCAACATCGCGGTGCTCGTCGAGGCTGCCGTGCGCAACACCATTTTGCAGTTGCGCGGCATTGACACCTACCAGGAATTTGTGGAACGCCAGCGTGCCGCGATGCTGCGCAACGCCTGATCATTCGGCGCAGGCGGTTACGAACGGCGGCGGTCGCGAATGCGGTGCTCGCAATCTTTCTTGGTGCAATGCGCGTACAGCGACAGCGCATGCTCCTGCAATTCGAAGCCGCGGGACAGGGCAATCGTTTGCTGGCGCTGCTCGATCGCGGGATCATAGAACTCTTCGACCCGGCCACAATCCAGGCAGACGAGATGGTCGTGGTGATGACCTTCGTTGAGTTCGTACACCGCCTTGCCCGATTCAAAATTGCTGCGCACCAGCAAGCCCGCCTGCTCGAACTGCGTCAAGACCCGATACACCGTGGCCAGCCCGATGTCGCTGCGCTCGTCCAGCAGGACACGGAAGACGTCCTCGGCGGTCATGTGCCGCTGATGACCCGCCTGAAAGATTTCGAGAATCTTCAGGCGTGGCAACGTGGCCTTGAGGCCGGTGCTTTTGAGTTCTTCGATATTGGTCATCAACGCGTCGCCTGCAACATGCAACAAGCCCCAAGGGCTACAATGGACTGCATCATAGTACGTCAGCCCGTTTGGCGCGACTATTGTTTCATCTCACCGCACTGGCATCATGTTTTCTTTTACTCTGCTTGCCGGCCGACGCTGGCTCATCGGCTCACTGGCCCTGGCCAGTCTGGCGCTGTCGGGTTGCGCGGGCATGAACACGTCCGTGAGCTCGCTGGGTGGCCTGTTCAGCCCGTACCGGATCGACATTTTGCAAGGTAACGTGGTGGTCAAAGAGCAGGTCGAGGCCTTGCAACCCGGCATGACGCGCGCCAATGTGCGCGACATTCTGGGCACCCCGCTGGTGGCCAGCGCTTTCCATGCCGACCGCTGGGATTATGTGTTCACCTTCCAGCGTCAGGGGCAGGAGCCCCAGCAGCGGCGCGTGTCGGTGTTCTTCAACGCCGACCTGCTCGAGCGTGTGGAGGCGGATGCCCTGCCTACCGAAGAGGAGTTTGTGGCCTCCCTGGAAAACCGGCGCAGCAGCGACCGCGCACCCATTCTTGAAGCCACCGAGGCGCAGTTGCGGGCCTTCCAGGATCGTTACAACCCGCGCCGCCCGGCTGAGTCCCCCGCACCGGTGAGCCTGCCTCCCACGACGCAGTTTCCCCCCCTGGAATCGCGTTGACCTCCCATGCGCACTGAATCCCTCCACCGCGTCTGCGTTGCAGGTGCCAGCGGTCGCATGGGCCGCATGCTGATCGAGGCCGTCCAGGCCGCCGACGATTGTGTGCTCAGCGCTGCCCTCGACTTGCCGCTCAGCCCGGCGCTGGGCCAGGATGCGGCGGCCTTTCTGGGCCAGACCAGCGGTGTGGCCATCGCGTCCGAACTCGCCACCCTCGCGGGCAGCCACTGCCTGATCGACTTCACCCGCCCCGAAGGCACCCTGACGCACTTGCGTGCCTGCGTGCAGCACGGCGTCAAGCTCATCATCGGCACCACCGGGTTTACGCCAGCGCAGAAGGCCGAGATCGCCGCAGCCGCCAAGCACATTGCCATCGTGCTGGCACCCAACATGAGCGTGGGCGTGAACGTGACCCTCAAGCTGCTGGACATGGCCGCCCGGGCGCTGCACACCGGCTACGACATCGAAATCGTCGAAGCCCACCACCGCCACAAGGTGGATGCGCCCAGTGGCACCGCCCTCAAGATGGGCGAGGTGATGGCCGATGCGCTGGGCCGCGACCTGAAAGATTGCGCCGTGTACGAGCGCGTCGGCCACACCGGCGAGCGCGACCCCTCCAGCATCGGCTTTGCCACCGTGCGCGGCGGCGACGTGGTGGGCGACCACACTGTCATGTTCCTCGGCACGGGCGAGCGCATCGAGATCAGCCACAAGTCCAGCAGCCGCGCCACCTACGCCCAGGGCAGCCTGCGCGCCGTGCGCTTCCTGGCCGACCAGCCCAACGGCCTGTACGACATGTTTGACGTGCTGCATTTGCGCTGAGCCATCGTTTTCACTGACCATGCAAGACAAATACACCCCGCAGGACGTGGAGCGCACCGCCCACGCCCACTGGAGCGCTTCTGACGCCTACCGCGTGACCGAAGACGCACGCGACAGCCACGGCCAGCTCAAGCCCAAGTACTACGCCTGCTCCATGCTGCCCTACCCCAGCGGCAAGCTGCACATGGGGCACGTGCGCAACTACACCATCAACGACATGCTCACGCGCCAGTTGCGCATGCAGGGCTACAACGTGCTCATGCCCATGGGCTGGGACGCCTTTGGCCTGCCGGCCGAAAACGCGGCGCTCAAGAACGGCGTACCGCCCGCCAAGTGGACGTACGACAACATCGCCTACATGAAGCAGCAGATGCAGGCGATGGGGCTGGCGATCGACTGGTCGCGCGAAGTCGCCACCTGCTCGCCCGAGTACTACCGGTGGAACCAGTGGCTGTTCCTGAAGATGCTCGAACGTGGCATCGCCTACCGCAAGACGCAAGTGGTAAACTGGGACCCGGTCGATCAGACCGTGCTGGCCAACGAGCAGGTGATCGATGGCAAGGGCTGGCGCACCGGCGCACCGGTGGAAAAGCGCGAAATCCCCGGCTATTACCTGAACATCACCGCCTACGCCGACGAACTGCTGCAGCACGTGCAACTGGGCAACCCGCAGGCCACGCTCGACGGCTGGCCCGACAAGGTGCGGCTGATGCAGGAGAACTGGATCGGCAGGAGCGAGGGCGTGCGCTTTGCTTTCACGCACCACGTTCGTGGGCACGACGGCAACCTGATCGGCGAAGGGCGGCTGTACGTCTTCACCACGCGCGCCGACACCCTCATGGGGGTGACGTTCTGCGCCGTCGCCCCCGAACACCCGCTGGCCGCTTGCGCCGCCGAGAAGAACCCGGCGCTGCAAGCCTTCATCGAGGCATGCAAGACCGGCGGCACCACCGAGGCCGAACTGGCCACGCAAGAAAAGAAGGGCATGCCCACCGGCTTGACGGTGACGCACCCGCTGACCGGCGAGTCGGTGCCGGTGTGGGTGGGCAATTACGTGCTGATGAGCTACGGCGATGGCGCGGTGATGGGGGTGCCGGCCCACGACGAGCGGGATTTTGCGTTTGCGCTGAAGTACGGACTGGAGATCCGGCAGGTGGTGGGGGTTGGCGTTGATGGGGCTGCGGTGGCGCAAGGGGAGGCCCCGGACGCCAACGCCAACGCCAAGGTATTCGATCCCACCCAATGGCACGACTGGTACGCCGACAAAACCGGCTCGCTGGTGTGCATCGACTCGGGTGAACTCAACGGCCTGAGCCACAAAGCTGCGGTCAATAAAGTCGCACAACTGCTGGCCGCCAAAGGCCTGGGCGAGAAAAAAACCACCTTGCGCCTGCGCGACTGGGGCATCAGCCGCCAGCGCTACTGGGGCACGCCCATCCCCATCATCCACTGCCCGCAGCACGGCTCGGTGCCGGTGCCCGAAAAAGACCTGCCGGTGGTGCTGCCCGAAGATTGCGTGCCCGATGGCAGCGGCAACCCACTGGTCAAGCACGAAGGCTTCCATGCTGGCGTGACCTGCCCCATCTGCGGCCGAGCGGCCCGGCGCGAAACCGACACCATGGACACCTTTGTCGATTCGTCGTGGTACTTCATGCGCTATTGCGACCCCACCAACGCCGACGCGATGGTGGCCGACGGCACCCGCTACTGGATGCCGATGGACCAGTACATCGGCGGCATCGAGCACGCCATCTTGCACCTGCTGTACGCCCGCTTCTGGACCAAGGTGATGCGCGATATCCGGGTCAAGGGCCCCGGAGATTGCGAGGCCGTGGGGCTGGTGCAGGTGGACGAGCCGTTCAAGAAACTGCTGACGCAGGGCATGGTGCTCAACCATATTTACAGCCGCCGCACCGCCAAGGGCGGCAAGGAATACTTCTGGCCACACGATGTGGAACATGTGTTCGACGAGGCCGGCAAGATCACCGGTGCCAAACTCAAGCACGAGCAGGACAGCGCCGATGGTCGCCTGCCCGTCGGCACCCCGATCGACTACGAGGGCGTGGGCACCATGTCCAAGTCCAAGAACAACGGCGTCGATCCGCAGGACCTGATCGAAAAATACGGTGCCGACACCGCCCGCCTGTACACCATGTTCACCGCGCCGCCCGAGGCCACCTTGGAGTGGAACGACGCCGCTGTGGAAGGCAGCTACCGCTTTCTGCGCCGGGTGTGGAGCTTGGGCGTGAAGCTGGCGCAGAACGACTGGGCGCAGGCTGCGGCCAGCGTGGCAGGGGCGCAGTCGATCGGCGACGTGGCCTTCGGCAAGGCGGCCAAGGCGCTGCGCTTGGACATCCACACCGTGCTCAAGCAGGTGGACTACGACTACCAGCGCATGCAGTACAACACCGTGGTGTCGGGCTGCATGAAAATGCTCAACGCCCTCGACGACTTCAAGGCGCTGGACGACGCCGGTGCCGAGGTGGCGCTGATCGAGGGCTTCGGCATCCTGCTGCGCTGCCTGTACCCGGCCACGCCGCACATCAGCCACGCCCTGTGGGCCGAGCTGGGCTACGCCAACACCCTAGGCGACTTGCTCGACGCCGCCTGGCCCAAGGTCGATCCGGCGGCGTTGGTGCAGGATGAAGTCGAGCTGGTGCTGCAGATCAACGGCAAGCTGCGCGGCTCGATTCTGGTGCCAGCAAACGCCGACCAGGCCGCCATCGAAGCCGCTGCCGTGGCCAGCGCTGCGGTGCAAAAACAGGCCAATGGTGCCGCACCGAAAAAAGTGGTGGTGGTGCCGGGCCGTCTGGTCAACGTGGTGCTCTGAGCCATGCGCAAGCCCTCGAACCGCTGGCCGCGCCGCGCCGCGCTGGGTCTGCTGGCAGGCGGCGCGGTCGCGCTTTTGGTCGGCTGCGGTTTCAAGCTGCGCGGAACCGGTGTGCAGATGAGTTTTTCCAGCCTGCGGCTGGAGGGGCCGGTTTCACCCGGCATGGCCCGCACGCTGGCCGCTCAACTGACCCGCACGGGGGTGACGGTGATTCGGCCAGACACAACGCCTGCGACATCGATCACTCCACAAGCGATTCTGACCATCCTGCTAGACCAGCGTGAGCGCGTGGTGGTTGGTACCACGGCGGCGGGGCAGGTGCGAGAATTACAGCTGCGCCATCGGGTTCTTTTCCGCTTGCGCACGGCCAGCGGTCGTGACCTGATTGGTGACACTGAACTGTTGCAGGAGCGCGAACTCAGCTTTTCCGAAACCCAGGTGCTGGGCAAGGAGGAAGAAGAGGCCTTGCTGTTTGACGACATGCTCGCCGGGGTGGTGCGCCAGCTGATGTCGCGCCTGGCTGCGGTCCAGCGGCTTTGACCGCCCCGCGGGTCGGCTTTTTTCTGTACCATGGCCGCATCGGCCCTTTTCAAGACCCAGGCAGACATGCAAGTCCGGATTCTCGGTTGTTCAGGTGCCATCGCGCAACACGCACGCACCACATCGTTTCTGATCGACCGGCAACTCCTGATCGACGCTGGTACCGGGGTGGGCGACCTGACTGTCGCTGACATGCTGGGTATCGAGCACGTCTTTCTGACGCACTCGCACCTCGATCACATTGCTGCGCTGCCCCTGATGCTGGACACCGTTGCCGCTAGACTGACGCGACCCATCGTGGCCCATGCCCTGCCCGCCACCATCGAAGCGCTCAAAACCCACATCTTCAACGGCACCATCTGGCCCGATTTTTCACGCATCCCTACGGCTGAGCACCCCTTTTTGGTGTTCGATCCCCTCGAAGTCGGTCAGGTGTTGAGCGTCGCCGGGCATCGCATCGAGGTGCTGCCTGCGGCCCATACCGTTGCGGCCGTCGGTTATGCGGTGGACACACCATCCGGCCACTGGGTGTTCACGGGCGACACCTGCAGCAACCCGGCTTTCTGGCAGCGAGTCAACCAACTGCCGATGGCGATGCTGGTGATCGAAACGGCTTTCAGCGAGCGGGAACTCGGGCTGGCCCTCAAGAGCCAGCACCTCAGCCCCAGCCTGCTGGCTGAGGAACTGGCACAGCTCGATCTGGCTCGCCACCCTGGCTTGCGCATCGGCATCACCCACACCAAACCGCTTGAAAAAGGGCTCATCCAATCCGAGGTGGAGCAGCGGGCGCTCAACCTGCCACAGCCGCTGATCTGGCTGGAAGCTGGACAGGTGTTCGACTTTGGCTGATCAACCCCGACGCCGCATCACCCCTGGCCATGAAGCCGCTGTCTTTCCGATTCACCTCAACTGCGCTGGCAGGGTTGTTTGCCCTGCTCGGGGTTTTGCTGCTTGTCAATCGATCCTTGGATGATGCAAACACTTCGCTACCAGGGCTTCGATCAGTGTGAACCCTGACCGCTGCCAGCGTTGACGACCTCAGCCTGCCCCGAAACGGTCTTGACAAAACCGACCGGCTCAGCCCAGACCGCTTCGGCTATGGCGACGCCCACCACGGTGGCGTTTTGTCCACACACCGCAGTCCACACACCGCCCGTCTCGTTTTACACTCCATCCGGATGCTCATACCCAGCTCGCAACTGCCCGCTCATCTGGCCAAAGGGATTCGCTCCCTGTACACCCTGATGGGAGATGAACCCCTGCTTCAGCAAGAGACGCAGGATGCGTTGCGCGACCGGGCACGGCAGGAGGGCTACACCGAGCGCCAGGTCTTGACCGTCAGCGGTGCTCATTTCGACTGGAGTGCAGCCTTAGTCGCTGGGCAGTCGCTGAGCCTGTTTGCCGAGCGCCAGATGGTGGAAATCCGCATCCCGACGGGCAAACCCGGCAAGGACGGTGGGGCCGCCTTGCAGCAACTGGCTCAAGCCGCAACGGGTCAGCAGGACGTGCTTACCGTGGTGGTGCTGCCCCGGCTGGATGCAGCAGCCACGAAAAGCGCCTGGTTTGCCGCGCTGGATCAGCATGGCGTCGTCATCCGCCTCGACAGCGTGGAGCGGCCCCAACTGCCGGCCTGGATCGCGCACCGCCTGCAGGCCCAGGGCCAGCGGGTGGCTACCGGCGAAGCAGGGCAGCGCACGCTGGCCTTCATGGCCGACCGGGTAGAGGGCAATCTGCTGGCCGCCCACCAGGAAATCCAGAAACTCGGGCTGCTCTACCCGCCGGGCGAACTGGACTTTGCCCAAGTGGAAAGTGCCGTCCTGAATGTGGCCCGCTACGACCCCTTCAAGTGGGTCGAAGCCATTCTGGACGGTCGGCCTGATCGGGTGCTGCGTATGCTCGACGGTCTGCAGGCCGAAGGCACGGCAGCGGTGCTGGTGCATTGGGCGCTGGCAGAAGAAATCCGGGCCTTGTGGCGGGTCAAGTCGGCCACGGCGGTGGGCAAACCGCTGCCGCTGGCCCTGCGCGAGCAACGGGTCTGGGGGCCACGGGAAAAACGCTTCGAGCGGGCACTACCCGGTCTGGGCTTGGCAGAATTGCAAACCTGGCTCGGGCATGCCCACCTGGTGGATGGCATCGTCAAGGGGCTGCGTCAGCGCGACTGGCCACAGGACCCCTGGCAAGCCCTGCTGGCTTTGGCCCTGCCGGTTTGTCGGGCCTGTGCAGCGCAGCGCCCGAACAGCCGCCCCAAGCTGGGCGCAACCCCGGCGCAGCGGTAAGCCGCCGTGCCGTGCGGCGCGGGATTCACGCCCCCAGCACATGCGCCCACAGGGCGCGCACCGCTTGGGCTTCGGTGGCCACGCCTGACTCCTCGATCTGGGTGCTGGATTCGTCGAGGCGACAGCGGTGCTGCCGCTGGCGCAGCACGCGGTAGGCGTCGGCGGCGGCTTTGCCCATGCCGGGTGCCAGCAGGCCCACGGCTTGGGCCTGCTGCAGCAAGGCGATGTTGCCGGTGTTGCCGCGCAAGCCCGGGTGATTTCGTGCGTGCGCCAGCACCAGGAACTGCACCACGAACTCCACATCGACCATGCCGCCGGGGCTGTGCTTGATGTCGAACAGGCCGGTGCGAACGGGGTGCGCCGCCCGGACGCGCTCGCGCATGGCGCGGATTTCCTCGGCTAGGGCCGCGTGTTCGCGGGGTGCGGTGATCACCGCCTCCCGCACGGCGTCGAACCGGGCCACCAGTTCGGACTGGCCCAGCACGCAACGAGCGCGGGTGATGGCCTGGTGCTCCCAGGTCCAGGCGGTGTTGCTGCCGCGGTTGTGCTGGTAGTTGGCGTAGGCCTCGAAGCGGGTCACCAGCAGGCCGGAGTTGCCGTTGGGCCGCAGGGCGGTGTCGATTTCGAACAGGTCGCCTTCGCCGGTTTTGACGGTCAGCCAGTTGATCATCTTGCGCACAAAAGCGGCATAGACTTCGGGCGCTTGTTCGTGCTCGTCGTGATAGACGAAGACGATGTCGAGATCGCTGCCGTAGCCGAGTTCCTTGCCGCCGAGTTTGCCGTAGCCGATGATGGCGTAACGCGGTTCGTCGCTGTGGCGTTGACGCAGCCGTTGCCAGCACCAGCGTCCGGTGACGCGCAGCACCGCATCGGCCAAGGCGCTGAGGTCGTCGGCCACCTGCTCGACCGTGAGCACGCCCTCCACATCGCGGGCCAGGGTACGAAAGACTTCGGCATGGTGGGCGCGCCGCAGCAGGTTCAGCAGCGCTTCGTCGTCATCCTCGCCGGTGACGCTCAGGGCATGCTTGCGGGCTTCGAGTTCGGCTTCGAACTGGGTGGGGTCGAAGCGTTCGACAAACAGTTGCCGCCCCGCCAGCTCGTCGATCACGCCGGGGTGTTGCAGCAGGTAGCGTGCGGGCCATTTGGCGGCACCGAACACCTGCAGCAGGCGCTCGTGTACGGCCGGACGCTCCTGCAGCATCGCTAGGTAGCTTTCCCGCCGCAGCAGGGATTCGATCCAGTCGGCCATGCGCAGGGCTGCCACCTCGGTGACGCGCCCTTCCTCCAGCCAGGCCCCGGTGCGCTGGACCAGCCGCACCAGCCGCTGGCGGGAGTCTTCGCGCAGGGCCTGCACGCGCGGGTGTTCGAGCCAATCGGCTACCTTGGCGGCAAACCCTGAGGGCAGCTGGGCCTGCACCGATGCCAGGTCGTCCTCCGCCGTGCGCTGGCGGCCAGGGCAGCCTTTGCCTTTGCCGTTGCATGGGCCAGTCGAGGTGCCCAGCAGCGTGTCAAACTCTTGCGCCACGGCTTCTCGATGGCTGTCGAGGGCGTGCAGAAAGCTGCAGCTATCGGCAAAACCCATGGTGACGGCGAGCCATTGCAAGTCATCGTCCCGGGTGGGCAGCAGGTGGGTCTGCTGGTCGTCGAGGTACTGGATGCGGTGCTCGACCCGCCGCAAAAACACATAAGCAGCCGACAGAGCGGCGACCTTGTCGGCAGGCATCAGGCCGGCGCACTCCAGCCGCCTGAGCGCGGCCAGCGTGGGGCGGGTCCGCAGTTCGGGAAACTGCCCGCCGCGTACCACTTGCAGCAGTTGCACCGTAAATTCAATTTCTCGAATACCCCCCCGAGAGAGTTTCACGTCGTTTGAGCGGCCAGGCTGGCCAGCGGCCCGCTTGGCTGCATGATCCCGGATCTGCCGGTGCAGGCTGCGCAAGGCCTCGAACACGCTGTAGTCCAGATACCGGCGAAACACAAAGGGCAGCACCACACCCCGCAGCGCTAGCGCAGTGCCCTGCTCGATGGCGAGTCGCGGAGCCACGATCCGGCTCTTGAGCCAGGCAAAACGCTCCCACTCCCGGCCCTGGACCAGAAAATACTCCTCCAGCGCCCCCAGTGATACCGCTGGCGGCCCCGAGTTGCCATTGGGTCGCAAGGCCAGGTCGACGCGAAACACCTGGCCATGCTCGGTGGTGTCACCAATCAGGCTAAAGACCCGCTTGACGGCTTTGGCAAAATATTCGTGATTGCTGATCCGGTGGCGGCCTAGGGCGTTGCCGGCGGTTTCGCCATCGTGGTCATACACGTAGATCAGGTCAATGTCGCTCGACACATTGAGTTCGCGGGCCCCGAATTTGCCCATGCCGATGATCCAGATCGAGGCCCTTTGCAAGACTGTTTCCGCCGCCGCAGGCACTGACGGGTCTGCCCACTCGGGTGCGCCATGCAGGTCATCGAGTTCGCGCAATGACTGGGCCAGCGCTTCATCGAGGGCCAGCTCTGCCAGGTCCGTCATGGCTGCAGTCACCACGGACAAGGGCGCTTCGCACTCGACATCTAGAACCGCCAGACGCTCCAGCACCAGATGGCGCAAAATCCGCAAGCTGGCCGATAGATCCAACCCCCGTTGTCGCAAAACCTTCAAGACCTGCTGCTGGACAAGACGGTCCGGCACACCGGGGCTCAGGAGCGTGAGTTCATCGGCGTATCGGCGTCGGACGCGCTGAACATAGCGCGAATGGCACGCCGCATCGTCATGTTTCGATACAAAATGGACTGGTTCGGCCGTCTTGACCGTGGCGCTGAACGTCATAATTTCGTGTGATCGAGAAAAGCGACTCTCCCCCGCCCTTTCGCCGGATGCGTCTTCTGGCCCGGCTGGCCAACGCCATGCTCTGGCTGGTGGCGTTGGCCTGGGTGCTGTTGGCGATCAGTTGGGGGACCCTGCACGGCTTGATTGTGCCGCGAGTGGACGAATGGCGCCCGGCACTGGAAAAGTTGGCCGCACGGACGGTTGGTCTGCCGGTGCAGATAGGTCGGATTTCGGCCACCACCAGCGGCCCCGTACCCAGCCTGCACCTGCAGGATGTGGTGATCAGCCACGCAGACGGGCGCGAAGCCTTGCGCTTGCCCAGCGTCCGGGCCGCCCTGTCCATCCGATCCCTGTGGCGCGCCGGTTTCGACCAACTGGTCATCGAGGCGCCTTCGCTGGACATCCGCCGAACGGCCGATGGCCGCCTTCTGCTCGCGGGTATTCCCCTCGACGGCACCGATCCGTCGGGCGAGGGTCGATGGATGGAATGGTTTCTCGAGCAGACCGAAGTCGCCATGCTCAATGGCACGCTGCGCTGGACCGATGAACGCAGGCCCAATGCGCAGCCGCTCAAGCTCACCCACATAGACCTCGTGGTGCGTCAAAGGGGACGACAGCATCAGGTGCGACTGGATGCCACGCCACCGGACGACTGGGGCGATCCCTTGACGCTGCAAGGGTCTTTCACCCGACCTTTCTGGTCAACGTCGGCGTCCGACTGGTCAGCCTGGAGCGGTCAGGCTTTTGGTGATTTGCCGTTCATTGACCTCCGTCAACTGGGCCACTACGTGGATCTGGCCATGACCCTGGGCCTGGACCTGCAGGAAGGTCGTGGCGGCGCACGCCTCTGGCTCGACATCGAGCGGGGTCAGCTCCGCCAGGCCACCAGCGACCTCGCGCTGCAACGAGTACGCCTGCAATGGGCGGGGGCCTCGGGGTCGTTCGATTTGCAAGACTTTCAGACCCGCCTGGCGTTTCACCAAGAGGATCGACACACAGTCGCCCAAACCCAAGGGTTGTCGTTCATCACCGGTGAAGGCACGCCCTGGACGGGGGGTGACATCCGCTACACCCAGGCGTTGACGGCGGACAACGGACTGGCGGCCTTCACCCTGAGTGGCGAACAACTGGATGCCCGAGCCCTTCGACAACTGGTGCTACGCCTGCCCATTCCCGCCCCGGTGGCGCAATGGCTGGCCGACACCCAGGCCGAAGGCATGGCGGAATCTTTCGACTGGACCTGGCGAGCCCCCACGGCAGATCAGGGGGCGGACTGGCGCCTGCGCACACAGTTGCGTCAGGTCAGTCTGGCCGCCGCCCCGGCGCGACCGCCGGTCTCGCAGGCCGACGGGTCATGGACGCATCCCCTGAGCCGCCCAGGACTGCAGGGCGCCGACATCGACTTGGACATCACCCCGGCAGGGGGCTCGGCGCGGGTTCGGCTGAACGGCGGCGAACTGACTTTCCCCGGGGTTTTTGCCGACCCGACCTTGCGCGTCGACCTTCTGGAAGCCGAGGCGCAATGGACGGTCCACGGCGACGCCTGGGTCGTGGAAGTGCCCCGCCTGGTGGTGAAAAACGACGACGTCGATGCCGAAGTCCGCCTGCAATGGCAAACGGCGGACCCCGCCACCAGCCCGGCACAATCCCGATTCCCTGGGGTGCTGACGCTGGATGCCCGCATCCACGAAGCGGCAGCCGATCAAATCGTTCGCTACCTGCCCCAGGAGTTGCCAGCAACGACTCGACGCTACCTGTCCGAAGCCCTCCGGGGAGGGCAAGCCCACGATGGCACGATACACGTGACCGGAGATCTCTGGGACTTTCCGTTTGCCCAACCTGAAACCGGCCGCTTCGAGGTCCAGACCGGCCTGCGGAATGTGGCCTTTGACTACGCACCCCGCTACCTGTTGCCGCCAGAGACTCTGGGCTGGCCTGGCCTGCAGGTCAGTCAGGCCAGGCTGACCATCGATCGGACGCGGCTGTTGCTGGAGAACGCACAGGCTTACGTCTCGCCATGGCCCGCGCTGCGGATTCAGGGCGCACGTGCCGTGATTGACGACTTCGAGCGGCCAGACCTTCAAGTCCAGATTCAAGGGCGCGTCCAGGGGCCTGCTGCCGATGCCTTGGCCTTCATCGATGGATCACCCCTTCGGGAGCTGACGGACCAGGCCCTGGGACAAGCCCAGTCCACCGGCACCGCCGACCTGCAGCTCGAACTGGCGATTCCTTTGAGCGACACGGCCCAAGACCTCTCCGTGTCAGGGCAGGTTCAACTCAGCGGCAACGACTTGCGCTTGACACCTGATACACCGTGGCTGCAGGCGCTACAGGGCACCTTGCACTTCAACGAGCAGGGGTTCGATATGCCCCAGGCCACTGCACGCATCCTCGGCGGGGTTGCTCGTTTTTCAGGACGGATGCAGCCCGGGCCCGAGCGCCTGGTTGTATTTGAGGGAGAGGGCCTGGCCACCGCCGAAGCCCTGGCTCAGGCCGACTATTGGCCATGGCTGGCCCCTCTGGCCTCCTTCGCTCGCGGCCAGGCGCGCTACCAGGCGTCGCTCGCTTTCGGGCCTCTGGGTACGGCCATCGACGTCCAGTCAACCCTTCAAGGCTTCAGTCTCGACCTGCCAGAACCGTTCGACAAAATGGGTCCCGATCGCCTACCCTTGCGCCTGAAGCTGACGCCGTTGGCGCCTGGCCCAGGCGAAGTGAGCCGCGACCGATGGCAGGTTGAACTGGGGGCCGGTGCCACACCGCTGCTGAGCCTGGAGTACCTGCGGGCATGGGATGAGCGCTCCCCCAGGGTTCTGGCAGGCAGTCTGGGGGTGCAAAGCCAGCGTCTCCCCCTGCCCCCTCGGGGAGTCCATGCCCAGATCAACCTGGACCGGTTTGCCCTCAGTGCCTGGGATCAGGCCGGTCATGCCCTGACACGACACCAAGCGCCCAGCCCGACCCCCGCTGGCGAGCCAAGCGCCTATTGGCCCACGACTTTTGGGCTGACCATCGGGCAGTTGGAGCAAGGATCCCGCGTGTTTCGCAACCTGGTCGCCAGCGGCACACGAGACCGGGATACCTGGAAGCTATCTGTCGAGGGGGATGAAGTGTCGGGCCACCTGGAGTACCGCGAGGCCTCGGCGCAGGTGCCTGGGCAGCTTTACGGGCGCCTCGCCCGCCTCGATCTGCCCGCCGCCGCCGATGTGACGCGCGTCCAAGCCCTCCCGCACAAGCCGCCACGTGCCTTGCCCGCCATCAATCTCGATGTCCAGGCCTTTCGCATGGGCGACCGGGATCTGGGACGACTGGAGATTCGGGCCACCAACCGGGAAACCAGAGCCGGCACGTCAGGCCCGACGCGGGAGTGGCGACTCCATGCATTGACTCTGACCACCCCCGAAGCCCAGTTGCAGGCCAGCGGCAACTGGGTCAACCAGCGAACGGCTTTGCGCATCGCATTGGATATGCGGGATTCGGGTCGGTTGCTGGGCCGCTTTGACATGCCCGGTGTGATCCGTGGCGGCCAAGGGCAGATCGAAGGGCATATCGGCTGGATCGGCTCGCCCTTGTCGTTCCATCCGCCCAGTCTGAGCGGTCAATTGGCAATTGACGTGGAGCGCGGACAATTCCTCAGAGCCGACCCCGGTATTGCCAAGCTGTTGGGTGTGCTCAGCCTCCAGTCACTCCCACGACGGCTAGCGCTGGACTTCCGGGATGTTTTCAGCGAAGGGTTTGCGTTTGATTTCGTCAGGGGTCATGCCAGCATCCGCGACGGGATTGCCCAAACCAACAACCTGCAGATGAAGGGGGTGAGCGCCGCCGTCCTGATCGAAGGACAGGCCGATATCATCCGTGAAACCCAGGACATCACCGCCGTGGTGGTGCCGGAACTCAATGCCGGTACGGCGTCCCTGGTGGCCACCATGATCAACCCCGTCACCGGATTGGGGACTTTTCTGGCTCAGTTTCTGCTCCGTCAGCCGCTCCAGGAAGCCGCCACCCGCCAGTTTCACATCACCGGCCCATGGGCCGATCCTCAAGTCGAGCGCGTGACTCGTCGTAACCTTGCTCTAGAGAGCCCCGTCTCGAGCACCCAACCAGGAGCGTCATCCCCATGAAAATGGCCAGCATCCAGATGGTTTCAGGGGCGGCGCTTGAGGCCAACCTGGCCGCCGCACGCCGCCTGCTCGAACAGGCCAGCCTGGCGGGCGCTGAACTGGCGGTATTGCCCGAATATTTTTGCACCATGGGCCATCACGATACCGACAAGCTCGCCCTCGCCGAGCCTGAGGGGCATGGCCCGATCCAGACCTTCCTCTCGACGGCTGCCCGCGAACTGGGACTGTGGATCGTCGGCGGAACGATCCCCATGGCCACGGCCGATCCGAGCCATGTCGCCAACGCGTCGCTGGCGTTCGACCCGCACGGCCAGCAGGTCGCGCGTTACGACAAGATCCACCTGTTTCGCTTTGACAACGGCCTCGAACATTACGACGAAGCGGCCGTGCTGGCGGCCGGTCACACCCCCACCGCGTTCACCCTGACCAGCCAGACTGGTGTGCGCTGGACGGTCGGCATGAGCGTGTGCTATGACCTGCGCTTTCCCGAACTGTATCGGCAACTGGGGGCGGACATCCTGCTGGTGCCGGCCGCTTTCACGTACACCACCGGCCAGGCGCACTGGGAACTGCTGCTGCGCACACGCGCCATTGAAAACCAGGCCTACGTCGTGGCCAGCGCACAGGGTGGGACGCATGACAATGGCCGCAAGACCTGGGGGCAGAGTATGGTGATCGATCCCTGGGGAGCCGTATTGAGCCAGCTGCCCAGCGGTGCCGGGGTCGTGGTGGCCGAGGTCAGCCGGGAACACCTGCAGCAGGTGCGGCAAAAGCTGCCCGCTTTGCAACACCGGAAGCTGTGAACGAGATGCGCACGCTGCCAGGTCGTATGGCCCGGCGCTGGGCGCTCTGGGGACTCATCGTCGGACTGGTGGTTGCCTTGCTGGCTGTCATGGTCTTTCTGGTGCGGGAGTACGAGGAGGCGCAGCTGCTGGTGCAACTGGAGCGCGATGCAGCCAGCATGGGCTCGGATGTCCGCGCAGGCCTGAACCGGAGCATCCAGAACCTCCAAGCGCTGCACGGGCAGTCACCGACACCCGACCTCTGGCTCCATCAGTCTGCCGCATTTCTCAGCGCACACCGGGAAATGGTGCACGTCGAATGGCGCGACGCCGCTTTGCGCCCGCTGGCGGCCAGAAACACGCCCTACATCCCTCGCCTCTACGCCTACCGGCCTCGCAGCGACACCCAGGTGGATGTGGGTCAAGCCTGCAGCAACGCCAGCCGACTCAGTGGCCCCGCCTTCTCGCCCAGCTACTTCTGGCCACTCGGCCCTGGGCATGGCATTGAGTTGCTGGAGATGTGCCTGCCCCTGATGCGCGATGGGCAGTCCGATGGCTTCCTGATTGCCACCTACTCCCTGGAAGGACTCCTGAGGGAAATGATCCCGCCCTCCGCGCTTCGGGGTCGACGCCTGGCCTGGACAGAGGCCGATGGGACCCGGCTGACCATCGTCGGGAATCTGCCAGCGGGTACGCCACTCGTACACGCCAACCATTTGCTCGACTTGCAGGGGGCCGCCTTTTTGCTGCGTCTAGAGCAGCCCAAAGCCCCCGGAGGCTGGCTGCCGCCGGTCCTGACCGTGATCGTCGGCACCTTGTCTTTGAGCTTGCTCGGCGCCATCGGCTTGCTGGTGCGCGACCTGAGGCGGCGGCTGGTGGCGGAACAGCGACTGGCTGAAGCGCTGGCCTTTCGCAAGGCCATGGAAGACTCCCTCGTGACGGGACTGCGGGCGCGTGACATGGAGGGTCGCATCACCTACGTCAACCCGGCGTTCTGCCAGATGGTCGGCCTCACGCCCGAGCAGCTCCTGGGCACCAGCATTCCTGCGCCGTACTGGCCCCCGGAACAGATCGATGAATACCGTCAGCGTCTGGCAGTGCGCCTGGCGGGAAAAGTCCTGCCCCGCGAGGGTTTCGAGTCAGAATTCATGCGCTCCGACGGGGCCCGCTTTCCGGTGCTGATCATTGAAGCGCCGCTGATTGATGCACAAGGGCTGCAGACCGGATGGATGAGTGCCATCCTGGACCTGAGCGAACAGCGCCGCAGTGAAGAGCAGTCGCGCGCGTCGCAGGAGCGGCTTCAGGCCACAGCCCGGCTGGCGATGGCCGGCGAGATGGCCTCGCTCATCAGCCACGAACTCAACCAGCCGCTGGCCGCCATTTCCAGCTACGCCACAGGCTCGCTGAATCTGATGGCTCGCGAACCACATGCCGGGTCGGAAGACAGCACGATCCGCACGGCGCTGGAGCGCATCCAGGAGCAGGCCGAACGGGCAGGCCGGGTCATCCGGAGCGTGGCCGACCTGGTCCGACGTCGGGAGCGGGAGCGCGAATGGGTCACGGCGCAGGCGCTGTTTGCAGCCATCCAGCCCTTGCTGCTGCTTCAAGGGCGCAAGCTGGGCATCACCCTGGAGACGCGGGTTGCCGCCGACTGCCCGCCGGTGTTATGCGATCGCACCATGATCGAACAAGTCCTGCTCAACATCGGGCGCAACGGCATGCAAGCCATGCCGCCCGGCCAGCCGCCGCTGGCTTCCGGCTTGCGTCGATTGTGCCTGAGCGCCGAACCGGTCGCTTCCACAGTGGCCCACAAAGCCCCTGAATGGGTGCGCTTTGTGATTGCCGACCACGGCGGGGGGATTTCCCAGGAAGATGCTGAACGGCTGTTCACCCCGTTTTTCACCACCAAGCCGGAAGGCATGGGGCTGGGCTTGAACCTGTGCCGGACCGTCGTGGAACAACATGGGGGCATGCTGGAGTTCCAACCCCATCGTCCGCAAGGCACCGTTTTTCGGTTCACGCTGCCTGCGGCCAAGGCCCTATGATGTCAGGCCATGAGTCCCACCCTGCCTAATGACGCCTGCATCTTCATCGTGGACGATGATGCCAGTGTGCGCGACGCCCTGGGCTGGCTGCTGCGCTCACGTCGGCTGCTGAGCGAGCCGTATGCCAGCGCCGATCAGTTCTGGGACGCGGCCTGCACCTGGCAGGATCGGGCAACGCCGTCATGCTTGCTGCTGGACGTGCGCATGCCCGGCCTGAACGGACTGGCCCTGTTTGAGCGACTGCTCGACTGCGCTTGGTTCGAAGCGATGCCAGTGATTTTCCTCAGCGGGCATGCCGACGTCAGCACCGCCGTCGAAGCGGTCAAGCGGGGTGCCTACGATTTTTGCGAAAAGCCTTTTTCCGACAACGCGCTGGTTGATCGGGTGGAGCAGGCTCTGCACCACTCCGCGCGGGTCATTGCCCGTCGGCATGAAAGGGCCGAACGGCGACGTCGGGTGGACGGGTTGACCGATCGTGAAAAGGACGTGATGCACCGGATCGCGGCAGGCATGCCGAACAAACTGGTGGCCGACGAATTGAACATCAGCGTGCGCACGGTGGAAGTCCATCGGGCTCACGTTTTTGACAAGATGAACGTGCGGTCGGCGGTGGAGCTGGTCCACCTGCTGCGTGATCTATGACGACTTGTCCTCCTGGGTGGCGTCTTTTCGAGCTTCATGGGCTTTTTCTCGCTCCACCTTGTCCGGCAACTCGCCATTTTTCCGGCCACAGAACATGGTCCACCAGATGATGAATACCAGTATGAGCAGCGCACCTAGGGCCTGCAGGTACAAGAGATGCATGACAGATCGGAGTGGTGAAGGGCGCCCGACGGCGCTCAGAGTGGGTCTGTTGCTGATTTTAGGCATTCTGGCGGCCTGCACCACCCCCCCCGCGCCGAAAGACCCGCTGCCGGAGCCGACCCGTCCCGCGCCACCCATCATTCAGGCTCCCGCCATCACGCCATTGCCCCCTTCCGTGGCGCTCGATGAAGTACGGCCTGAACCCGTGGTCACTCCCCAGCATCCGGCCTGGCAATGGGCCGACAGCCAGCCCCTGCCAGCTCCCATCACGCGGGGCGTCAGCGTCTGGCATCCGGTGCGCTGGAGCGAACTGCCCGGCTGGGGGCGCGACGCCCTCAACGAGACCTGGAACGCCTGGCTGCGCAGTTGCGAGCGACCGGCCCCCGTGATCGGGGTTTTGTGCACGGAAGTGCGCCAGCTCAGCATTGCCCCCGTGGAGGATCAGCACGACTGGATGATGCGACGCCTGCAGCCCTTTCGCGTGCAAGCACCGAATGGCCAGACCCCCGGCCTGCTGACTGGCTATTTTGAGCCCGAGATGCTGGCGCGGCGCGTGCGTGATGACGTGCACCAGACGCCTTTGCACGGCCTCCCCGTCACCCTGCGGCCCGGCCAGCCCTGGTTCACCCGGCAGCAGATGGCCACCGACCCGGCGGCCCAGGCCCAGTTGCAAGGGCGTGAAATCGCCTGGATGGCCGACCCACTGGATGCCTTGATGCTGCAAATCCAGGGGTCGGGGCGTATGACGATCACCGAACCCGATGGCCAGCAGCGCATGGTACGGCTGGCTTTTGCCGGGCACAACAGCCACCCGTACCGCAGCGTGGGGCGCTGGCTGCTCGACCGAGGCTGGATCCGCCAGGGCACCTGGGAGGCGATACGCACCTGGGCCGCCGCCAACCCCGAGCGCGTCAACGACATGCTCTGGAGCAACCCGCGCACCGTTTTTTTCCGCGAAGAGCCGCTGAGCGAGCTCGATGCCCAGTTTGGCCCGCGTGGGGCGCAAGGGGTGCCGCTCACCCCGCGCCGATCCATCGCCGTCGATCCGCGCAGCATCCCCTACGGCACACCGGTCTGGATGCACTCGCCCGGCCCTTACGTGCATGTGCGTCGTCTGGTGCTGGCGCAGGACACTGGCGGCGCGATCATCGGCCCGATCCGGGCCGACTTCTTCACCGGCTGGGGCCAAGAAGCCTACGTCATGGCCTCGGGCATCAGCCAGCCGCTGCAGATGTGGGCCTTGTGGCCGCGGCCCTGAGTTTTTTCCAATGAGCGTGTTGCCGGAGTAACGTATGCGTGTCGGTGTACTGACGGGCGGGGGCGACTGCCCTGGACTGAACGCGGTGATCCGCGCCGTGACCAAATCGCTGCTGCGCCAGTGCGGCGCACAGGTCATCGGCATCGAAGACGGTTTTGCCGGTCTGCTCGGGGCCGACATCCGTGCCCGG
Source organism: Tepidimonas sp. UBA997 (assembly GCA_002291945.1). GTDB lineage: Bacteria > Pseudomonadota > Gammaproteobacteria > Burkholderiales > Burkholderiaceae_C > UBA997. Next base: position 27,439 of record DBAZ01000022.1, read on the forward strand.
GCGCTCGACTGGGCCTCGGTCAGCGGCATCCTGATGCGCGGCGGCACCATGCTGGGCACCAGCAACAAGGCGAACCCAATGAGCTCTGAAGCCGCGACGGCGCAGGTTCTGGCCCATGTCCGGCAGCTTGGGTTGGATGGGCTGGTCGTGATCGGGGGTGACGGCAGCATGGCGATCGCCCACGGGCTGGCTCAAGCCGGATTGCCGATCGTGGGGGTACCCAAGACCATCGACAACGACATCGTGGGCTGCGAGCGCAGCTTCGGCTTCGATACGGCGGTGGCCACGGTGACGGAAGCGCTGGAACGCATCCAGACCACCGGGCAGAGCCACAGCCGCGTCATGATCGTGGAGACCATGGGCCGCTACGCAGGCTGGATTGCGCTGGAGGCCGGCATTGCCGGCGCGGCCGACGTCATCTTGCTGCCCGAAATCGACTACGACGTGGCTGCGGTGGCGCGGGTGTGCCGCGAGCGCGAGCAGACCGAACGCTACACCGTGATCTGCATCGGTGAGGGTGCCAAACCCGCAGGCGGCAGCCTGACGGTGGAGCGTCGCCTTGCCGACAGCCCGGACCCGTTACGTCTGGGCGGGGTGGCGCATGCCTTGCGCAAACAACTACAGCCCCGGCTGACCAGCGAAGTCAGGGCCACGGTGCTGGGCCACATCCAGCGCGGTGGCGCACCCACACCCTTCGACCGCGTGCTGGCGACCCAGTTTGGCAACTTGGCCGCGCAACTGGTGATGCGCCGGGAATTCAACCGCATGGTCACGCTGGAACAGGGCCGACTGGGCAGCATCCCGCTGGCCGAGGTGGCCCAC
>DBAZ01000069.1 GCA_002291945.1 Tepidimonas sp. UBA997
TCGCGCACGGCCACCGCCCCGGCAAGGTGGTGACTCTGCCACACGTCCAACTGGAGCAGTTGTGCGAGCGCATGGCATCGGTGGCATCACCCACCCGGCAGGCGTGCAGGCCCGAGGGCTGTACACGACTCGATGCCCCGTGGCTGCAATGGCTGAAGAGCGACCAGTCCGAATCGTTGCGCAACGGTCTGCAACAGCAGGTGATGCGGCAAGGGCTGGCCCATGCGGTCGAGCAGTTGGTGGCCCCGCTGTGCTACGCGGTGGGTGAGTCGTGGATGCGCGGTGAACTCTCGGTTTATCAGGAGCACCTGTTCACAGAGGCGGTGCAGTCGGTGTTGCGCGACGCGATGGCCACCGCCGATGCGGGCGGGCGGGCGCTGCAGCACAAACCCAGGGTGTTGCTGACCACCACACCCGCCGAGCAGCACGTGCTGGGCTTGCTGATGGCGGAATGTTTTTTCGCGCTGGAGGCCTGCGAGCGGATTTCTCTGGGCCCTTCCACCCCGATTCCGGATATCGTCGTGGCGGCCCGGCAACTGGAGGTGGACATCGTGGCCCTGAGTTTCAGTTCGTGCGCCACGCGCCGCGAAATCAGCGACAGTCTGCAGCAACTGGTCGATCAATTGCCCGACGGGATCGAGGTCTGGGCGGGTGGGGCGGGTGTGGCGGCTTACCGAAAAGGGCTGCCGGAGGCGGCGTGTGCGCTCAGCCGTGCCAGTGATGTGAGCATGCAGGTGGCTGCGTGGCGCCGTCGGCACGGCCATTGAGGCACTTTTTCCACCGTATTCGCTCAGAAGTGGGATGATCCCCATACAAACCGAATCTGCCTGGCGTGGCACCGCCGACTGCAAGACCTGTGGCATTCGAGACATGGTGCTGTTTTCCGATCTCAATGAGCAGGATTTGAGCCTGATCCATGCCCCGATCGATGACATGACCTTTGATGCCGGCGATACGCTGTATCTGGAGGGCGCCCTGGCATCGGGTGTGTTCACCTTGCGCTCGGGTCTGCTGAAGCTGGTGCGCTTCACGCCCGATGGCCGCCAGCGCATCTTGCGCATCCTGCGCCCGGGCGATGTGGTGGGCATCGAGGCATTGGCCACCAACCGTTACGACAGCGAGGCGGTGGCAATGACCGAAGCCAGCCTGTGCCGAATTCCCACCGACGTGATCCACCGCTTGAGTCAGCACTCCCCCCGGCTGCACTGGCGTCTGTTACAGAAGTGGCATCAGGCCTTGCGCGAGGCCGACGACTGGTTGGCCTCCATCAATTTCGGTACAGCTCGACAGCGGGTGGCCAGTTTGGTACTGAAAATGCGCCACGCCAGCGACCCGGAACTCACCACCTTGTTTTCCCGTGAAGACATGGGTGCCATGACGGATTTGAAGCTCGAAACGGTGAGTCGTGAAATCAGCGCGATGGTACGGTTGGGTGCCATCAAGCCGGTGAACCGTCAAACCCGGCTTTACCGCATTGTGGACGAGGCGCTGCTGAGGCCGACGGCAACCTGCTGACCGGCAAGTGCGCGTTGGGCGATTTCAGATTTCCTCGACCCGCTGCGGCGGGTAGCTGTCCCAGCCTTGGCAGCCCGGGCAGTGCCAGAAGTACTGCCGGGCTTCGAACCCGCAAGCGGCGCAGCGGTAGCGTTTGAGCGGTTCGCAGGCACGCTCGATGGCTTGCTTGACCAGCCCGCCGTCTTCGGCAGCGCCGATATCGACGGGTGCCAGCCAGAGGCTGGCAGCCACCAGCGAGGGCTCCCGTTGCAGGTGTTCGATGTAACGTTTGCGGGCCTGGGCAGGTTCGGCTTCCAGGCTGGCCAGCGCTTGCGTCACATCCAGTGAGGGCGGGTGCTGTCGGCACCAGTTGAGCAGCAGTTGTCGGGTCGCTTCGGTTTTGTCCAGCAGGCGTGCCCATAGCGCCAGGTTGTGCGCCACCAAAGGGGTGTGGCTGGGCACCTGATCACAAAGGTTTTTCAGTGCCTGCCAGGCACCCGCAGTGTTGGAGAGGCTGTGCCTGAGGTCGGCCAGTGCAATCCAGGCTCGGGCCGACCGGGGGGTGTCGTGGACCACCGACTCCAACTGGGCCAGCGCTTCGGTGGTGCGCTGCGCTTGTCGCCACTGTTGCGCCAGTTCGCAGCGGTAATGCGCCAGGCGCAACTGAAAACTGCCGTGTTCGGCATGTTCGGCATGTTCGAGCTGGCGCGAGACCTCGGTGGCTTTTTCCCAGTCGCGCGTCCGTTCGTAGATGGCCAGCCGCTCGATCCGGGCTTCCACTTCAAAGGGGGTGTTTTCGAGCCGCAATAGCGCCGTTTCCGCTCGATCCAGCAGCCCGGCTTTGAGGAAGTCCTGCGCCAGGCCGTGTTGTGCCCGCTGCCGGTCTTTGGCCGACAGATCGGCCCGGGCCAGCAGGTGTTCATGCACACGCACCGCCCGGTCGTAGTCGCCCCGCCGACGAAACAGGTTGCCCAGCGCAAAGTGCAGCTCCGAGGTGTCGGGGTCGTGCTGCACGGCTTCGATGAAGGCGTCGATGGCTTCATCTTGCCGTTCGTTGAGCAGGTGGTTCAAGCCACGGAAATAGGCTCTGGGGGCGTGACGGCTTTCGATGCGCCACTGTTTCAAGTCGAAGCGCGAGCCCAGCCAGCCCAAGGCAAAGGCCAGTGGCAGCGCCCAAAGCAGCCAGGTGAGGTCAAATTCCATGCGGTGGGATGGTGGTCGGGGGGTCGGCGGCGGGAGTGGGCGTTTCGGCAGCGGGTTTGGGTGCCGAGTGGCCTTTGCGTGCCCGCAACCACAACGGCACCATCACGGCAATCCCCAGCATGACACCGATCGCCAGCGTCGCCAGCACCACCAGCACCAGGGGCGCATCCCAGAAGGTGCCGAAAAAGAAATGCACCCGCACGTTGCTCTGGTTGTTGAGGGCAAAGGCAAAAACAGTAAAAAAAACGGCTGCCTTGAGCAGCCAGGAGAGGTATTTCACAGTGTCCCCCGGTGTGTGGGGATTGTAGCGCTGCCGTCAGGCGCTCGGGCCGGGTGTGCTCGGGCCGGGCGGGCCGCTGTGGCCCTTGTCAACCGCTTCGCGCAGGGCCTTGCCGGCCTTGAAGTGCGGCACACGCTTGGCCGGTATCTCGACACGCTCGCCGCTGCGTGGGTTGCGCCCCAGGCGCGGCGGGCGCTGGCTGACGGAAAAGCTGCCGAAGCCCCGGATTTCGATACGTTGACCCTCGATCATGGCCGTGCTGATGGCCTCCAGTATGGCTTTGACCGCCAGTTCGGCATCGCGCTGGGCCAGTTGCGCAAAGCGCTCGGACAAGGCCTCCACCAGATCGCTTTTTGTCATAGGTCCGTCCTGGATCTGTTGCAACAAAAACGGGCCCGACGCTGTGCGCACCGGGCCCGCACTTCACCGATCGTGATCAGTTGTTGTGGTCCAGCTTGGCGCGCAGCAGGGCGCCGAGGCTGGTGGTACCGGCATTGCCGGCATTCTGGCTCAGGTTGGCCATGGCTTCTTGCTGTTCGGCCATGTCCTTGGCCTTGATGGAGAGCTGGATGTTACGGGTCTTGCGGTCGATGTTGACCACGACTGCGGTCACTTCGTCGCCTGCCTTGAGCACGTTACGGGCGTCTTCCACGCGGTCGCGCGAGATTTCCGAGGCACGCAGGTAGCCAATCACGTCGGCACCGAGGTCGATTTCGGCACCCTTGGCATCGACGGTCTTGACCTTGCCCGTCACCGAAGCACCCTTGTCGTTGAGCGACACGAAGGTGGTGAACGGATCGCTGTCGAGCTGTTTGATGCCCAGGCTGATGCGCTCGCGCTCCACATCCACCCCCAGCACCACGGCCTCGACTTCCTGGCCCTTCTTGAAATTGCGCACGGCGGCTTCGCCCGGCTCGTTCCACGACAGATCGGACAGGTGAACCAGGCCGTCGATGCCAGCGGCCAGACCGACGAACACGCCGAAGTCGGTGATCGACTTGATCGGGCCTTTGACCTTGTCGCCGCGCTTGGTCTGCTCGGCGAACTCGTGCCACGGGTTGGCCCGGCACTGCTTCATGCCCAGGCTGATGCGGCGCTTGTCTTCGTCGATCTCCAGCACCATGACCTCGACCTCGTCGCCCAGCGCGACGATCTTGTTCGGGGCCACGTTCTTGTTGGTCCAGTCCATTTCGGAGACGTGTACCAGGCCTTCGATGCCGGGTTCGAGTTCGACGAAGGCGCCGTAGTCGGCGATGTTGGTGACTTTGCCGAACATGCGGGTGCCAGCGGGGTAGCGCCGCGCCACGCCCATCCAGGGGTCGTCGCCCATCTGCTTGAGGCCCAGGCTGACGCGCTGTTTGTCGGCGTCGAACTTGAGCACTTTGGCGGTGACTTCCTGGCCAGCCTGCACCACCTCGGAGGGGTGACGCACGCGGCGCCAGGCCATGTCGGTGATGTGCAGCAGGCCGTCGATGCCGCCCAGATCGACGAAAGCGCCGTATTCGGTGATGTTCTTGACCACGCCGGTGACGATGGAGCCTTCGCGCAGGTTGTCCAGCAGCTTGGCGCGTTCTTCACCCATGGAGGCTTCGACCACGGCGCGGCGGCTCAGCACCACGTTGTTGCGCTTGCGGTCCAGCTTGATGACCTTGAACTCCAAGGTCTTGTTTTCGTAGGGCGACAAGTCCTTGGTGGGGCGGCTGTCAACCAGCGAACCGGGCAGGAAGGCGCTGATGCCGTTGACCATGACCTTGAGGCCGCCTTTGACCTTGATGCCGGTGGTACCGGTCACGAATTGGCCCGACTCGAGCGCTTTTTCCAGCGACATCCAGGACGCCAGGCGCTTGGCCTTGTCGCGCGATAGGATGGTGTCGCCATAGCCGTTTTCAACCGCTTCCACGGCGACGGAGACGAAGTCGCCGACTTGGACTTCGAGTTCGCCCTGATCGTTCTTGAATTCGGCAATCGGCACGTAGGCTTCGGACTTCAGGCCAGCGTTGACGACGACGTGGTTGTGTTCGACGCGAACGACTTCGGCGGTGATGACCTCGCCAGGACGCATTTCGGCGCGCTTAAGCGATTCTTCAAACAGGGCGGCAAAAGATTCAGACATGTGGTTTCCTAGTCCGCGCACCCGGTTGAAAGGAATGGGCGCGAGGCTTGTACAAAAACGCAACACCCGGGGGTGTCACGGGTTGCAGGTTGAACACCCGCAAGCCTGCGGCTGAAAGTCAGCCGGCGGGGCTCTTGGGGCGAACCGATTCCCACCAATCCAACACCTGCTCGACCGATTGCTCGATCGTCTGCTGCGAGTTGTCTAGGAGGAAAGCGCCTGGTGCAGGCTTTAGAGGGGCGTCCGCCCGGGAGGTGTCCCGGTGGTCGCGCGCCTTCAAATCTTGCAACAAGTCCTCGATTATAGATGGTATTCCTTTGGAAATCAATTGCTTATGCCGTCTTTCGGCGCGCTGCTCGGCACTCGCCGTCAGATACACCTTCAGCGGCGCATCCGGGAAGATCGCCGTGCCCATGTCGCGCCCGTCGGCGACCAGCCCTGGCAAGCGCCGAAAACGCCGCTGCCTATCGAGCAAACCGGCGCGTACCGCAGGCAGCACCGACACACGCGAGGCCGCCATACCGGCGCTTTCGGTGCGCACGGCATCGGTCACGTCGCTGCCTTCGAGCAAGACCTTGCCCGCCTCGAAAGCGGCCGGCAAGTGGGCCGCCAGTTGGCCCAGCCGAGCGGCTTGCACAGGGTCGGCCAGGTCAGCCGACTGGGTGGACCAGCCCGCCCGTTCGGCGGCCAGCCCGACCAGCCGGTACAGCACCCCCGAGTCCAGCACGTGGTAGCCCAGCCGTGCCGCCACGGCGGCGGCGAGGGTGCCTTTGCCCGATGCCGTCGGCCCATCGATGCAGATGACCGGGATGTCGGCGGCGGCGCTCTGGCAGACGCCAAACAGCGTTTCAAAATAATCCGGAAACGTTTTGCCGACGCAGCGGGGGTCTTCGATGCGCACCGGCCACCGTGCCGGGTTGAAGGCGGCGAGCGAAAAACACATCGCCACCCGGTGGTCGTCGTAGGTGTGGATGCAGGCGGATTGCCACTGCAGCGGCGGCGTGATGCGGATGAAGTCGTCGCCAGCTTGCACCGTGGCGCCGAGTTTGCGCAATTCGGCGGCCATGGCGGCGATGCGGTCGGTTTCCTTGACCCGCCAACTGGCGATGTTGCGCAGGGTGGTGGTGCCGTCGGCATACAGGGCCATCACCGCCAGCGTCATGGCGGCATCGGGCATATGGTTGCAGTCCAGCTCGATGGCGTGCAGCGGCCAGGCCCCGCGGCTGACATGCAACTGGTTGGCGCTGCCGCTGACCACGGCACCCATGGCGCGGGCGGCTTCCACGAAGCGAATGTCGCCCTGTATCGAGGACAGGCCCACGCCCTGGATGGTGATGCCGCCGTGCTCAGGCGTTGGGGGCGCGATGGCCCCCAGCGCCATGAAGTAGCTGGCAGACGATGCATCGCCTTCCACATGCACGCTGCCGGGTGATCGGTAACGGCTACCGGCAGGCAGGGTGAAGCGTTGCCAGCCCTCACGCTGCACCGTCACCCCGAAGCGCTGCAACAGTTGCAGGGTGATGTCGATGTACGGCTTGGAGATCAGCTCGCCCACCACTTCGATGACCACATCCTGCGCCGCCACCAGCGGCAGCGCCAGCAGCAAGGCGGTCAGGAATTGGCTCGAGACATCGCCGCGCACGCGGATGGGTGTATGGGGCGCGACCGGGCGCACCCTGCCATCGCCCACGCGCAGGGGGGGGTAGCCGTCTGCCCCGAGGTAATCGACTGGGCAGCCCAACTGGCGCAAGGCGTCCACCAGATCGCCGATCGGGCGCTCGTGCATACGCGCGATGCCGCTTAACTCGAAACACCCCCCTTGGTTGGTGGCCAGCAGGGCGAGGGCGGCAGTCAGGGGGCGCATGGCGGTGCCAGCGTTGCCCAAAAACAGTGCCCCTTGCGTGACGGCGAGGCGACCGCCGAGCCCGCGCACCCGCACCTGCTGGCCTTGCAGGTGGGTGATCTCGCAGCCCAGTTGGGTCAGGGCTTGGAGCATGACACGGGTGTCGTCGGAGTCCAGCAGGTCATGCACCGTGGTGTCGCCTTCGCTCAAGGCCGCCAGCAGCAGCACCCGGTTGGAAATGCTCTTGGAGCCGGGCAGGGTGACGGTGCCGCCCGCATGGTCTAGTGGGGGTAGGTCGAGAAACGCAGTGGCATACATGGTTCAGGGGGACTCGGGAGGGGCAGGGCGCTCGATTGGGTCACCCAAGCGCCATTGGGAACGGGCCTTGCTGGCCTGTTGAATCAGCGCCTGCAAGGTGGTCGCATCCTGCTGCTGCAGGGCGGCTTCCAGCGCCGCCAGGGCAGCGCGGAAGTGCTGGGCCTGCGCCAGCACTTCGGTCTGGTTGGCCAGCAGAATGTCGCGCCACACATGCGGGTCGCTGGCGGCAATGCGGGTGAAATCACGAAACCCCGGCCCCGCCAGTTGCAGATAGGTCTGGGCCTGGGCTTGCTGCCCGATGGCGTTCATGGCGGCAAAGGCCAGCAGATGGGGCAGGTGGCTGACCGTCGCATAAGCCGCGTCATGGGCTGCGGGCGACATTTCCCGCACCTGGGTGCCGAGCGCAGCCCACAAAACTCGCGCCCGTTGCACCTGAGCCGGTGCCGTGTCTGCGGTCGGCGTGAGGATGACTTGGCAACCCTGGTACAACAGGGCGTCGGCGTGCTCCACCCCGGCCGATTCCTTGCCTGCGATCGGGTGCGCGGGCACGAACTGCGGCAAGTGGTCTTTCAAAGTGCGTTTTGCGGCGGCCACCACATCGCCTTTGGTGGAGCCGACATCCATCAGCAAGGAGCCGGGCGCGATCAGATGGCGGATGGCTTTGAAGGTGTTTTCCGTGGCTGCAACCGGCACCGCAATCAGCACCAGGTCGGCACCGGAAACCGCGAGCAAGGCGGAAGGGGCTTCGACGTCGATGACGCCGCGTTCTCGCGCCCGCTGCAAGGTGCTGGGCGACTTGCTGTAGCCCACCACGCGCTGCACCAGCCCGGCCTGTTTCAGCGCCAGGGCGAACGAGCCACCCATGAGGCCGCAGCCGATCAGTCCGAGCTGTTCAAACACGGCCACGGTTCACTCCGACACGGGGTAGGCCCCCAAGACTTTGAAGTAGGCACACAGGCCTTGCAGCTCTTGCAGCGCGGTGGCCACATGGGCCTGTGAAGGATGGCCCGCCATGTCGATGTAGAAGTAATACTCCCACTGCCCGGATTTGGCGGGCCGGGATTCAAACCGCGTCATGGACACACCGTTGTTTTTCAGTGGCACCAGCAGGTCGTGTACGGCACCGGGCCGGTTGGGCACCGACACCACCAGGCTGGTGCAGTCCTTGCCGCTGGCCGGCGGCATGGCCATGGTTTGCGGCAGGCAGATGACCTGAAAGCGGGTTCGGTTGTAGGCTTCGTCCTGAATCGCGTGCGAGACGATGTACAGGCCAAACTGGGCCGCTGCACGCTCGCTGCCGATGGCGGCCCAGTTCGGGTTCTGGGCCGCGAGTCGGGCCCCTTCGGCGTTGCTGGAGACGGCGCGCCGTTCGGCGTGGGGCAGGTGTTCGAACAGCCAGCCCTGACATTGGGCCAAGGCCTGGGGGTGGGCCATGACCACCTCGACTCCGCTCAGTGTATTGGCCTGTCGCAGCAAATTGTGGCGCACCAGCAGGCTCACTTCGCCCACCACATGCACGGGCGAGCGCAGGAACAGGTCGAGCGTGCGCGTCACCACACCTTCGGTGGAGTTCTCGATGCCCACCACACCAAACTGCGCCGTGCCGGCTGCCGTGGCATGGAACACTTCGTCAAAGCTGCTGCAGTAAATCAGGTTGGCCGCACTGCCAAAGTACTCGATGGCGGCCTGCTCGGTGAAGGTGCCTTCTGGGCCCAGCACCGCGACCCGTTGCGGGGCTTCCAGCGCCAGGCAGGCCGACATGATTTCGCGCCAGATCGAGGCCACATGCTGGTTGAGCAAAGGCCCCTGGTTGGCATGCTGGATTTTTTCGATCACCTGGGCCACCCGGTCGGGGCGGAAAAAGGGCGAGCCTTCGACCCGTTTGATCTCGCCGACCTGCTCGGCCACCCGAGCCCGCTGGTTGAGAAGACTCAACAATTGCTGGTCGATCGAGTCGATCTGCACACGCAAGTTGGCCAAGGCTGCGCTCTGCACGGGTGTGGGCGCGGGCGCGGGCGTGGAAGAGGGGGCGGTCATCTTTGGGGGGTCTCCACCGGCGTTCAGGCTTGGGTCTGTTCGAAGGTGCGCATGAAGTCCACCAGGGCATGCACCCCTTCCACGGGCATGGCGTTGTAGAGGCTGGCGCGCATCCCCCCGACCGACTGGTGCCCCTTGAGCTGCAACAGCCCGTGCGCCTTGGCTTGGCTCAGGAAGGCGTCGTTGCGTGCGGGGTCGCGCAACTGGAAGGGGATGTTCATGCGCGAGCGGCAGGCCGGATCGACCGGGTTGACGTACAACTGCGAGCCATCGATGAAGTCGTACAGCCATTGCGCCTTGGCAAGGTTGCGTGCTTCGATCGCCGCCACACCGGTCAGCTCGCCCGTGCGCTGGGCCTTGACCCACTGGAACGTCAGGCCCGCGATGTAGATGCCGTAAGTGGGCGGTGTGTTGACCATGGAGGCGTGTTCGGCCACGGTTCGATAGTCGAACACGCTCGGGCAGATGGGCAGGGCGTGCCCCAGCAAATCTTCGCGCACCACCACCAGCGTCACCCCGGCAGGGCCGATGTTTTTCTGCGCACCGCCAAAGGCCAGCCCGACGCGGGACCAGTCCACCGAGCGCGACAGCACATGCGAGGAAAAGTCGATCACCAGCGGTGCGTCACACCCCATTGCCTTCAGGTCGGGCAGTTGCTGGAATTCCACGCCGTGGATGGTTTCGTTGCTGCACAGGTGTACGTAGCTGGTGCCATCACGAAGCTGCCAGCCGGACGCGGCCGGAATGGCGGTGTAGCCGCTGTCGGCCCCACTGGCGGCGACGGCTGCCGAGCCGTACTTCTGGGCTTCCTTGGCCGACTTCTGGCTCCAACTGCCGGTGACGATGAAATCCATCATGGCACCGGGTTTGAGGGCCGCCAGATTCATCGGGACGATGGCGTTTGCGGCCAGCCCCCCGCCTTGCATGAACAGCACCTTGAAGTGTGCCGGGATGGCCAGCAGTTCGCGCACATCGGCCTCGGCCTGTTCGCAGATGGCGATGAATTCCTTGCCACGATGGCTCATTTCCATCACGCTCATGCCACTGCCGTGCCAGTCCAGCATATCGGCGGCGGCTTGCCGTAGCACGGCTTCGGGCATGACCGCAGGGCCGGCGGAAAAGTTGTAGGGTCGCGTCATGGGTCAGGGGGCGGCAGGAGTGCTGTGGCCAGCGTCGTCGCTGTCGGGTGATCCGGCGTCGTCGGTACTGGCTTCGTTGGCGTCGTTTTCCACGATGCGCTGCAGGCCGCTCAACTGCGCCCCTTGGTCCAGGCTGATGAGCGTCACGCCCTGGGTGGCGCGGCCGAGTTCGCGGATTTCGCTCACGCGGGTGCGCACCAGCACGCCGGTGTCGGTGATAAGCATGATCTCGTCGTCGGCGTGTACCAGCGTGGCCGCCACCACCTTGCCGTTGCGTTCGCTCTGCTGGATGGCGATCATGCCCTTGGTGCCGCGGCCGTGGCGGGTGTATTCGCCTATCGGCGTGCGCTTGCCGTAGCCGTTCTGGGTCGCGCACAGCACGCTGGTGCGTGCCGTTGCGGCGGCTTCACGCTCTGCCGCGTCGGTCTCGGCCACCAGCATGGCGATCACGCTCTGGCCCTCTTCGAGCATCATGCCGCGCACACCACGGGCGTTGCGGCCCATCGGACGCACATCGTTTTCGTCGAAACGCACGGCCTTGCCACCGTCGCTGAACAGCATCACGTCGTGCTGGCCGTCGGTCAGCGCCGCGCCGATCAGGTAGTCGCCCGGGTCCAGATCGACGGCGATGATGCCGGCCCGGCGCGGGTTGCTGAACTGGTCGAGCGAGGTTTTTTTCACCGTGCCCATGCTGGTGGCCATGAACACGTAATGGTCGTCAGGGAAGCGGCGGAACTCACCCGTGAGCGGCAGCACCACGTTGATTTTTTCGCCGTCCTGCAGTGGGAACATGTTGACGATCGGGCGCCCACGCGAGCCGCGTGAGCCGGACGGCACCTCCCACACCTTGAGCCAGTACAGGCGGCCGCGGTTGCTGAAGCACAAGATGTAGTCGTGCGTGTTGGCGATAAAGAGCTGGTCGATCCAGTCGTCTTCCTTGGTGGCGGTGGCCTGCTTGCCGCGCCCACCGCGTTTTTGCGCCCGGTACTCGCTCAGCGGCTGGCTCTTGATGTAGCCACTGTGCGAGAGCGTCACCACCATGTCGGTGGGGGTGATCAGGTCTTCGGTGGAGAGGTCTTGGGCGCTGTGCTCGATCAGGCTACGGCGTGCGCCCAGCTTGGTCTGGCCGAATTCGGTGCGGATGGCCACCAGTTCGTCACCGATGATGGTGGACACGCGCTGTGGCTGGGCCAGAATGTCGAGCAGGTCATCGATCTCGGCCATCACCTCTTTGTATTCGGCCACGATTTTGTCCTGCTCCAGCCCGGTCAGGCGCTGCAGGCGCATCTGTAAAATTTCCTGCGCCTGCGTTTCGCTCAGGCGGTACAGGCCATTGCCCTGCATCCCAAAGTCGCGTTCCAGTCCTTCGGGGCGGTAGTCGTCGGCATTCACCACGCTGCCGTCGGCCTTGGCGCGAGTGAGCATGGCACGCACCAATGCGCTGTCCCAACTGCGCGTCATCAGCTCGGCTTTGGCCACCGGCGGGGTCGGGCTCTCGCGGATGATGCGGATGAACTCGTCGATGTTGGCCAGTGCCACCGCCAAGCCTTCGAGTACATGGCCGCGGTCGCGCGCCTTGCGCAACTGGAACACCGTGCGGCGCGTCACCACTTCGCGGCGGTGCTGCAGGAAGATGTCGATCAGGTCCTTGAGGTTGCACAGCTTGGGCTGGCCATCGACCAGCGCCACCATGTTGATGCCGAAGGTATCCTGCAACTGGGTCTGTTTGTACAGGTTGTTCAGCACCACTTCGGGCACTTCGCCGCGCTTGAGTTCGATCACCACGCGCATACCCGACTTGTCGGACTCGTCCTGAATGTGGCTGATGCCTTCGATCTTCTTCTCGTGTACCAGCTCGGCGATGCGTTCCAGCAGCGTCTTTTTGTTCACCTGGTACGGAATCTCATCGACGATGATGGCCTGGCGCTGGCCGCGGTCGATGTCTTCGAAGTGGCACTTGGCGCGCATGACCACCCGGCCACGCCCCGTGCGGTAGCCGTCCTTCACGCCATTGATGCCGTAGATGATGCCCGCCGTGGGGAAGTCCGGCGCGGGGATGATCTCCATCAGGTCGTCGATGGTCGATTCCGTGTGCTTGAGCAGGTGCAAGCAGGCATCGACCACCTCGTTGAGGTTGTGCGGCGGAATATTGGTGGCCATGCCCACCGCAATGCCGGCCGAGCCGTTGATCAGCAGGTTGGGCAGGCGCGCCGGCAGCACCAGCGGCTCTTTTTCGCTGCCGTCGTAGTTGGGGCCGAAATCCACCGTTTCCTTGTCGATGTCGGCCAGCATCTCGTGGGCGATCTTGGCCAGCCGGATTTCGGTGTAACGCATGGCGGCGGCGTTGTCGCCATCGACCGAACCGAAGTTGCCTTGGCCATCGACCAGCATGTGGCGCAGGGAAAAGTCCTGTGCCATGCGCACGATGGTGTCATAGACCGCCGAGTCGCCGTGCGGGTGGTATTTACCGATCACGTCACCGACGATGCGAGCCGACTTTTTGTAAGGTCGGTTCCAGTCGTTGTTGAGTTCGTGCATCGCGTACAGCACGCGCCGGTGCACCGGCTTCAAGCCGTCGCGTGCGTCGGGCAGGGCACGACCGACGATCACGCTCATCGCGTAGTCGAGGTAGCTGCGGCGCATCTCCTCTTCGAGGCTGATGGGCAGGGTTTCCTTGGCAAATGAAGTCATACGTGCGTCGGCGAAAATCGGGAACAATTTCACATTTTATGTGTCAGGTTGAACGTCGCCTTAGAACGTCGCCTTTGATGGGCCTAGGTTTTGTTGCGCTGACACGTTGTTGCGTTTTTGCAACTGTAGCCATTGTCGTCGGCGCTGCAACGATGCCAAACTGCTCATATTGAACGGTTATGGCACAATCAAGGGGTCATCGGGCGAGGTGCAGGCTTCGGCTGAACGTCTTTATCCACATCCACTACTGAGGGTCCTCATGAAAAAACTCAACAAGATCGCCGCTCTGTTTGCCACTGTCGCCTTGGCATCCGCTGCTGGTGCGCAGACCGTCGATAACTGGCGTGCTACCGACGGTACCGCTTGGAGAAACAGCGGCAACGAACTCTGCTGGCGCAGCACCAACTGGACGCCTGCCACGGCCGCTCAAGGCTGTGACGGGGCTATCGTTCCCCGGCCTGCTCCGGCTGCTGCTGCCCCGGCACCGGCTGCTGCCCCCGCCCCGGCACGGGCACCGGCTGCTGCGCCTGCACCGGCTGCCGCCCCGGCACCAGCTGCTCAGGCCGCCCGCGTGACTTTCTCTGCCGACGCTTTCTTCGACTTCGATCGTGCCACTCTGCGCCCCGAAGGCCGTGCCCGTCTGGACGAGCTGGCGCAACAAGTGGCCAACATTCAGCTCGAAGTCATCATTGCCGTCGGTCACACCGACAGCACCGGTCCGACCGCTTACAACCAAGGTCTGTCTGAGCGTCGTGCTGCCGCCGTCAAGGCTTACCTGGTGACTCGTGGCATCGATGCCAGCCGCATTTTCACGGAAGGCAAAGGCGAAGCTCAGCCGGTGGCCAGCAACGCGACCCGCGAAGGCCGTGCGCAAAACCGCCGCGTGGAAATCGAAGTCGTGGGCACCCGCCGCAACTGATCGGCTTGATCAACCCGCAAAAAACCGCGTCCATCGGCGCGGTTTTTTTATTTCTGGCTGGTCAGCCGCCATAATCACTCCATGGAACACAAGCTCAACGCCGATCCGGCTGAACTGGCCAAATTTTCTGCACTTGCGCACCGTTGGTGGGACCCCGAAAGCGAGTTTCGACCGCTGCATCAGATCAACCCCTTGCGTCTGGACTGGATAGACCGCCAAGTGGGTCTGCAGGGCAAGCGGGTGCTCGATGTAGGCTGTGGCGGCGGCATCCTGGCCGATGCCATGGCTCGCAAAGGGGCCGACGTGCTGGGCATCGATCTGGCCACCAAGGCGCTCAAAGTGGCCCAGTTGCATGCGCTGGAAGCCCAAACCCCCCGCGTCGCCTACCGTGAAGTCAGTGCCGAGGCCTTGGCTCAGGAGCAGCCCGGTGCATTCGATGTGGTCACCTGCATGGAGATGCTGGAGCATGTGCCGGATCCAGCGTCGGTGGTGTGCGCCTGCCAGCAACTCGTCAAGCCCGGTGGGTGGGTGTTTTTTTCCACCATCAATCGCAACCCCAAGGCCTTCCTGTTCGCCATCGTGGGCGCCGAGTACGTGCTTCAGCTTCTGCCCAAGGGGACGCACGAATACGCCAAATTCATCAAACCCAGCGAACTGGCAGCCTATTGTCGCCATGCCGGCTTGAGTCTCAAAGGCTCCTGCGGCATGGAATACAACCCGCTGACGCGGCGCTACTGGCTCAGCGCCGACACCAGCGTCAATTACCTGCTGGCCACACAGCGAGCCGACACATGAAATGGCACGCTATTGAAGCCGTCCTGTTTGATTTGGATGGCACCTTGCTCGACAGCGCACCCGATCTCGGTCATGCCGCTGATCAGTTGCGTGTGGCCCGCGGCATGCCTTCGCTGCCTTACGAGTCGTACCGCCCCATGGTCGGTTCCGGTGCGCGTGGCATGATCGAGGTGGCGTTTGGCTACGGCCCCGAGCATCCCGAGTATGAACGCCTGAAAAGCGAGTTTTTTGCCCGCTACGAGGCGTGCATGACACAGCGCACCCGCCCGTTTGACGAGGTGGCTGAACTGTTGAGCGCACTCGGCGAGTTGGGGCAGGCTTGGGGCGTGGTGACCAACAAGCTGGAACGCTTTGCGCTGCCATTGACGGCCAGCATGCCCCTGTTTGCCACTGCATCGACCGTGGTGGGCGGTGACACGACGCCCCACCCCAAGCCCCACCCGGCCCCATTGCTGGAAGCAGCGCGGCGCTTGGGGCTGCCTCCCGAGCGCTGTGTGTATGTGGGCGACGACCAGCGCGACATCCAGGCAGGCAAGGCCGCCGGTATGCCGACCGTGGCAGCCACCTATGGCTATATCGGTTTGAACACCCACCCGCACGATTGGGGTGCCGATGCCGTGATTGATTCGCCGCTGGAGCTGTTGAACTTTTTGAATTTGGCTTAGACTAATGGGTTTGGGGCTGCATGGGTTTCGACGTGGGTTCGGACACGCAGCAGGGCATGTCGAGGTTCTGTCACCTCGTAAAACCGCAGAAAAAAAGTAACTGCAAACGACGAACGTTTCGCACTCGCCGCTTAAACCGGCGAGCCTTGCAACAGTTGGCCCATGGGCTGGGTGAGGGTGGCTGCAAAGCTGTCCTGACTGCAAGGGAATTCACATAGGCTGGCGGTCGGGCGGGCAACTTGCCCGGCAGCAAGATCATAGGTTGCTGGCTTGGTGTTCAGCGTGTCGCTGCGCGGTTCACAGAGCAAGACCCAAAACAGACGACTACACATGTAGAACTGCTCGAAGAAGGCTTGCGGACGCGGGTTCAAATCCCGCCAGCTCCACCACTATTCAAAAAACCAACCGTTCTCGGTTGGTTTTTTTTCGCCTGTCCCCCCCCAGTGTTGGCGTGGGTTCGGGCCTTGCTGCGACGGACGCCGCCGCCCCGGACAGCCCCGTGTCGGGCGGTTTTTCGTTCTCAGTTCCCGCCCATTCTCTGTTTCTGCGGAGGAGGACTCCGCACCTGACCCAGCACTGGCGCGGGTTTCCGGCTGCTTGTTCGTCACGGAAGCCACCTTCGCGCAGGCGACCCGACCCTGGAACAGGCTACCCGTTCACGATGGGCCGAACATCCCAGGTGATCGGCGACTCGGGTCGGTAGCCCACCACGTCGCCACGCTTGATGCTGTTGTCTAGGTGTTCTGCCAGCGGCTTGTCGTACTTCGCAATCTGCTTGATGGCACGGTCGACGGCGTTGCGGAAGGCGTCCCGGACGTTCTTCCGCTTGTCCCCGGCCTTGCGTTGCCGCCCTCCGAGGCCTTTGCCACCTTCCATCGCCTTGGTCAGGAAAGCCATTTCCTCCTCGATCTCCTCAATGCGAGCGTGGTCACCGGCATCGCGCGCCTCCTCAATCTCGCCCAGCAGCTCGCGGGCTCGCTGCTGCCACTCGCGGAGGGCTTGCCTGTCTGCGACTTCTCCCGCATCGCCCAGAGGAACGCCTTGGGTCACTTGGAAGCCCTCCTCAATATCTTCCGGTGCCACCCCGGTGTTGGCAGGTAGATCAATGGCGTTGGCCGCGCTTCCAACAGCAATCTCATAGACCGATGTCTCTCGATCCGGGAACGCCAGCAACAGGTTGATGTACTCGGCCCCCTTGTCCACGCCCTGGATCAGGATGGTGTGTCGTCCCCGACCTTGAAACCGTGCCTCCCAGACACCACCGCGCTTTCGGAAGATGTTGTCTGGCAGCTTCTCGGCCGAGACCACGGCGGGCATCGAGACCACCGAACCGGACTCATAGGCCGTCCGAAGCAGGCAGTCGCCTGGGAGCGTGCGTTCACGAATCTCCTTGCTGTAGCGACTGAGCAGATCATCCAATGCCCCCATCACCTCGTTGGCATGTCGCTTGTAGAGATCGAACACCCGCTGTGCAGCCTGCCCAGCTTTGTCGTAGTTCAGATACTTGAAGACCCGGCCCACGTCGGGGTAGCTGGTGACGAACTGCGCCACGTCCGTGAGGCCTTTCACCTGATTGGCTCGCTCCAGATAGGCTGCCGCCATGATCTTGTCCACGTTCTTCTTCTGATCTTGGGCATCGCGGCTCTGGGTGAACACGTCGAACTTGTAGTGTTCGGCCGGGTCGTGCTGGTCAGCCTTGGCAGCGAGAACAGCAAATCGGCGGTCGATGCATTGCGAGCAGCCTCCGCAGTGGGTGTGCTGGTTCGTCATCTCCCAGGTGTGGGTGCAGGTCATCGAATGCTTGATCAGGTCGTGGCAACCAGCGTCCGTGATGACCTTGACGACGTCAGCTTTGGTTTTCCAGATGTACGGGTTCTCGATGGTGAAAGGCTCGCCCGCTACCAGCGAGACGATGTCCTGGAAGCCCCTCATCACCCTGGGATGCGTCGTCCGGGTTGCGCGGCCACCGACCACTTGGGCGCACACCGGCAGGTTCAGGCTGATCACGCCGTTCTCGTAGAAGCG
>DBAZ01000002.1:0-159 GCA_002291945.1 Tepidimonas sp. UBA997
TGCCGCCGGGGCAGTGGCGCTATTGGCCGCCGGGCGAGCGTTTTTGATCTGGTTGCGCCACTGCCCCCGCTCAGCCGCGCACCTCGCCCTCGCCCAGCACGACGTATTTCAGGGAGGTCAGCCCTTCGACCCCGACCGGGCCGCGGGCGTGGAATTTGT
>DBAZ01000002.1:522-10363 GCA_002291945.1 Tepidimonas sp. UBA997
CCCAGGCCGTACTCGAACCCGTCGGCAAAGCGTGTGCTGGCATTGACCATCACGCTGCTGGAATCGACCTCGCGCAAAAAGCGCTGGGCATGGACATGATTGGTCGTCACGATCGCTTCGGTGTGCTGGCTGGAATAGCGGTTGATGTGGGCAATCGCCTCATCCACCCCGGCCACCAGCTTGATGCTGATGATCGGGGCCAGATATTCCTCCGCCCAGTCCTGCTCGGTGGCGTCTTTCAGGGTGGCCCCGGGCAGGCCCGACAGCATGGCCTTGGATTCGGCGCAACAGCGCATTTCCACGCCCTTTTGCGCGTAAATGGTGCCAATTAGCGGCAAAAAAGCCGCAGCCACGCCACGCGCCACCAGCAGGCTTTCGGTGGCGTTGCACGGGCTGAACTTTTGCGTTTTGGCGTTGTCGGCGATCCGCACCGCCATCGCCACGTCGCAGGGGTCGTCCACATAGGTGTGGCAATTGCCGTCTAGGTGTTTGATCACCGGGACTTTGGCCTCGGCGCTGATGCGCTCGATCAGGCCTTTGCCGCCCCGCGGGATGATCACATCCACATAAGCTGGCATGGCGATCAGTTGGCCGACGGCGGCACGGTCGGTGGTGGGCACGCACTGCACCGCATCGGCGGGCAGGCCCGCTTGCACCAGCGCCTGCTGCACCAGCGCGGCGAGGGCCCGGTTGCTCTCGACGGCTTCCGAGCCGCCACGCAAGATGCAGGCATTGCCGCTCTTGATCGACAGCGATGCCGCCTCGATCGTGACATTGGGCCGACTTTCGTAAATCATGCCAAAAACCCCGATGGGTACCCGCATCTGCCCCACACGAATGCCACTGGGCTGCTGTTTGAGTCCCGTGATGGCACCGATGATGTCGGGCATGGCCGCCAATTGCTCGCAGCCTTCTGCACAGGTCTCGATCACTTTCGGGCTCAGCTTGAGCCGGTCCAGCAAGGGTTCGGCCAAACCTTGGGCCCGTGCCCGTTCCAAGTCGATGGCGTTTGCGGCCTGCAGGGCGTCGGTATGGTCGCGCAGCAGCGCAGCCAGGCTGCGCAGGGTCGCCGCCTTGGTGGCGGCGTCGGCCTTGGCCATCAGCGCCGAGGCGGCCTTGGCCTGCTGGCCCAAGGTGTTCATCAATTCAACGGTATTTGGGGTGTTCATGGCCGGATTTTCGCACCGGGAACGCCCGAATCGGCTGCCACCGATTCAAAACGGGTAGTGACGCGGCGTGGTCTGGACCGTGATCCAGCGCAATTCGGTGAATTCGGCGATGCCCGCCTTGCCGCCGAAGCGCCCAAAGCCACTGCCTTTGACGCCACCAAAAGGCATCTGGGCTTCGTCATGCACGGTGGGGCCATTGACATGGCAGATGCCGCTCTCGATTTTCTTGGCGACGTTCATGGCACGGGCTATGTCGGTACCGAAGACCGCCGCTGACAGGCCATAGGCATTGTCATTGGCGCAGTCGATCGCTTCCTGAGTGCCACGGACACGAACGATGCATTTCACCGGCCCGAAGGTCTCTTCGTGGTAGATCCGCATCGCTGGGGTGACGTGATCGAGCACCGTGGCCGGCATCAGCGTGCTGTCGGCCTTGCCGCCGCACACCAGCTTGGCACCCTGGGCCAGGGCATCGTCAATCAGTGCGTTGCAGTGGTGGACGGTGCCCATGCCAATGACAGATCCCAGAACCACTGGGGTGGGCCCACGCGGGTCGCCCAATGGGAGGGTCTTTGCCTTGTCGGTGAACTTTTTCACAAAAGCGTCGGCGATTTTCGCATCGACGATGATCCGCTCCGTGCTCATGCAAATCTGACCGCTGTTGGCAAAGCAACCGAAGGCGGCCCCATCGACGGCCGCATCGAGATTCGCATCATCCAGCACGATCAGCGGTGCTTTGCCGCCCAGCTCCAGAACGGCCGGCTTGAGGTATCGGGCGCAGGTTTGTGCAATGATCTTCCCGACGCGGGTCGAGCCGGTGAAATTGACCCGTCGTACGGCCGGGTGAGCCACCACGGCTTCGACCACTCTGGCGGCATCTTCAGGTGCGTTGGTGATGTAATTGACGACGCCTGCCGGAAAGCCTGCTTCCTGCAAGGCCTCAATGATCAGGCCGTGCGTGCGCGGGCAGTTCTCACTACCCTTCAGAATCACGGTGTTCCCGCACGCGAGTGGCGTGGCGATGGCCCGAACCCCCAGAATGATGGGCGCATTCCAGGGCGCCATTCCCAGGACGACCCCAGCGGGCTGGCGCACCCCCATCGCCAGACTGCCCGGCACATCGGAAGGGATGACTTCACCAGCCACCTGGGTCGTCAGGGCAGCGGCTTCACGCAGCATGCCTGCGGCAAGCATGCAATTGAAACCGGCCCACATGGCAGTACCCCCGGTTTCGGCACCGACCGCCTCAATGAAAGCCGGTGTTTTGGCTTCAAGGGCGTCTGCGGCTTTGAGCAGCAGCGCACGACGCTGGCCTGGCCCCGTTTCACTCCAGGTTTTGAAGGCCTGCGCAGCAGCTTCAACGGCCTTGACCGCGTCGGCCGCGGTCGCTGCCGGAGCGCGCGTGACGACCGTGCCGTCCAGTGGGTTACGGCGCTCAAAGCGGGCACCGCCTTCTGCCTGGACTTGCAGGCCGTTGATGAGCATGGACAAATCGGACATGCGTGATCCCAGAGGTTGAAAGCCAGCGTCAATCGGCCGTGATGCCGCGTTCTCGGATGATGGCGGCGAAACGGGCCGTATCGGCCCTGTTCAGGGCCGCCAGATTGGCGGGCGACATCGGACTC
Organism: Tepidimonas sp. UBA997; assembly: GCA_002291945.1. Classification (GTDB taxonomy): domain Bacteria; phylum Pseudomonadota; class Gammaproteobacteria; order Burkholderiales; family Burkholderiaceae_C; genus UBA997. The sequence continues at coordinate 3,317 of DBAZ01000002.1, forward strand.
GGTTCTGCACCCAGGTTGCGAATGACTTCCACGACGGCCGGCGCTGCCAGAGCGGTGTTGATTTCGCGGTTCAGTCGGTCGATGATGGGCTGCGGCGTACCCGCCGGGGCATAGAAGCTGTGTGTGGAACCGCCGTCGTAGCCCGCCAGACCCAGCTCCTGCAGGGTGGGTGTGTCAGGGAACAGGGACGAGCGCCGTGCACTGCCCACGGCCAGCAGCCGCAGCGTACCGGCGCGGATGTGAGGAATGGCCACGCCGGGGTCCATGATGAAGTCCAGATTGCCCCCAAGCAGATCCTGCAACGCGGCCGCCGATCCTCGATAAGGAATATGCACCGCAAAAGTGCCCGTCTGGCTCTTGAGCATGGCCGCCCCGATGTGCGGGGTCGAGCCGTTTCCGGGGCTGCCGTAGGTGAGGCGGCCCGGGTTGGCACGGGCAAAACGGATGAAGTCCTGGTAGGTCTGGAATGGGGCATTCGATCGCACCACCAGGAACAGCTCGACACGTGCGCCTGCCGCAACCGGCACCAGATCGGTGCTGGGGTTGAACGGCAGTCGGGAGGCTTGCAGGGTGGGCACGACCACCATCGTGCTGCCCGCCGCCATCAGCAGCGTGTAGCCGTCGCCGGCCGATTTGGCCACGGCATCAGCCCCCACAATGCCACCCGCACCGCTTCGGTTTTCCACCACCACCGGCACCCCTAGCGCTTGCGACAACGGCGTGGCGACGGCACGCCCAATGACGTCAGGCGAACTCCCGGGTCCAAAATTGACGATCATTCGAATCGGGCGACTCGGCCAGTTTTGCGCCAGTGCGCCCATGGGGGCCAGCAAGGCGCCCATCAAGGATGCCGCGATGATGCGGCGACGTTGAGCGTTGATCATGAGAGTCTCCGGATGTTGTGGATGAATCAGGCCGTGGGCCAGCCAGCCCACTGACGGCATTATGTGGGACAAGTCAGTCGATGGTGATGCCTTTTTCCCGAATCACTCGCAGGAAGCGTGCATTGTCAGCCGCATTCACCTGGGTCACCTGGGTGGGCGACATGGGGGTGATTTCAGCGCCAATGTTACGGGCCGCTTGGATCACGGCGGGCGTCACCAGAATGGCATTGATTTCGCGGTTCATGCGCTCAATGACGGGTTGCGGCGTGCCGGCGGGCGCGTAGAAACTGTGTGTCGCTCCGCCATCAAAACCAGTCATGCCGAGTTCATGCAGGGTCGGAATCGTCGGGAACAGGGGGGAGCGCTGTGCGCCACCCATGGCGAGCATCCGCAATGAGCCCGCCTGAATGTGCTGAATCGCCACGCCCGGATCCATGATGAAGTCCAGACGACCCGCCAAAAGCTCCTGCACAGCTTGCACCGGGCCTTGGAATGGAATGTGGGTGGTTGTGATGCCAGCCATACTGTCCAGCATGGCGGCACCAACGTGAGGCGTGGTTCCCACTCCCGGTGTTCCATAGTTCAAGCGGCCCGGGTTGGCTTTGGCGTGACGGATGAAATCGTCCAGGGTCTGGAACGGCGAATTGGCGCGAACGACCATGAACAGATCGACCCGAGCGCCAGCCGCCACAGGCACCAGATCCGTGCTGGCATTGAATGGCATGCGCGCCGTGATGTTCGGCACAATGACCATGGTGCTGCCGGCCGCCACCAGGAAGGTGTAGCCATCATTGGCCGATTTGGCCGCCGCATCCGCGCCAACGATCCCCCCGGCCCCCGCCCGGTTTTCCACCACCACAGGCACACCCAGGGATTGCGCCAGTGGCGTGGACACGGATCGCCCGATCACATCCGGCACACTGCCCGGCGGAAAGTTGACGATCAGCCGAATGGGGCGGTTGGGCCAGTTTTGAGCCTGAGCGATCGCACTCAAGGGTGCCATCAGGCCACTGACGAGTGCCGCTGCAAGCACTAAACGACGTTGGGGATTGATCATTGTTGTCTCCGGTGGGTAGGACTGTAATCACGACAGATGCACTTTAGGCAAGGCTTTCTATGCTTGCAATAGCCATCAGCGGATAGCAGCTATAACAAGTTGATCTATCGAGGGCGTCGTTTGTGTCGCGGTTTTGGAGGGTGTCTTGGCGCCACCCCCATTCGCTCCTCCCGACTGACTCAACGCCGCGCCGCCCACTGCACCAGCGCATCCAGGGCCGGTCGGGCTGCGGCGGCGTTTGGGTGGTTGATGATCGCCACCAGCACCAGCCGCTGCCCGTCAGCCCGGTGTACGTAGCCCGCCAAGGCGTATACGTCGCGCAGGCTGCCGGTTTTCAGGTGCGCCAGCCCGGCGCCCATCGAGCTGCGCCGCAAGGTGCCGTCCAGCCCGCTGGCGGGCAGCGAGGTCATCAGTTCGGCCATCATCGGCGACGCATAGGCCACTTGCAGCAAACGGGCCAAGGCCTCGGCGGTGATGCGTGCCTCGCGGCTCAGGCCCGAGCCGTTGTCGAGCACCGGCACCGGGAAGCGCGGGCCGATGCGCTGCGCCCACCACTGGGCCACGCGCTCGCGTGCGCCGTCGTAGGTGGCAGGCTGCTGGGTGGCGGATCCGGCCAAGGCCAGCAGCACGTGTTTGGCCATGACGTTGTTGCTGAACTTGTTGACGTCGCGCACCACTTCGGCCAGTGACGGCGATTCGAGCACCAGCCGTTGCACTGCCGTGGGGGGCGTGAGGCCTTCGCGCACCTGCCCGCCGAGTGTGCCGCCCAAGGATTGCCACATACCGGCGACGGCGCGCAGGGCCATCTGCTCGGGTTCGGGGTGGGCCACCGGCCAGGCCCGCTCGCCGCACGCTGCCGGGAAAGCGCCGTCGAAGCGCGGCTGGAGCGCGGCACTGAAATCGGCTTGCAAGCGGCTGCGCCAGTCGTTGCAGGGCCCAGCCACCAACGCGACCTGCAAGGGAGCTTGCACCCCGGCCAGTGGAGGCTCGACGTCGATGCGGGCCACCCCGGCGCTGGGGTCGGGCAGGAAGCGAAACACCTGGGTTTTGAAGTTGACGAGCAAAGCGTCCGGGGTGGCGTTGTAGGGCCGCAGCGGCTCACCGTCGAAAGCCCCCGGGTCCACCACCGGCACCTGGAAAGCGCTGCGATCGATCACGATGTCGCCCTCGATCCGGCTGAAGCCGAGCGCTTGGATGCGACGCATCAGCAGCCACAGGTTTTCCGACAGCAGCCGGGGGTCGCCCCCACCCTGGATGACCAGATCGCCTTGCAACACCCCGTTGCTGACCGGGCCGTCGGTAAAGACCCGGGTGCGCCACAGGTGCCCCGGCCCGAGCAAGTCCAGCGCTGCAAAGGTGGTGACCAGCTTCATGGTCGAGGCCGGATTCATGCTCTCGGCAAAACGGTGCGCCACCCAAGGCTGCGCCCCCGGCACGGCGGGACCGACCCAAACAGCCAGGCTGTCGGCGGGCAACTGAGCCCGCTGCACGGCGCTCAGCACCTGCGGCGGCAAGGCATGGGCCGCCGCCGACCCCCAGTGAAGCGCCAAAGCCAGCGCAGCCGACTGGACGTCGCACCACAGCAATTTCCGCAAGCCAGACCGATGCATGCAGGCATTATCCGAAATTATCCGGGCAGCGCGATAATCGGAAGGTGTTTTGCGGATCCCAGCGTCCCTGTGCCCGCATCGACTCCCTGCCTTGCATCCGCACCATCACCATGACCCTCACCAGCCTTGCGTTGCCCCAGAAAGTGCTGGCGCTCGACACCAGCACCGACCGCATGAGCGTGGCACTGGGGGCAGTCGGTCAAGCGCCGTTGCTGAGCCACGAGGCCGAAGGTGGAGCGCAGGCGTCGGCAAGCTTGCTGCCTGTGATCCGTCGGCTGCTGCAACAGCTTGGCTGGCGGGTGGCCGATCTGGATGCGATTGCCTTCGGCTGCGGCCCAGGGGCGTTCACCGGCCTGCGCACCGCCTGTGCCGTGGTGCAGGGGCTGGCCGTCGCTGGCCGACCCGGCGGGATCCCGGTGATCCCGGTTCACACCCTGATGGCCGTGGCGCAAGCCGGACTGATGCAGTTCCAGCGCCTGCCCCGGCAGCCTGCCGATGCATGTACGGGGGGCGTGATCACCGCCGTGCTCGACGCTCGCATGGACGAGCTGTATGTGGCCGATGTCAGGGTGCTGCCACCCCGCGAGCTGGCAGCCAGCGCCACCCTGGAACTGGTGCGCCCGGCGCTGTTGTGTGCGCCGCAGGCTCTGAGCGCCGTGTCGGGCTGGCCGCTGGTCGCGTCCGAGCCACCCCGTTTGCTGGCTGGCAATGCCCAAGCGGTCTGTGGCCAGCGCTGGCCAGCCGCTTGGCAGGGTGTGCCCCAGGTGCAAGCCTGGCCCACGGCTGACGCGGTGCTGGCCCTGAGCGCCTCATGCTGGATGAGGGGACGAGCCGTTCCAGCCGCAGGTGCCCAACCCCTGTACGTGCGCGACAAGGTGGCCCAGACGACCGAAGAGCGCGAGCGCATCAAGGCGATCCCAACCACCCCTTCGCACGTCGGCGGCATACCGCCATGAGCTGGGCCACACCACCCCTGCACCTGGAGCGCCAAGTGGCCTTTGAGCCCATCACGGCGGCCTTCTTGGACCGGATCGCCGAGGTGGACCAATCTGCTTACGCCCACCCGTGGAGTCGGCGGCATTTCGCCGATTCGCTGGCCGCAGGCCATGCCCTCCAGATGCTGGTGATGGCCCCCGACCCCGGCCGCGATCCGCCCCACTGGGCGCATGCCCCGGCCCTGCCCGATGGCCGCTGGCTGCTGGGCTATCTGGTGGCCATGAAAGGCGTGGACGAGGTACATCTGCTCAACATCACCACCGTGCCCCTGCACCAGCGCCAGGGCTGGGCGCGTTGCATGTTGCAGGCCTTGACCGTCTGGTCGCGAGGGCAAGGGGCGCAGGCAATCTGGCTGGAGGTGCGCACCAGCCATCGGGCCGCACGCACCTTGTACGAGGCCACGGGCTTTGCCGCAGTGGGGGTGCGCAAAGGCTACTACCCCGATCACGATGCCCGGCGCGAAGACGCCATCGTCATGCGTCTTGGGCTGGACGCATTACACTGATTCGCATGCAGACCCCTGCCCCCAAGCACCCGGCCATTCCCCGGTTGAACCAGCGCCACTGCGCCATGTTGCAAGAGATGGGGGTGCCCGTCTGGTGGCCAGCGCACGACGACCCGCCGCCGATCCCACCCACCAACCAACCTGCCAACCGACCCGCCAACCGACCCGTTGCGGAAGTGCCACCGGCCAGCGCCGCGCCGCGCAAGGCCGTGCCCACCACCAGCCCGGCGCTGCCTGCCCCGGAGCGCACGCCCCCAGCGGCCGTCGCGCCGCCACCGCTGTTGCGCACAGCGGCACCCGAACATCCGGCGACGGCGGGTTTGCCCGATCTGGAGGCCTTGCAGGCCGCCGTGCAGGCGTGTACGCGCTGCCATTTGGCCCAAGGCCGTTTGTGCGCCGTCCCCGGCAGCGGCGACAGCCGGCCCGACTGGCTGATCGTGGGCGAAGCGCCGGGCGAGGAAGAAGACCGCCAGGGCCAGCCCTTCGTCGGCCCGGCCGGCCAGTTGCTGGATCGCATGCTCGCGGCGATGCAGCTTGCGCGTGCGCAGAAGGTCTATATCGCCAACGTGATCAAATGCCGCCCGCCGATGAACCGCAACCCAAGCCCGCAAGAAATCGCCGCATGCAGCCCTTACCTGTTGCGCCAGGTGGCCTTGCTCCAGCCCCGGCTGATCGTGGCGATGGGCCGTTTTGCAGCCCTTACGCTGCTCACCGAGGGAGGTGCCCTGACGGCTGAGCAGGCCCGCCAGCTACCCTTGGGCAAGTTGCGAGGCCGCGTCCACACCGTCCATGTGTGCGGGCTTTCCTTGCCCTTGGTGGCCACCTATCACCCGGCCTACCTGTTGCGCAGCCCGGCCGAAAAGGGCAAGGCCTGGGCCGATCTGTGCTTGGCCATGGACACGATGGAGCGTGCTGCAGCGGGCCAGCGGGCCTGATGCCCCCTCTGCCCTGACTCGGTGTTGCCTGCAGGGCCAGAACGCCGTGGGGCCGGATGCGGTGCAGCTTTCACCCAGCGACACCCCGATCTGCCGGGCGGTTTGCAGCAAGGGGTGATCCAGCGGCACGTTGCGGTGCTGGTGGGCCACCTCGGCCAGCGGGGGCGGTTGTTTTCAGTTTCCGAGCTTCTTCAGCGTTGCCTGGATGATCTGCTCCATCTCCTCGCCGGACTTCCTGATCACCGTACCGGCATGCCCACCGACCATCCCGGCCATCGCGACCGAGTTCATGCGCGAAATGATCACTTTGCCGGTGCTCGTCTGGTAGATGGCCACGCGGCAGGGAATCATCGAGGCGACGAAGCGCGTTTCGTCTTTGGACAGCAGATCGGCACTGAAGCGGCCGCTGCAAGCGTCGAATATCAGCACCGGATGCAGCGTGAAGCCGCGCTCGGACAGAATGCCGGCCATGTTGGTTACACCAAGCACGCTCCAACCGGCGGCCTTCACCGACTCCTGAAATGCCGTCGTCGTTGCCACCAAATTCTTCGGACTGGTGTCTTCGAGAAACAGGGCGGGCCTCGTCTGACCAGCCGCAGCTTGCGACGGCGGCTGGGCGTTGGCGACTGAGGCGAACATCCAAACGGCTAGGGCAAGCAACAGCAGCCAACCGGCTTCGAAGATGGGCCGAATCGAACGGGAGTAAGCGCGGGGTCTCATGATGGTTTCCTTGCTAGGGTCGTGACGTCAGCAGCGACCACATCGTGGATCGCTACCGGTGGTGGGTAGCTCGGTGCGAAATGCACCGATTTAGTACCCCCACCAGTATATATCGATCGCCCAGATCTTGCAGCGCGGATGGCCGTCAAGCGGATATCATGGGTCTCGGCAGTCCAGCCCATTCGTTTCGGATTCTGATTGTGCGCGGGCGGCGACATGTGCAGGCCGACAATGACCAACCCAGGTCTCACCCAGCGACACCCCGATCTGCCGGGCGGTTTGCAGCAAGGGGTGATCCAGCGGCACGTTGCGGTGCTGGTGGGCCACCTCGGCCAGCGGG
>DBAZ01000008.1 GCA_002291945.1 Tepidimonas sp. UBA997
GATTGCAGACTGCGCTGCAGCAGCACACGACCCGATGCGCCTGTGACCTGCACCCAAGAGGTTTCGTGCGCGGTCATGGCAAAGGCGTTCTGAGCTTGGGTGGGTGCGGCGGCTTCGCTGGCATCGCTGGCACCAAGGGGTATTGGCAGCACAGAAGGAGGCGGCGCTACCGCTAGCAGCGCATCGGGTGCGGCTGCAGCGGCTGCAGCAGGTGCCGCGCCATTGCCGGGTTCGCCGGGTTCGCCGGGTTCGCCGACTTGGCTGGCTTGGCTGGCTTGGCTGGCTTGGCTGGCCTCGGCCAGCGCCGGTGCCGCGCTTGCAAGAGGCGCTTGGGCAACGACAGGCGTCGCCACGGTGATTGCGGCGGGATCTTGGCGAGTGGGCAGGAAAAACCAGAACACCAGCGCCACCACCCCCATCAGCACCGCCAACCCCGCAGGCCAGGAAAGTGCTGCGGTTTTCGCCGCTTGGGCCGGTGAAGCTGCAGCCACGACTCGCCTAGGCAACGGCGCATTCAGGGATCGGTCGATATCGCCCAGACGCACCTCGGTCGAGGCAGGGAACTGCGCCAGAATAGGCTGGGGATCAACTTTCAGCACACGACAAACGCTCAGCGCCAGCGTGCGGGCAAAAGTCATGTTGGGCAGTTCGTCGAATCGACCGGCCTCCAGCGCCTGCAGCCGCTGGACGGGGATTTTGAGCATGGCGGCCAAGGCAGCCGGATCGAGCCCCGCCTGCTCGCGCGCCTGCTTGAGCGTGATGGCCGATGTGGCTGCGGGTGACTCAGCCGAAGGTGCCGAACCGCCATCAGGCGCGTTGGGCAAGGATGCATGCTGATCATTCATGAAAAGCCCCACGTTCAAAGGCACTGGCTTCACGCGATTGTGGGAAACGGCGCATCAACTGACGGCCGAGTTGCTGCACAGCCTCGGGGTTTTGCAACCGACGTTCGATCCTGACTCCCAGCCAGAGGGACTCTGCATTGGCCAGATCGGAATTGTTCAGCCGCCGCAGGTAGAAGCGAGCCCGTTCGTGCTCGTCCCGCTTGTGCAACAAAAGGGCCAGGTTGTACAGGGTGATGGGGTTGCTTGCGTCAAGCTGGAAAGCACGACCGAGGCTGGCTTCGGCGTCTGCCAACTGACCCGCTCGGGCCTGACAGAGGCCTTGCACCATCCAGGTTCGGGCAGCGGACGCATAAGCGGGCGACTGCAACGCGGAACCGAAGGCCTGAACCGCCTCGGCGTAGCGTTCTTGCTGGCAATGAAACCAGCCCAGGTTGTGCCAGGTGTCGCCGTCGCGCGGGGCAATCCGCAGGGCCTGCTGGAAACTCGCCTCGGCCTGCTGCGGCTCCTTGATCTCCATCAGAATCAGGCCACGCAGGTTGTGTGCGGCGGCAAAATGCGGGTCGATGGCAAGGGAGCGATTGACCTCGTCCAGAGCGACCATCGTCTGGCCTTGCTCCAAATAGCCCGCCGCCAGCTCCAGCCTGACGCGGGCCCGGCGCCGGGTCTCGGATTCCTCGGTCTGTGTCAGCCAGGCTCGCTCATCGCTCGGTGCGGCGGGCAGGCCAGAGCAGCCACTCAAGAGGGCGACGCTCAGGATGGCCCAGACAGCCGTGAACATCCACAGCCAGGGACGGATCGTATTCATGCAGCCTCCTTGTTGCGGGGCGTCCAGGCGATGGGCGCTACAACCTGGCGACGCCGCGCCAGCCGTTCGTTGACGCGGGTGCGGTCCTGAACGTCACCGGCGAGTTGGCCGCAGGCGGCGTCGATGTCGTCACCCCGCGTCTTGCGCACCGTGGTCACGATGCCCGCGCCATTGAGCCGCTCGGCAAAAGCACGAACCACCTCCCGGCTGGAGCAGGTCAGGCCCGACCCGGGGAAGGGGTTGAAGGGGATGAGGTTGATCTTGCACGGCACACCCGTGCCCGCATGCTGACGCAGCAGATCGAGCAGTTGCTGCGCATGCTCGGGCTGATCATTCGCCCCGGCCAGCATGCAATACTCGAAAGTGATGAAGTCCCGCGGGGCTGCGGGCAGGTAGCGCAGGCAGGCATCGAGCAGTTCTTGGAGCGGGTACTTGCGATTCAGCGGCACCAGATCGTCACGCAGGGCATCGGAGGGGGCATGCAGCGAAACGGCCAGCGCCACCGGGCAATCCTGGGCCAGCCTATCCATCATCGGCACCACGCCGGATGTGGAGACGGTCAGGCGGCGGCGCGACAGGCCATAGCCGTGATCGTCCAGCATCACCCGCAAGGCGGGCAGCAACGCATGGTAGTTTTGCAGCGGCTCACCCATGCCCATCAGGACCACGTTGGAGATCACGCGCTCTTGGGTGTGGAATCGGCGGCGCAGAAAATGCTCGGCAAACCACAACTGGGCCACGATTTCGCCCGTGCTCAGGTTGCGGCTGAACCCTTGGTGGCCGGTGGAGCAAAAGCGGCAGGCAACGGCGCATCCGGCCTGCGAAGACACGCACAGCGTGCCCCGGTCTTGCTCGGGAATGAAGACCGCTTCCACGGCATTGCCATCCCCTACGTCGAACAGCCATTTGATGGTGCCGTCCGCCGATTCCTGCTGGGTCAGGATGGGCAGGCCGCGCAACTCGCAAGCGCCGGGCAGCTTGTCGCGCAGGCTGCGTGCCAGATCGGTCATGTCCTCGAAGCGGGACACGCCTTTTTGATGGATCCAGCGAAAAAGCTGGGTGGCTCGGAAGCGCTTTTCTCCGAGCCGCTCACAGAAGGCGGCCAACCCGTCGAGGTCGAAATCGAGCAAATTGGCCGTCATCGCATGGTCAGCGTGCGTAAACGTTCATGCCGGGGAAGAAGAAGGCGACTTCCACGGCGGCGGTTTCGGGCGCGTCGGAGCCATGCACGGCGTTGGCGTCGATGCTGTCGGCGAAATCGGCGCGGATGGTGCCGGGCGCGGCTTTCTTGGGGTCGGTGGCCCCCATCAGCTCACGGTTCTTGGCGATGGCGTTTTCGCCTTCCAGCGCCTGAATCATCACCGGGCCGGAAATCATGAAGTCCACCAAGTCCTTGAAGAAAGGGCGCTCCTTGTGAACGGCATAGAACTGCTCGGCTTGGGCGCGGGAGAGGTGCACCAGCTTGGCGGCGGCAATTTTCAGACCCGCAGCTTCAAAGCGGCTGTAGATCTGACCGATCACGTTCTTGGCGACGGCGTCGGGCTTGATGATGGAAAGGGTGCGTTCGATGGCCATGAATGGATCCTGGATAGGAGAAAAGAAAAGTCAATAAAGCTTTTCATTTTAACCGGGTAAATCGCCAAAGCGGGGCGATTTCAGCGAGAACTGCCGCGTGGACGCGGCCGCCCCCCGCTCGGGCCGTTGCGACGAGCGGGCCGGGCGTCCTGACCGATGTAGCCGTAGGAGGTCTGCATGGGGTCGGGCGTCTGGGTAGCTGCCGCATCCGGGTCGGCCCGCCGACCGCCCCGCCGTTGGGCACCCGAGCGTGGCATGGGCGGGCCATCCACCAGCTTGGGCGCACTCGGACGCGGGCCCTGCCCTGATCGGCGCGACGGGTTGCGTGGCGGCTTGGCGGCCTGAAACTGACGCGCGCGGGACTCCAGCGAGCGATCCATCCCGGTGGCGTCGGTCAGGCGGGCCACGTCGCGGGCATCGAGCTCCATCCAGACCCCGCGGCGCAGGCCGCGCGGCAACACCACCGCTCCGTAGCGGATGCGGATGAGCCGACTGACCGCATGCCCGACCGATTCGAACATGCGTCGCACCTCGCGGTTGCGGCCTTCGGCAATCGTCACCCGGTACCAGCAATTGGCTCCTTCGCCGCCCCCGTCGTCGATGGTCAGGAATTGGGCCAGACCGTCATCGAGTGGAACCCCGGCCAGCAATTGCTCTTTTTCCTCCTTGCTCAAGGCACCCAGCACCCGCACCGCGTATTCGCGCTGGAGGCCAAACCGGGGATGCATCAACTTGTTGGCCAGTTCGCCAGAGTTGGTGAACAGCAGCAAGCCTTCGGTATTCAGGTCCAGCCGCCCGACCGACTGCCATTTGCCGGTGTGCAAACGGGGCAAGCGACGGAACACGGTGGGCCGGTTCTGAGGGTCGTCGTGCGTCACCACTTCGCCGGCAGGCTTGTGGTAGGCCAGTACCCGGGGGGGCGGGGGCGCAATGCGGACCTTGATCGGTCGGCCATTGACTTTGATCGTGTCACCAAACTGGATGCGCTGACCGACATGAGCCGGTTCGCCATTCACCGAAATCCGCCCTTCGAGTATCATTTGCTCCATTTCGAGGCGCGAACCCAGACCGGCCTGAGCCAGCACCTTGTGGAGTTTGGGCGCGTCCGTCTGTGGACTGAGCACCCGTTTACCGACCAAGGGCGCTTCCTCGGTCTGTGCATGGTCAAAGGCACCCGAGACGACCTCTGCGAGATCAATGGCAGCGGCTTGCGCTGCGGGCTGGTCGGCAGGCTGGTCGCCGTGCTGATCGGCGTGCTGATCGGCAGGTTGTCGGGGGGTTGTTCGGGAAGGCGTTGGGGGTCGATTCATGTACGGAGTCCGTTGAACGCAGGGGCCGACGAGTCGGCGCAGTCGGTGGCCGTTGCGGCAGAGTCAAGCTCAGCGAGTTGAGGAAACAGCGGCAACAGCGGCTCTTGCGCCGTGGCCGAATGAAGCGTCGGCAGCCGATCGAGCGCAGCCAGCCCGAGGTCGTCGAGAAACTGGCGTGTCGTGGCGTACAAAGCCGGGCGACCCACGGTTTCGCGGTGGCCCACGACCTCGACCCAGCCCCGGTCTTCCAGTTGCTTGAGGATGCCGGCATGGATGCTGACGCCGCGTATGTCTTCCATGTCGCCGCGCGTCACCGGTTGCCGATAGGCAATGATGGCGAGCGTTTCCAGCACCGCCCGGCTGTAGCGCGGCGGCTTTTGCGGGTGCAAGCGATCGAGCCACGGGCGCAGCGCCGCTCGACTCTGAAAACGCCAGCCGCTGGCCAGCGCAACCAGCTCCAGCCCCCTGTCGGCCCAATCCAACTGGATGCCCTGCAACAGGCCCCTGATCTGGTCCGGGCTCAGGGCAGCCTCGAACAGAGCCGACATGTCTCGAAGCGACAAGGGCTCTTGAGCGCATAACAGCGCCGCTTCAAGGACGCGATGTGCATCCAACGTGTTCATGGACTTGAGGCTGGGTGGAGGGTGAGCAGAGTAGGCCCAAGGATACACCTTTCGTGCGCACAGAAGCCCGTGCGCACGGGCCAACGCGCAACAGCCTAGGCTTGGGAGCCTATGCTGGGGGGGCTATGCTCGAGGGCGAACCTTGAACTGAGATTGTCCATCAGGCGGAAAGGACTGAAAGATTGTCGTCGATGGCCCAGAGTTGGCCCCGATTGTCATCGAGGCCCGCTGCGGCCAAGGCCTGCCAGAGATCGGGCGGCAGCGGGCTTTCGACCCGCAACACCGACCGATCGACCGGATGGCGCAACACCAGGCGGTGCGCGTGCAAGGCCTGACGGTTCATCCCGAGCAGCGGGTGCCCCCCGTACAGCGTGTCGCCCACCAGCGCATGGCCGATCGAAGCCAGATGCACGCGGATCTGGTGCGTTCGGCCCGTGTGCAGCTTGCATCCGACCCACGACACCGTCGGGCCACTGTCCAAGCAGCGCACCCAGGTCAGGGCGTCGCGTGCCCCGGACGAGCCTTCCCGCACCGCCGCCATGCGTAGCCGGTTTCTGGGGTCACGTGCAATGTAGCCTTGTATCGTCCGCTCGGCAGCGCCCGCCAGCCGACCGTGAACGAGCGCCAGGTACAAACGGTGTACCTCGCGCGCGGCAATCTGCCTGACCAAGGCGTCACAGGCGGTCAAGGTCTTGCCGACCACCATCAAGCCGCTGGTGTCTTTATCCAGCCGATGCACGATGCCAGCCCGCGGCAGTTGGGCCGCCGCCTCGTGGTAAGCCAGCAAGCCATTGAGCAAGGTGCCGCTCCAGTTCCCGGCGGCAGGGTGTACCACCAGCCCGGCAGGTTTGTCGATCACCAGCAAATGCGCGTCCTCGAAAATCACCTGCAGAGGCAGGGCCTCGGGCAAAAAGGCTGACATCTGGAGCGGCGGCCGCAAGGCCACTTGCAGCCGATCACCGGCTTTCAGACGGCTCGACGCCTTGGCGCAAACGCGCCCGTTGACGCTCACCTCGCCTTGCTCGACCAACTGCTGCAGCCAGGAACGCGAAAACCCCGTGATACCGTCGGACAGAGCTTTGTCCAGACGCTGGCCGTGGCCGTCGCTGCCGACCCGCCATGCACGCAGTTCTGGTTGGCTGGCTGCATCTTCCACCAGCGCGTCCTGCCAGGGGTCATCGGCAGCGGGCGTATCGGGGTCCGCCGATATAATGGATTGGATCAATGGTGTGCCCTGTTCGCAAAGGTCTGGATTCGATGTTACTGAAACGATTATCTACCGCCCTGCCCCAGCGCCGCTGGATCGCGGGTGTGAGTCTGGTGGCATTGCTGAGCGGTTGCGCCAGCACGAATGCAGTCGATCCGACCGCCAACTGGAGCCCCAATCGTATCTTTGCCGAAGCCATCGACGAGCGCGACAGTGGCAACTTCGAGCGCGCCGTCACACTGTTTGAAAAGCTCGAAGGCCGTGCCGCTGGTACGCCCTTGGCACAGCAGGCCCAACTGGAAAAAGCCTTCGCCCACCACCGGGCGGGTGAGCAGGCACAGGCCATCGCCACACTGGACCGCTTCATGCGCCTGCACCCGGCCAGCCCGGCGATAGACTACGCCCTGTATCTGAAAGGCTTGGTCAATTTCCAAGACAACTTGGGGCTGTTTGGATTTCTCGCCCACCAGGATTTGTCTGAGCGCGACCAGCATTCGGCACGGGAGTCGTTCGAAGCGTTTCGCGAACTGGTGGAGCGCTTTCCCGATTCGCGCTACGCCCCCGATGCGCGTCTGCGCATGACCTACATCGTCAACTCGTTGGCGCAGTCGGAAGTCCATATCGCCCGCCACTATCTGAACCGCGGGGCCTATGTGGCGGCGCTCAATCGTGCACAAAATGCCGTCACGGCATTCGACGGAGTTCCTGCAGCCGAGGAAGCGCTGTTCATCATGATGCGCGCCTACCAGGCGTTGAACATGGTCGATCTGGCAAGCGACACACAACGCATTCTGGAGACCAACTTCCCTCAGAGTTCCTTTTTGTCGGGAGGCGGTCAGCAGGAGCGTGGGGCCTGGTGGCGCATTTGGTGAACACAAAAAAACCGGCCTAAGCCGGTTTTTTTATCAGGGTCGATGACGAATCAGGCCGTCTCGCCCAGCACGCTGACGCTCACATCCACCACCACATCGGTATGCAGACCGACCTGAACGGTGTAGTCGCCGACGTTTTTCAGCAGGCCGTTGGGCATGCGAATCTGGGCCTTGGTGACGGCAAAGCCTTGCTTGACCAGTTCGTCGGCAATGTCGTGGTTGGTGACGGAGCCGAACAGACGACCATCGACACCGGCTTTCTGGCTGAGCTTGATGGTGTAGCCGTTGAGCTTCTCGCCCAAGGCTTGGGCGTCGGCCAGTTTGGCCGCTGCCGCCTTTTGCAGGTCGGCGCGCCGGGTTTCAAATTCGGCCACCGCAGACTGGGTGGCACGGCGGGCACGGCCGGTCGGGATCAGGAAGTTGCGGGCATAGCCGTCTTTGACCCGGACCACATCGCCCAGATTGCCGAGGTTGACCACTTTGTCGAGCAGAATGATTTGCATGATGGAATTCCTTCGGATCAGACGTGGTGCTGGTCGCTGTAAGGCAACATGGCCAGGAAGCGGGCGCGCTTGATGGCGGTGGTGACTTGGCGCTGATAAATGGCGCGGGTACCGGTGAGGCGAGCGGGAATGATCTTGCCGTTTTCGGCAATGAAGTCGCGCAGGACGTCAACGTCTTTGTAGTCCACCTCTTCTACGCCAGCGACGGTGAAGCGGCAGAACTTCTTGCGCTTGAACAGCAGCGACTGGGTGTTGCGTTTGGGGCGCTTGTCTTTGTTATTGAAACGCTTGGGGGCAGCCATGATGGGGATGCTTCCTTAAATGGGTTTGAAATCTTGAACGTGGAACACGACACCTTTGCAGTTGCGGGTGTTGGTCAGGAAGCCGGTGAATTGCCAGTGCGAGCCCAGCGTCTGCCGGGACAGCGCTTCGGCCACTGCGCCGAAAGCCACCGATCTGACCTTGAGAGCCACTTGCCTTGCCTGACCGGCTTCGACCTGTTCGGAAGCGTGCTCCAGAACGGCATCGACAGCCGGAATGCCAGCGGGTGTGTAGCGCGGCCCGGACAACTCGACCAGGCACGCTTGCAACCCGAACCGGTTCAGAGACGGTGACTCCACGCCCGCTCAGTGGCGATCAGGCCGCGGCCTCCTGCTGCTGGGACTTGCGCGCTTCTTCGCGCTCGACGGCCTTCATCATCGAGGAAGGGGCGGTATCGGCCTTCTTCTTCTGCACGACGATGTGGCGCAGCACGGCGTCGTTGAAGCGGAAGGCGTGCTCCAGCTCGCTCATCACGGCCTGGTCGGCTTCGATGTTCAGGCACAAGTAATGCGCCTTCGACAGCTTGTTGATCTGGTAAGCCAGTTGGCGGCGGCCCCAGTCTTCGACACGGTGCACGGTGCCGTTGCCAGCGGTGATCATGCCCTTGTAGCGCTCCAGCATGGCTGGAACCTGTTCGCTCTGATCCGGATGGATGAGCATCACAATTTCGTAATGACGCATGGACTCTCCTTGTGGATGAAAGCCGCCCCGGCGTCAACTGGGTGCGGCAAGGTTAGCCAAACATTATAGACCAAAAAGACAAAGGCCTAACAAAGAAAAAAACGTGACAAAAACGTCGCGACGGGGGTATGGGAGAGTCGGACGCCATCAGAGCAGCTCGCCCCCCAGCGCTTCGGTGAGGTCATGGATGAGGGAACTCAGCTCGCCGGTGGCAATAGCCACGTCGGCATCGAAGCCGCCTTCGTCTTCGGCGCTGGCGTTGTCTTCAAACACCCCGTCGAGGAAGGCGATTTTGCCGAGCACCGTGCTCTCGGTGAGGACGAAACTGACGCGCCCGTCCCAGTCCAGTGCCAGCTTGGTGGGCAGCTTGCCTTGGCCGATGTGCAGGCGCATCTGCTCGTCTTCCAAGTGGTGGCGGGTGAATTTGACGACCGACTTCAGTTCGTCGGCCGACTTCAGCTCGACCTCCCGACCGGCAGCGAAGTGGGTCGGCCAGTCGTCGGCAGCGCCGGTCAGCCACGCCGTCATCGCGGCCTGCGGCGACATCTGGGTGTTGAACGGACTCAGTTGCAGGCCAGCGAGACATTTCACCAAGGCTGTGATGACTTCGTCGGCGCGGGCCTGGCTGCTGGTGTCCAAGACCAGGCGCCCGGCCTGCAAGTCCAGCCACACCAGGATGCCGACGGTCTTGGCAAAGGCCATGGGCAGCAGGTCGCGGACGATTTCGTCGCGCAGGTCGCGGCTTTCCTTGCGGCCGGGCTGGCGCCCTTCCTTGGCCTCGATCTGCGCCAATCGCTCGTCGAGGTGGCGCTTGATGACCGACCCCGGCACCGCCTTGGTCTCGATCTGGAAGCGCAAGATGCGCTGGCCGCCCACCAGTTCCACCAGCGCACCGTGAGACTGTCCGCGCGGCGGCACCCAGCCGAACGATTTGTCCTGTGTGGCAGCGCACGGGGCAAAAGGCATGGCCGCGAGCGCTTCCTCCATCTGTTCCACCGACGCCGACCAGTCGCTACCGATGCGGTAGATCATGACATGCTTGAACACGTTGTTCCTTTTTTCCGCAGGCTGGTGACAGACCAGCCCATGCTTGGGCCTCGCATCTTAGTGGAATGCCCGAGGCTTGCTGGGGTCAGGTGCGCGGCGTCCTCGTTTCAGTCTTGATCTTCCCTGACCTTGCCCCTGTTTTGTGGAGTTCTTAACCCACGGTTCACGCGGCCTTTTTACGCTGTGCCTCGTACCAGCGTTGCTCGAACTGCATCGGGCTGAGGTAGCCCGGTAATCCCCCCGAAACGC
>DBAZ01000024.1 GCA_002291945.1 Tepidimonas sp. UBA997
GCAGGGGCAAGGCGATGCGTTCAAACTGCCGCGCCCCTTGCTGCACAGCGGCGATCTGGATTTTTCTTTTGCCGGACTCAAAACGGCGGTGCTGACCCAGACCAAAAAACTGGGCAACGCGCTAGAAAGTCGCAAAGCCGATCTGGCGGCCTCTACCCAAGCCGCCATTGTGGATGTGCTGGTGAAAAAGTCCTTGTTGGCGCTCCAGCAAACCGGCTTGAAGCGACTCGTGGTGGCGGGCGGGGTGGGTGCCAACGCGCACCTGCGCTTGCAGTTGAATGCGGCCTGTGCCCAGCAGGGTGTGCGCGTACACTACCCCGAACTGCATTTGTGTACCGACAACGGGGCCATGATTGCCTTGGCAGCGGGCATGCGCTTGCAGGCCGGGCTGGTGGCTGACGTTGCGCCGACCTATGCGTTTGACGTCAAACCCCGCTGGCCCCTCGCAGAACTCGCGGCGCAGGCGGCTTGAGTTGGTCTGGTGTCGTCGTTTTCCGCGCTAGACTGTCTTGCTGTCTCAAGCTATAATGGAAAGCTGCTTGGCGAAAAGCCCAGCGATCACGCCCGTTGCGGCACCTGCGGCTGCCTTTGCGCCGGAGCACCTGCGGCGGGACGCATGTTATTGTTTTTGAAGGAATTTTCATGATTTCCCAAGCCGTCAAGGCGGAAGTGATTGCGGCCAACGCCCGTGCCGCCAACGACACCGGCAGCCCCGAGGTGCAGGTCGGCATCCTGACCGCCCGCATCAACGAGCTGACCCCTCACTTCAAGACCCACCACAAAGACCACCACGGCCGCCGTGGCCTGCTCAAGATGGTGAGCCGCCGCCGCAAGCTGCTGGACTACCTGAAGTCGAAAGACTCCGACCGCTACGTTGCCCTGATCCAGAAGCTGGGTCTGCGCAAGTAATCCGGTTTGGTGTCTCGCTGAACCTCACAAGACGCCTGGGTTGCTCAGCCGCCCCAGGCGTTTTGCGCTTCAATCACCGGAGTTTGGCTGTTCAGATCGAAGCTGTGTCATTCCAAAGCGCTGTTTGTGGCTTGAGCCGCTCTGGAATGGCATCGTGTTCTGAAGGCGCAGCTCCAGGCCCTGGGTGTAGCCGCATACGCCCGTCATTCTGGAACTCCAAGGATCCCCATGAGCCTCTTCAACAAAGTGACCAAAACCTTTCAGTGGGGCCAGCACACGGTCCGCATGGAAACCGGCGAAATCGCTCGCCAATCCACGGGTGCCGTGCTGCTCGACATGGACGGCACCGTGGTGCTGGCCACCGTCGTGGCCAAGCCGGACGCCAAGGCCGGTCAGGACTTTTTCCCACTGACCGTCGATTACCTCGAAAAATCCTATGCCGCTGGCAGGATACCGGGCAGCTTCTTCAAGCGCGAAGGCCGCCCGAGCGAACTCGAAACCCTCACCAGCCGCCTGATCGACCGGCCCATCCGTCCGCTGTTCCCGGAAGGCTTCTTCAACGAGGTGCAGGTGGTGGTGCATACCCTGTCGCTGAACCCCGAGGTGGACGCCGACATTGCCGCCCTGATCGCCACCAGCGCGGCGCTGTCCGTCTCGGGCATCCCGTTCAACGGCCCCATCGGTGCAGCTCGCGTGGGTTATGTCAATGGTGAGTACGTGCTCAACCCGGGGCAGACCGAGCGCGCCAGCAGCCAGATGGATCTGGTGGTGGCCGGAACCGCCGCCGCCGTGCTGATGGTGGAGTCCGAAGCGCAGCAACTGGCGGAAGAAATCATGCTCGGTGCCGTGGTGTTCGGCCACGAGCAGGGCAACATCGCGATTGCCGCCATCAACGAGCTGGTGCGTGAGGCTGGCAAGCCCGAGTGGAACTGGCAGCCGCCCGCCAAGGACGAGCCGCTGATCGCTCAGGTCGAGGCCTTGGGCCGCGACAAGCTGGTCGCCGCCTACCAGATACGCAACAAGCAGGCACGCACCCAGGCCTGCCGGGAGGCCTACGCCGCCGTGATAGACGGCCTGAACGCGCAAGGCGTGGCGTTCGACGCCGTCAAGGTGCAGGAATTGCTGTTCAATATCGAGGCCTCCATCGTGCGCGGCCAGATTTTGGCGGGCGAGCCGCGCATCGACGGTCGCGACACCCGCACCGTGCGTGCCATCGAAATCCGCAACAGCGTGCTGCCGCGCACCCACGGCTCGGCCCTGTTCACCCGCGGTGAAACCCAGGCGCTGGTGATCGCCACCCTGGGCACCGACCGCGACGCGCAGAAAATCGACGCGCTGGCGGGCGAATTCGAAGACCGCTTCATGCTGCACTACAACATGCCGCCCTTTGCCACCGGCGAAACGGGTCGAGTGGGCAGCCCCAAGCGGCGCGAAATCGGCCACGGCCGCCTGGCCAAGCGTGCCCTGGTGGCCGCCCTGCCCAGCAAGGAAGAATTCCCCTACACCCTGCGCGTGGTCTCTGAAATCACCGAATCCAACGGTTCTTCGTCGATGGCTTCGGTCTGCGGCGGCTGCCTGGCCTTGATGGACGCCGGGGTGCCGATGAAGGCGCATGTGGCGGGTATCGCCATGGGCCTGATCAAAGAGGGCAACAAGTTCGCCGTCCTGACCGACATTCTGGGCGATGAAGATCATCTGGGCGACATGGACTTCAAGGTGGCCGGCACCATTCATGGCGTGACCGCCCTGCAGATGGACATCAAGATTCAGGGCATCACCAAGGAAATCATGCAGGTGGCGCTGGCGCAGGCCAAGGAAGCCCGGCTGCACATCCTGGGCAAGATGCAGGACGCCATGGGCACCGCGAAGGCCGAGATCTCCGATTTTGCGCCGCGCCTCTACACCATGAAGATCAATCCCGAGAAGATCCGCGACGTGATCGGCAAGGGCGGTGCCACCATCCGGGCACTGACCGAAGAAACCGGCACCCAGATCGACATCGGCGAAGACGGCACCATCACCATCGCCTCGAACGACGGTGCCAAGGCCGAAGTCGCCAAGCGCCGCATCGAGGAAATCACCGCCGAAGTCGAAATCGGCAAGGTCTATGAAGGCCCGATCACCAAGCTTCTGGACTTCGGCGCCCTGGTCAACCTGCTGCCCGGCAAGGACGGCCTGCTGCACATCAGCCAGATTGCGCACCAGCGCGTCGAGAAGGTGACGGATTTCCTGAAGGAAGGCCAGATCGTCAAGGTCAAGGTGCTAGAGACCGACGAAAAAGGTCGCATCAAGCTGTCCATGAAAGCGCTGATCGAGCGCGAAGAGGGCGGCGCGTCGCAGCAACAGCAACAGCAGTGACGGGCTGAGATGACGCACACCATGCGAGCGGTTGAGGTTTCTGCCTACGGTGCCCCCGAGGTGCTGCGGCTGACGACGCGCGACCGCCCGCTGCCCGCTGCCGGGGAATGCCTGATCCGGGTCGCGGCTTCGGGCGTCAACCGCCCCGATGTGCTCCAGCGGACCGGTCACTATCCGGCACCGCCGGGGGCTAGCGACCTACCGGGCCTCGAAGTGGCGGGCGTGATCGAGTCGGGTGATGAGGATGCGCTGGCCCAGGCCGGTCTCGCCGTCGGCGACGCGGTCTGTGCCTTGCTGGCGGGCGGGGGCTATGCCGAATACGGCGTGGCCCCGGTCGGGCAGTGTCTGCCGGTGCCTGCAGGCTGGTCGGTCTTGAACGCAGCCGGGTTGCCGGAAACCTGCTTCACCGTCTGGAGCAATGTGTTTGATCGCGCTCGCCTGCAGGCTGGTGAGACCCTGCTGGTGCAGGGCGGCTCCAGCGGCATCGGTGTCACTGCCATCCAGATGGCCAAGGCCATCGGCGCGACGGTGATCGTTACCGTGGGCAGCGAAGACAAGGCACGGGCCTGTCTGGCGCTGGGTGCCGACCATGCCATCCAGTACAAAAACCAGGACTTCGTGCGCGCAGTCGCCGAACTCACGGGCGGGCGCGGGGTCGATGTCATACTCGACATGGTGGCTGGCCCCTACGTGGCCCGCGAGATCGACTGCCTGGCCGAAGACGGTCGGTTGGTCATCATTGCGGTACAGGGGGGAGTGCAGGCGACACTGGATGCCGGCAAGCTACTGCGCCGTCGCCTCACCGTCACCGGCTCCACCCTGCGCCCCAGATCTGTGGCCTTCAAGGCAGCGATTGCCTCACAATTGCGCCAGCGCGTCTGGCCCTGGCTGGAAGCGGGCGCGATCAAGCCGGTGGTGTTTCAGGTGTTTGCCCCGTCGCAAGCTGCACAGGCGCATGCCTTGATGGAGTCCAACCAGCATGTCGGCAAGTTGCTGATCGACTGGTCGCTGAAGGATTGACCGCCCTATGCGCAAAAAACTGATCGTTGGCAACTGGAAGATGAATGGCAGCTTGGCAGGCAACGCAACCCTGCTGCAGGCGCTGCTCGCTGGTTTCGATCTGGCCCGGGCCGACTTGGCCATCTGCGCCAGCGCCCCTTACCTGGCGCAATTGCAGGCCCTGTTGTCGGGGCGTGGCATGGACTGGGGTGCCCAGGACTTGTCCATGCACGAAGCGGGCGCTTACACGGGTGAAGTCAGTGCCGCCATGCTGAAAGATTTTGCTTGCCGCTATGTGATCGTCGGCCACTCGGAGCGGCGTGAGCTGCACGGCGAAAGCGACGACGTGGTGGCCGCCAAGGCCCAGCGTGCGCTGGCCGCAGGCATCACGCCCATCGTCTGCGTGGGGGAAACGCTGCGTGACCGCGAAGCGGGCCGGACTGAATTCGTGGTCAAGCGCCAGTTGTCGGCAGTGATCCATGCGGTGGGCCACTGCACCAGCGAAATCGTGGTCGCTTACGAGCCGGTCTGGGCCATCGGGTCGGGCCTGACGGCAACACCGGCGCAGGCGCAGGCGGTGCATGCGGTGTTGCGGGCACAATTGCGTGCCGCCACCACCCACGCAGAGCGCAACCGCATCTTGTACGGCGGCAGTGTGAATGGGTCCAATGCCGCCGAACTGTTGGCCCTGCCCGATGTGGATGGTGCACTGATCGGTGGAGCCTCGCGTGATGCTCATCAACTTTTATCCATCGTTGCGGCGGCCACTCAGCCCTGACGGTTTGCATTTCAGGAGTCTCTCATGAACGTTTTGTTGACTATTCTTCTCGCAGTTCAACTGCTCTCTGCGATTGCCCTCGTGGCCCTGATATTGGTTCAGCAGGGCAAGGGTGCCGATGCTGGTGCCGCTTTTGGTGGGGGCGGGGCGGGTTCAGCGACCCTGTTCGGTGCCAGTGGCGGGGCTAACTTCCTGTCTCGCAGCACAGCCGTATTGGCGACGGTATTCCTGACCTGTACGCTGGCCTTGGCTTACTTTGGCAATCCGCGTCCAGCGGCGTCCAGTGGCAGTGTTCTTGAAAATCTTCCTGCCACCACGGTTCCGGCCATTCCGCAAAGCCAGATACCGGACACCGTCCCGGCTGCGCCGGGGGGTGCTTCTCAGATTCCCGGTCAGTAAACCGGGTGTCAGAAAAACCCTGAGTTTTCAGAGTAGAATCATGGTCTGTTGGATGGCGGGTGAGGTACAGCGAGATCCCGCCACTGACCAGCAATCCCTTAGCCGACGTGGTGAAATTGGTAGACACGCTATCTTGAGGGGGTAGTGGCGAAAGCTGTGCGAGTTCGAGTCTCGCCGTCGGCACCAATTCAATGAGCCGCCCTTGTGTCGGCGGTAGGATAACCAAATGAACTTAGAGCCATACCTTCCAGTACTCTTGTTTATCTTGGTCGGCCTTGCTGTTGGGGTACTCCCCCAGGTGTTTGGTTACATTCTCGGGCCCAATCGCCCGGACCCCGAAAAAAACTCCCCTTACGAATGCGGCTTCGAGGCGTTTGAAGACGCCCGCATGCAGTTCGACGTGCGCTACTACCTCGTCGCCATCCTGTTCATCCTCTTCGATCTCGAAATCGCGTTCCTGATTCCCTGGGCGGTGGCTTTTTCCGACATCGGTCCGGTGGGCTTCTGGGCTGGGGTGATGTTCCTGGCCATTCTGGTGGTGGGTTTTGTGTACGAGTGGAAAAAAGGCGCCCTGGACTGGGAGTGATGCGTCTGCACCAATCAAGGAGATCGGCATGATCGAAGGCGTCCTGAAAGAAGGATTCATCACCACCAGTTACGACTCGGTGGTGAACTGGGCCAAAACCGGCTCGCTCTGGCCCATGACCTTTGGTCTGGCCTGTTGTGCGGTTGAAATGATGCACGCCGCAACGGCTCGTTATGATTTGGCTCGCTTTGGTGCCGAGGTGTTTCGCGCCAGCCCGCGCCAGTCGGACCTGATGATCGTGGCGGGCACGCTGTGCAACAAAATGGCACCCGCCCTGCGCAAGGTCTATGACCAGATGGCCGAGCCGCGCTGGGTCATTTCGATGGGATCCTGTGCCAATGGCGGCGGCTACTACCACTACAGTTACTCGGTGGTGCGCGGCTGCGACCGCGTGGTGCCGGTGGACGTGTATGTGCCGGGCTGCCCCCCCACGGCCGAAGCCTTGATCTACGGCATCATCCAGTTGCAGCAGAAAATCCGCCGCACCAACACCATTGCGCGCGCCTGAGTGCCGGAGTTCAGTCATGACCATTGCTAACACGGGTGCGGTACATGTAGGTTCCTGGTCGGCGGTGCCACTGGAATCTCTCAAAGAGACCGTTCAAACTGCCTTGGGCGACCTGGCTGCGGCCATCACGCTGGAGCGGGGTGAAATCACGGTGCGGGTGGCAGCGCCGCGCTACTTCCAGGCCATGCAGGCACTGCGCGACGCGCCGGGCTGCCAGTTCGAGCAGCTGGTGGACTTGTGCGGCATGGATTACTCCGAATACCGTGACGGTGCTTGCGAAGGCAGCCGTTTCGCGGTGGTGGCGCATCTGCTGTCGGTGAGCCTGAACCAGCGGGTGCGGGTGCGCGTGTTCTGCCCCGACGACGATTTTCCGGTGCTCGATTCCGTGACCAGCCTCTGGTCGTCGGCCAACTGGTACGAGCGCGAAGCGTTCGACCTCTACGGCATCCTGTTCGAAGGTCACGATGACTTGCGCCGCATCCTGACCGACTACGGCTTCATCGGCCACCCATTCCGCAAGGACTTCCCGCTCTCGGGCCACGTCGAAATGCGTTACGACCCAGAGCGCCGCCGCGTGGTGTACGAGCCCGTGACCATCGAGCCGCGCGAGATCACGCCGCGCATCATCCGCGAAGACAACTACGGGGGGCTGCACTGAGGCGCTGCCTCCGCGTGCAATGCAATATGGCTGAAATCAAGAATTACACCCTGAACTTCGGGCCGCAACACCCGGCGGCGCACGGCGTGCTGCGTCTGGTGCTCGAACTCGACGGCGAAGTGGTGCAGCGTGCCGACCCGCACATCGGGCTGCTGCACCGCGCCACCGAAAAGCTCGCCGAGAGCAAGACCTTCATCCAGTCGCTGCCCTACATGGACCGGCTGGATTACGTCTCGATGATGTGCAACGAGCACGCCTACTGCCTGGCCATCGAAAAGCTGCTGGGCATCGAGGTGCCGCTGCGTGCCCAGTACATCCGGGTCATGTTTGCCGAAATTACCCGCCTCATGAACCACCTGATGTGGCTGGGTTCGCACGGCAACGATTGCGGCAGCTCCACCATTCTGATCTACGCTTTCCGCGAGCGCGAAGACCTGTTCGACATGTACGAAGCGGTGTCGGGTGCGCGGATGCACGCGGCGTATTTCCGCCCGGGGGGCGTGTATCGTGATCTGCCCGACTCGATGCCCCAGTACCAGCCGAACAAAATCCGCAACGCCAAGGCGCTGCAAGGGATGAACCAGAACCGGCAGGGGTCGTTGCTCGATTTCATCGACGACTTCACCCAGCGCTTCCCGACATACTTGGACGAATATCACACCCTGCTGACCGACAACCGGATCTGGAAACAGCGCACCGTGGGCATCGGTGTGGTCACCCCGGAGCGGGCGCTCAATCTGGGCATGACCGGCCCGATGCTGCGTGGCTCGGGCATCGCTTGGGACTTGCGCAAAAAGCAGCCCTACGATGTCTATGACCGGATGGAGTTTGATATTCCGGTCGGCAAGACTGGCGACACCTACGACCGTTACCTCGTCCGCATGGAGGAGTTGAACCAGTCCAACCGCATCATCAAGCAGTGCGTGCAATGGCTGCGTGCCAACCCTGGGCCGGTGATCACGGACAACCACAAGGTCGCGCCCCCGGCCCGCGAGTCCATGAAGTCGAACATGGAAGAGCTGATCCACCACTTCAAGCTCTTCACCGAAGGTTTCCATGTGCCCGAAGGCGAAGCCTACGCCGCCGTCGAACACCCCAAGGGGGAGTTCGGCATCTACCTCGTGAGCGACGGTGCCAACAAGCCGTACCGCCTCAAGATTCGTGCGCCGGGCTTTGCGCATCTGGCCTGCATGGACGAAATGGCCAAGGGCCACATGCTGGCCGATGCGGTGGCCATCATCGGCACCATGGATATCGTGTTTGGAGAGATCGATCGATGAGCGCACCCCAGTCCCCCCCAGACGCCCAGGTGTTTGCCGCGTCCACGCTGGCCCGTTTTGCGCGGGAAGTGGCCAAATACCCGGCCGACCAGAAGCAGTCGGCGGTCATGGCCTGTCTGTCCATCGTCCAGCAGGAGCAGGGCCATGTCACGGCAGCCGCCGAAAAAGGCATCGCCCAGTACCTCGGCATGGCGGCCATTGCGGTGCACGAGGTCACCACTTTCTACAACATGTACAACCAGCAGCCGGTGGGCAAGTTCAAGCTCAACGTCTGCACCAACCTGCCCTGCACCCTGCGCGACGGTGCCCAGGCCTTGCAGCATCTGGAGCACAAGCTCGGTATCCAGATGGGTGAAACCACGGCCGACGGTCTGTTCACGCTGCAGCAAAGCGAATGCCTCGGGGCCTGTGCCGATTCCCCGGTGCTGCTGGTCAACGACCGGCACATGTGCAGCTTCATGAGCAACGACAAACTCGATCAGTTGATCGCGGGCCTCAAGTCGGCGGAGAGTCAGGCATGAACGTCCATCAAGTGCTGGAACGGTTCCAGGCCCAGGGTCAGGAGACCTGTTTTCACGATCGTCACATCCAGCCGCAAATCTATGCCGGTTTGCATGGCGGCAACTGGTCGCTCAAGGACTACGAAGCGCGTGGCGGTTATCAGGCGCTGCGCAAGATTCTGGGCAAGGATGGCGGTGCCGGGCTGACGCAGGATCAGGTCATTGCCACGGTCAAGGAGTCCGCGCTGCGGGGTCGGGGGGGGGCGGGCTTTCCCACCGGCCTGAAGTGGAGCTTCATGCCGCGCCAGTTCCCGGGCCCCAAGTACCTGGTCTGCAACTCGGACGAAGGCGAGCCGGGCACCTGCAAAGACCGCGACATCCTGATGTACAACCCGCACATCGTCATCGAAGGCATGGCGATTGCCGCCTACGCCATGGGCATAGCGGTGGGTTACAACTACATCCACGGCGAGATCTTCCAGGTCTATGAGCGCTTCGAGGCCGCACTCGAAGAGGCGCGGGCAGCCGGTTATCTGGGCGAGCGGATCATGGGATCCGACTTCCATTTCCAGTTGCATGCCTTTCATGGCTTCGGCGCTTACATCTGTGGCGAAGAAACCGCTTTGCTGGAATCGCTGGAAGGCAAGAAGGGGCAGCCGCGCTTCAAGCCGCCGTTCCCGGCCAGCTTTGGCCTGTATGGCAAGCCGACCACCATCAACAACACCGAAACCTTTGCTGCGGTGCCCTGGATCATCCGCAACGGCGGCCAGGCCTACCTGGAATGTGGCAAGCCGAACAACGGCGGCACCAAGATTTTTTCCGTTTCGGGCGACGTGCAGCGGCCCGGCAACTACGAAATCCCGCTTGGCACACCGTTTGGCAAACTGCTGGAACTCGCTGGGGGTGTGCGTGCTGGCCGTCAGCTCAAGGCGGTGATTCCGGGCGGCTCGTCGGCCCCCGTGCTGCCGCAGCACATCATCATGGACTGCACGATGGACTACGACTCCATCAGCAAGGCGGGCTCGATGCTGGGTTCGGGGGCGGTCATCGTCATGGACGACAGCCGCTGCATGGTCAAGTCGCTGCAGCGGCTGAGCTATTTCTACATGCACGAATCCTGCGGTCAATGCACGCCCTGCCGCGAAGGCACGGGCTGGTTGTGGCGCATGGTCGATCGCATCGAGCGCGGGCAAGGCAAGCCGAGCGACATGGCGCTGCTCGACAACGTGGCCGAAAACATCATGGGCCGCACCATCTGCGCCCTCGGTGATGCGGCGGCCATGCCGGTGCGCGGCATGATCAAGCACTTCCGCCACGAGTTCGAGCACCACATCGAACACAAGACCTGCATGGTCCCGGCCTACGTTTGAGGCAAACCCCCTATGGCCCCCACGCTCATTCTTCGATCGCTGTCCCCCGAAGGGGCACCTGCCTCTGTTGGGGCGGCCCAGCGAAAGGCGCAACATGGTTGAAATCGAACTCGACGGCAAGAAGGTGGCCGTACCGCCCGGCAGCATGGTGATGCACGCTGCAGACAAGGTCGGCACCTACATTCCTCATTTCTGCTACCACAAAAAGCTGAGCATCGCGGCCAACTGCCGCATGTGCTTGGTCGATGTGGAAAAAGCCCCCAAACCCATGCCAGCCTGTGCCACCCCGGTGACGCAGGGCATGATCGTGCGCACCAAGTCCGACAAGGCCATCAAGGCCCAGCAGTCGGTGATGGAGTTTCTGCTCATCAACCACCCGCTGGACTGCCCCATTTGCGACCAGGGCGGCGAGTGCCAGTTGCAGGACTTGGCGGTGGGCTATGGCGGCACGGGCTCGCGCTACGAGGAAGAAAAGCGCGTCGTGTTGCACAAGGATGTCGGCCCGCTGATCTCGATGGAAGAGATGAGCCGCTGCATCCACTGCACCCGCTGCGTGCGTTTCGGCCAGGAGATCGCCGGCGTCATGGAACTGGGCATGTCGCACCGCGGCGAGCACGCCGAAATCGAGACCTTTGTCGGCCAGAGCGTGGACTCAGAACTCTCGGGCAACATGATCGACATCTGCCCCGTCGGTGCCCTGACCAGCAAACCCTTCCGCTACCAGGCCCGTACCTGGGAATTGTCACGCCGCAAGAGCGTGAGCCCGCACGATGGCACCGGTGCCAACCTGATCGTGCAGGTCAAGTCCAACCAGGTCATGCGCGTGGTGCCGCTGGAAAACGAAGCCGTCAACGAGTGCTGGATCGCCGACCGCGACCGCTTCAGCTACGAAGCCCTCAGCAGCCCCGATCGCTTGACCCAGCCCATGCTCAAGCAGGGCGGCGCATGGAAGGAAGTGAACTGGCAGACCGCGCTCGAATACGTGGCCAACGGACTGCGCCAGGTGCAGGCGGATCATGGGTCGGCAGCCATCGGCGTGGTGGCCAGCCCGCACAGCACGGTGGAGGAACTCTACCTCGCAGGCGCACTGGTGCGCGGCTTGGGCAGCGCCAATATCGACACCCGCTTGCGTGCCGCAGACTATAGCCACACCGCCCCGCCCGGTTCGGCCCGCTGGCTGGGCCTGCCGATTGCCGAACTGTCGGCGCTCGATCGGGTGCTGGTGGTGGGATCCAATCTGCGCAAGGACCATCCGCTATTCGCCCAGCGCATACGCCAGGCGGCGCGACTCGGGGCCGAAGTGTCCGTGCTGTGGGCCACCGCGCAGGACTGGGCCTTGCCGGTAGCCCATGCGGTGCAGGCCGATGCCGGGCAATGGCCGCTGGCGCTGGCGGGCATTGCCGCTGCCGTCGCTGCGGCCCAAGGCTTGGCAGCACCGGTTGCGGTGGAAGTCACGCCGCAGGCGCGTGCCGTCGCCGAGTCGCTGCTGTCGGGTGAGCGCAAGGCCATTTTGCTGGGCAATGCTGCGGCTCACCACGAACAAGCGTCCAGCCTGCTGGCCGTGGCCCAATGGCTGGCCCAGAACACCGGTGCCCGCGTCGGCTACCTGACCGAAGCGGCCAACACCGTCGGCGCTCAACTGGTACAGGCCCTGCCTGGCCCGACTGGGCTGAATGCGACCCAGATGCTGACCGGCGGGCTGAAGGCGGCCCTGCTGCTGCAGGTGGAGCCGGGCGCCGACACGGCTGTCTGCAGCCAGGGCTTGGCGCAGTCCGACATGGTCGTCACGCTCAGCCCGTTCAAGACCAATCTGGATGTGAGCGACGTGCTGCTGCCGGTCGCTCCCTTCACCGAAACCTCGGGCTCGTTCGTGAATGCCGAAGGTCGTCTGCAAAGCTTCCATGCCGTCGTCAAGCCGTTGGGTGAAACCCGACCGGCCTGGAAGGTGTTGCGCGTGCTGGGCAACCTGCTCGGCGTGCCGGGCTTCGACGCCGACAGCTCTCAGGCCGTGCTGGCGCAGGCCCTGCCCGGCGTGCTTGCGGGCGCTACGGTCGAAGCCAGCAGGCTCGACAACCGCACCACGGCGGCTTTCGACACCCGGGTCACTACCGGCACGCCCTGTGTCGCGTCGATCTACCAGTTGGACGGCTTGGTGCGCCGCTCGCCGTCCCTGCAACTCACCGCTGATGGCCGCGCCGCCCAGCGGGCTCAAGAGGGAGCCAGCGCATGATAGACGCACTCTACTACGGCGGCCTCCATCTGCTGGCCGCGTCTTGGTGGCAGACGGCGGCCTGGCCGGTGATCTGGAGCCTGATCAAGATCATGGCGGTGTTGCTGCCCCTGCTGGGTGCCGTGGCCTACCTCACCCTCTGGGAGCGCAGACTGCTGGGCTTCATGCAGGTGCGCCTGGGCCCCAACCGGGTCGGCCCCTTCGGCCTGCTGCAACCGATAGCCGATGCCCTCAAGCTGCTGAGCAAGGAACTCATCAGCCCCAGCGCAGCGAGTTCCGGCCTGTTCCGTCTGGCACCGCTGCTGGCCATCATGCCCGCCTTGGCCGCCTGGGTGGCGATTCCCTTTGGCCCGGATGCGATCCTGGCCAATGTGAACGCCGGCCTGCTGCTGATTCTGGCCATCACCTCGATCGAGGTGTATGGAGTCATCATCGCCGGCTGGGCGTCGAACTCGAAGTACGCCTTCCTCGGCGCGATGCGGGCTTCGGCGCAGATGGTGAGCTACGAAATCGCCATCGGTTTCTGCTTCCTGGTGGTCATCATGACGGCTGGCAGCCTGCAGTTGGGCGTCATCGTGGCTTCGCAGCAAACCGGCATGTTTGCCGACATGGGCTTGAACTTCCTGTCGTGGAACTGGTTGCCACTGTTGCCGATTTTCGTGGTGTTCCTGATTTCTGGCGTGGCCGAAACCAACCGCCATCCGTTCGACGTGGTCGAAGGCGAAGCCGAAATCGTGGCCGGTCACATGGTCGAGTACTCGGGCATGCGTTTTGCCATCTTCTTCCTGGCGGAATACGCCAGCATGTGGCTGGTGTCGATCTTGGCGGTGCTGATGTTCCTCGGTGGCTGGGATGCTCCGGTGGCGGCGCTGGACTTCATACCGGGCTGGATCTGGCTGGCCATCAAGACCTTTGTGGTCGTTTCCCTGTTCATCTGGATTCGTGCCACCTTTCCGCGCTTCCGTTACGACCAGATCATGCGTCTGGGCTGGAAGATTTTCATTCCAGTGACCCTGGTCTGGTTGCTGGTGGTCGGGGCCTGGATGCAGACCCCCTGGAACATCTGGGACTAAGGAGGCTATCGGCATGTCTGCGTCCGCTGTTGCGCCTTTTTCGCTCAAGGATTTTTTCAAGAGCTTTCTGTTGGTCGAGCTGGTCAAGGGCATGGCCCTGACCGGCCGCTATGCACTGCGCCGCAAGGTGACGGTGCAGTTCCCGGAGGAGAAAACGCCTCTGTCGCCCCGCTTCCGGGGTTTGCACGCTCAGCGCCGTTACGATAACGGCGAGGAACGCTGCATTGCCTGCAAACTGTGCGAAGCGGTTTGTCCGGCGATGGCCATCAGCATCGAGTCCCATGTTCGAGCCGATGGCACCCGCCGCACCACCCGGTACGACATCGACCTCACCAAATGCATCTTCTGCGGCTTCTGCGAAGAGGCGTGTCCGGTGGACGCCATCGTCGAGACCCAGATACTGGAATACCACGGCGAGAAGCGCGGCGACCTCTACTTCACCAAAGACATGCTGCTGGCGGTGGGTGATCGCTACGAAAAAGAGATTGCAGCGGCCAAGGCGGCCGATGCCCCCTACCGCTGAAAGGCCCAACAGAGAACGACATGGATTACCAAGCGGGTTTCTTCTACGTTTTTTCGGCAGTCTTGCTGTTTTCGGCCTTCAAGGTCATCACCGCACGCAATCCGGTGCATGCGGTGCTCTACCTGATGCTGGCGTTTTCGCAGGCCGCTGCCATCTGGCTGTTGCTCAAAGCCGAGTTCCTGGCCATCACCCTGGTGCTGGTTTACCTGGGCGCCGTGATGGTGCTGTTCCTCTTCGTGGTGATGATGGCCGACATCAACATCGAGTCCGTGCGCAAGGGTTTCTGGAAGCATTTTCCGGCGGCGGCGGTGTTGGGCATCGTCATCTCGGGGCAACTCATCACGGTGTTGTGGTTCGGTTTCCCGACCCTCAAGGTGAATGAACTCGCGGCGGCGTCGGCCATGCATGCGCCGGACCACTCCAACACCCACGCACTGGGTGTTCTGCTCTACACCGAATACCTGCTGCCGATCCAGGTGTCGGCCGTCATCTTGCTGGTGGCCATGATTGCCGCCATTGCCCTGACGCTGCGCAAGCGCAAAGACAGCAAAGCCATCGACGCCAGTGAGCAAGTACGGGTCAAGGCAGCCGATCGGCTGCTGGTGGTTCCCGTGGCTGCCACGCCCAAGCCGACATCGGCCGCAGCCGTCACCAACACGGAGGGCAAGGCATGACGACCTTGACGCTCGGGCATTTCCTGTCGCTGGGTGCGATGCTGTTTGCCCTTTCCGTGGTGGGCATTTTCCTCAACCGAAAAAACCTGATCGTGCTGCTCATGGCCATCGAGCTGATGCTGCTGGCCGTCAACATCAACTTTATTGCGTTTGCCTACTACCTCGGTGATCTGCACGGTCAGGTGTTCGTCTTCTTCATCCTGACGGTAGCGGCCGCAGAGGCAGCCATAGGCCTGGCGATCCTGATTCTGCTGTTCCGCAACAAGTCGTCCATCAATGTGGATGAACTCAACACGCTCAAGGGCTAAGGCTCCGGGCCCAACGAGAACAAAAGCATGAGTACAACCCTATCTGCAAGCACGCTGCTGGCGGTGCCGCTCGCCCCGCTGGTGGGGTCGGCGCTGGCCGGCATCCTGGGTACCAAACTGGGCGGCAACTGGTTCGGCCGTCGTCTGTGCCACTCCATCGCCATTCTGGGGGTACTGGTTTCCTTCATCATTTCCTTGATGACGCTGTGGGCCGTGGCGGTTCATGACGCCCGGTTCAACGACTCGATCTACGAATGGATGGTGATCGGTGGCCTGCGCATGGAGATCGGCTTCCTGATCGACGGGCTCACCGCCATGATGATGGTGGTCGTGACCTCTGTCTCGCTGATGGTGCACATCTACACCATCGGCTACATGGAAGAAGATGCCGGCTACAACCGGTTCTTTGCGTATATCTCGCTGTTCACGTTCTCGATGCTCATGCTGGTCATGAGCAACAACCTGTTGCAGTTGTTTTTTGCCTGGGAGGCGGTGGGTCTGGTTTCGTACCTGCTGATCGGCTTCTGGTACAACAAGCCCACGGCGATTTTCGCCAATATGAAGGCGTTTCTGGTCAACCGGGTCGGTGACTTTGGTTTCATCCTGGGGATCGGTCTGATTGCTGCCTACACCGGCAGCCTGAACTACAGCGAAATCTTCGAGCGCGCACCGCAACTGATCGCCAACATCGAATTCCCCTGGTACATCCTCGGCCAGGATGTGATGCTCGCGACCGTGATTGCGATCTGCCTGTTCATAGGGGCCATGGGTAAATCGGCCCAGTTCCCGCTGCACGTCTGGCTGCCCGACTCGATGGAAGGCCCGACCCCGATTTCCGCGCTGATTCACGCCGCCACCATGGTCACGGCAGGGATATTCATGGTGGCACGCATGTCGCCGATCTATGAACTGTCCGATGCCGCGCTCAACTTCATCCTGATCATCGGAGCCATTACGGCCCTGTTCATGGGCTTCATGGGCATCATCCAGAACGACATCAAGCGTGTCGTGGCCTACTCCACCTTGTCCCAACTGGGTTACATGACGGTCGCGCTGGGGGCTTCGGCCTACTCGGTGGCGGTGTTCCACCTGATGACGCACGCTTTCTTCAAAGCCTTGCTGTTCCTCGCCGCCGGTTCGGTCATCATGGGCTTGCACCACAACCAGGACATCCGCTGGATGGGGGGGCTGCGCAAATACATGCCGATTACGTGGATCACCTTCCTGATCGGCACGCTGGCATTGATCGGCACGCCGTTCCTGTCGGGTTTCTACTCCAAAGACAGCATCATCGAGACGGTCAAATTCAGCAACCTGCCGGCTTCGGATCTGGCCTATTTTGCGCTGCTGGCTGGGGTTTTCGTCACGGCTTTCTACTCGTTCCGGCTGTACTTCCTGGTTTTCCACGGCAAGGAACGCTACGACCAGAACCCGGACGCGCATCACGACGACCATCACCACGATGACCACGGCGACGGCAAGCCGCATGAGTCGCCCTGGGTGATCACGGTACCTCTGGTGCTGCTGGCGGTCCCCTCGGTCATCATCGGGTACATGACCATTGTCCCGATGGTGTTTGGTGATTTCCTGGCTGACGCGATCACCGTGAACTCGCAAGCCCATCCGGCCATGGCTGAATTTGCAGCCGTTTTCACCAGCCCGCTCGGGTTGGTGGCGCACGCCTTCTTCACGCCCCCGCTGTATTTGGCCACGGCAGGCACCTTGCTGGCTTGGTATATGTACATGGTCAACCCGGCGCTGCCGGCGGCCATGGCCCGGAAGTTCCGCTTCATCGTGGTCATCCTGGAGAACAAGTACTACATGGACTGGATCAATGAAAACATCATTGCCAAGGCTGCGGTAGGTCTGGGCATCGGCCTCTGGAAAGGCGGCGACCGCGGCTTGATCGAAGGGGCGGTGGTCAACCTGAGCTGGAAGGTCGTGGGCTGGATGGCGGGCGTCGTTCGTCGTGCGCAGACCGGCTACCTCTACCACTATGCGTTCGTGATGATCGTGGGCGTTGTCGCGTTCATGAGCTATTTCGTCTGGCTCGCCAAATAAGGAGAACAATAAATGGGTTTGCTGAGCCTTGCGATCTGGACGCCGATTCTGTTTGGCGCCCTCCTGCTCGCCTTTGGTCGTGAAGACAATGCCCGCATGGTGCGCTGGGTGGCGCTGTTCGGCTCACTGGTCGGTCTTGCCATCACGCTGCCGCTCTATACCGGCTTCGAGGTCGGGTCAGCCGCCATGCAGTTCGTCGAAAAAACGATCTGGATCGAGCGTTTCAACATCTA
This sequence comes from Tepidimonas sp. UBA997, assembly GCA_002291945.1. GTDB lineage: Bacteria > Pseudomonadota > Gammaproteobacteria > Burkholderiales > Burkholderiaceae_C > UBA997. The sequence continues at coordinate 17,448 of DBAZ01000024.1, forward strand.
CTACCACCTCGCGGTTGACGGCATCTCGCTCTGGCTGGTGTTGCTGACGGCCTTCATCACCGTCATCGTGGTGATTGCCAGTTGGGAGTCCATCACCGAGCGTGTACACCAGTACATGGGGGCCTTCCTGATCCTGTCAGGCTTGATGATCGGCGTGTTTTCCGCCGCCGATGCGATGCTGTTCTTCATCTTCTTCGAAGCCACGCTGATCCCGATGTACCTGATCATCGGCATCTGGGGTGGTCCGAACAAGATTTACGCCGCGTTCAAATTCTTCCTCTACACGCTGCTCGGTTCCCTGCTGATGTTGATCGCGCTGATCTACCTGTACAACGTCTCGGGTGGCAGCTTCGATCTGGCGACCTGGCATCAGTTGCCGCTCGGTGCCACCGCCCAGACCCTGCTGTTCTTTGCCTTCTTTGCTGCGTTTGCGGTCAAGGTGCCGATGTGGCCGGTCCACACCTGGTTGCCCGACGTCCACGTGGAAGCCCCGACCGGCGGTTCTGCGGTGCTGGCCGCCATCATGCTCAAGCTCGGTGCCTACGGTTTCCTGCGCTTTTCCCTGCCCATCCTGCCCGACGCTTCCATGCAGTGGGCCGGGCTGATGATCGCTCTTTCGCTGGTGGCCGTGATCTATGTCGGCCTAGTGGCCTTGGTGCAGCAGGACATGAAGAAGCTGGTGGCCTATTCGTCGGTCGCGCACATGGGCTTTGTGACGCTGGGCTTCTTCCTGTTCAATGAGCTGGCGATGGCCGGAGCGATCGTGCAGATGATCGCCCACGGTTTTGTCTCGGCCGCCATGTTCCTGTGCATCGGCGTGCTGTACGACCGCATGCACTCGCGCGACATGTCGGACTACGGGGGCGTCACCAACACCATGCCGCGCTTTGCTGCCTTTGCGCTGCTGTTCACCATGGCCAACGCTGGTTTGCCGGGCACGGCCGGTTTTGTCGGCGAATGGATGGTGATCCTGGGTGCGGTGCAGGCCAACTTCTGGATCGGCCTCGGTGCCGCCACCGCCCTCATCCTGGGGGCCTCGTATTCGCTCGTCATGTTCAAGCGCGTCTATCTGGGCCCGGTCGGCAACGCCAACGTCAAGGCATTGATCGACATCAATGGCCGCGAGTTTTTCGTGCTGGCGCTGCTGGCCTTGATGGTCTTGTACATGGGCATCTACCCCAAGCCCTTCACCGATGTGATGATGCCTTCGGTGACTGAACTGTTGCAGCACATCGCAGTCTCCAAGCTGCCCTGAACCGCCTCCACTGGATTTGAAAGAGCACCACAATGATAGACAGTCTGAGCTGGGTCACGGTTTACCCCGAACTGCTGCTGTTGGGCATGGCCTGCGTGATTGCGATTTACGACCTGTTCGTGACCTCGCCGATGCGGGATTCCACCCATCGCCTGACGTTACTCACGCTGGCCGTGGTGGCAGCGATGACGGCTTACATGGCCCTGAGCGGTCAAACCATCAGCGGTTTTGGCGGCATGTACGTCAGCGACCCGATGGGCAACTGGCTCAAGACCTTTGCGGCCCTAGCCATGATGCTGACCCTGATCTATGGGCGTCACTATGCGGGTGCGCGCCAGATGCTGCGTGGCGGCGAACTGTTCACCCTCTCGATGCTGGGGCTGCTGGGCATGTTCGTCATGATCTCGGGGCACAACTTCCTGATCATCTACCTCGGGCTGGAACTGCTCACCCTGTCGAGCTATGCGCTGGTCGCGCTGCGGCGCGACCATACCCTGGCCACCGAAGCCGCCATGAAGTATTTCGTGCTCGGTGCCATGGCCAGCGGCTTCCTGCTGTATGGCCTGTCGATGGTTTATGGGGCCACCGGTTCGCTCGACATACACACCGTCGCGCAGGTGATTGCCGCCGGGGTTGATCAGCCCCAGGTGCTGGTACTTGGTTTGGTGTTCGTGGTGGCCGGTCTGGCATTCAAGCTGGGGGTGGTGCCTTTCCATATGTGGGTGCCCGACGTTTATCACGGTGCCCCGACTGCGGTCACGCTGTTCATTGGTGCTGCGCCCAAACTGGCCGCTTTTGCCATCGTGATGCGCTTGCTGGTCGAAGGTCTGGCTCCGCTGGCTTTCGACTGGCAGCAGATGCTGGCCGTGCTGGCGGTGGTGTCGCTGCTGGTCGGCAACTTGGCGGCGGTGGCGCAGACCAACCTCAAGCGCATGCTGGCTTTCTCGACCATTGCACAGATGGGCTTCATGCTGCTGGCGCTGGTGGCCGGTATCGGTGCCGGTGGTGATGGCTCCAACATGGTCAATGCCTACAGCGCGGCCATGTTCTACGTCGTCACCTATGTGCTGACCACGCTGGCGGTGTTCGGCGTCATCATGTTGCTCAGCCGCACCGGCTTCGAGTCGGAAGAAATCACCGATCTGGCTGGCCTCAACCAGCGCAGCCCGCTGTACGCCGGCATCATGGCGGCCTGCATGTTCTCGCTCGCCGGTGTGCCGCCCCTGGTCGGCTTCTATGCCAAGTTCGCCGTGCTGCAAGCGCTGCTGCAGGCGGGTGGGGCTGCCTATGTCGGGCTGGCCATTTTTGCCGTGATGATGTCCTTGGTCGGGGCCTTTTATTACATACGCGTCATCAAGGTCATGTACTTCGATGCCCCGACGCAAACCGAACCCATCGTTGCATCGATGGAGGTGCGCACAGTCTTGACCTTGAACGGTGCGCTGGTGCTGGTTCTGGGTCTGATTCCCGGTGGCCTGATCGCACTGTGCGCCCAAGCCATTGCGGCCATGCTGGTTTAAACCAACCGCTCGCGCTTCAGGCTGTTCGCTTGCCCGCAAGCCGTGGCGGCTGGGTTGGGTGCTTCGGCGTTGTCCGAGGTGTCATGGCATCTACATCTGCGCCGCCCAAATGAAAGAATCTCTCAAGCCCGGCATCCAATACCAGCACAAGTTCAAAGTGCCCCCCAGCAAAACGGTTCCTGCGCTTTATCCGGAGTCGGAAGAGTTTGTCGCTATGCCGGAAGTTTTTGCCACGGGCTTCCTGGTCGGCTTTCTTGAGTGGGCGTGCATCAAGGCAATCAACCCCCACCTCGACTGGCCGCAAGAACAAACCGTTGGAATCCACATCGACGTAAGCCATGAGGCCGCCACCCCACCGGGCCTTGAAGTCACTGCCAGCGTCGAATTGCTCGCCGTTGAAGGCAAAAAACTCCTATTTGCCGTTGAGGCTCACGATGGCGTGGAACTGATCTCAAAGGGTCGTCACGAGCGCTTTGTCGTTAACAAAGAAAAATTCGATGCCCGAGTGCAAGCAAAAGCCCATCGATAACAACATGCCGCTGCGGCGGCGCTCCCAGATGCACCCATGCAGCGCCGGTGACTTGACGCGATAGGCGTCATCAATCTTGACGCGCCTGATCGATAACGGTCATGGATTGCGATTTGGAACTGTTGTAGCCGTGGGGACTGAAAGCGCTGGCACGCACGATTGTGTGTAGCATCATGCTTCGTAGATTTCTCTACACTTATGTAGAATATATTTTATGAGTATGTGGCTATCACTCATTACCACTTTGCCGACCGAGAACGCGAGCCTGCGTCAGCGCGCATGGCGCGCACTCAAGGCGTCCGGCGCAGCCGTGCTGCGAGACGGCGTGTATCTCATGCCCGAGCGTGATGATTGCCGCTCCACGCTGGATGGTTTGGCGGCGGATGTCCGCCAAGGAGGCGGCACCTCCCATGTCCTTCGTGTCGAACAACCCATGGAGGCGGGTTTCGTTTCCCTGTTTGATCGCAGCAACGACTTCGCCACACTGCTCCGCGAGATCGGACAAATCGAGCAGCTACTCTCGCCAGACACCGTGCAGGATGTGCTGCGACAAGTCAGAAAGCTGCGCAAGTCATTCGCCAATCTGGCGGCAATCGATTTCTTCCCCGGCGAGGCACAGAGACAGGCCGACAGCGCCTTGCGCGAACTGGAATTGGCCTGTGCACGCACGCTGTCACCTGATGAACCACAAGTCATGGAGGGCGATATTTCACGCCGCCAGATTTCGGACTATCAAGGGCGCATATGGGCCACCCGGCAACGCCCGTGGGTCGATCGGCTTGCCAGCGCTTGGCTCATACGCCGCTTCATTGATCATCACGCACGAGTGCTCTGGTTAGCAACGCCTGCGGATTGCCCCGCTGATGCGCTCGGCTTCGACTTCGATGGGGCGATGTTCAGCCACGTCGGCAGCCGCGTCACTTTCGAGGTACTGGCGACAAGTTTCGCACTGGAGCAGCCCGCCCTGACCCGTCTTGGTTTGCTGGTGCACTACCTCGATGTGGGTGGCGTCCAGCCGCCCGAGGCGGCGGGCATCGAAAGCGTGTTGGCCGGGATGCGCACGAGCATCATCGATGATGACCAATTGCTGACGGCCGCTTCAAGCGTCTTCGACGGCTTGCTAGCCAGCTTCGATAAAGGAATCCCAATTCCATGACCCCATCCACACATCAAGGAGAGGTCAGCACAACCTCGCTCCAGCAATCCATCGGTTTTTGGGAGGCATTCGCCTTTTGGCTGAAGCTGGGCTTGATCGGCTTTGGCGGCCCAGCCGGACAGATTGCGATCATGCACCAAGAACTGGTCGAAAATCGGCGCTGGATCTCCGAGCGGCGCTTTCTGCACGCACTGAACTACTGCATGCTGCTCCCCGGTCCTGAGGCGCAACAACTGGCCACCTATATTGGCTGGCTGATGCACCGAACGTGGGGCGGGATCGTTGCCGGTACGCTATTCGTACTGCCTTCGCTGCTGATTCTGATTGCTCTGTCCTGGGTGTATATCGCTTTCGGCGAAATGCCGTTGGTTGCTGGTTTGTTCTATGGCATCAAGCCCGCAGTAGTCGCCATCGTGGTGCAGGCTGCACACCGCATTGGCTCACGCACCCTCAAAAACAACTGGCTATGGGGGATCGCAGCGGCTTCGTTCTTCGCGATTTTTGCGGCCAATGTGCCGTTCCCGGCCATTGTCGCCGCCGCCGCGCTGATCGGCACCATCGGCGGGCGGTTTGTGCCCGACAAGTTCAAAACCGGTGGCGGTCATCGCCAGGTCGGCAAAAGCTATGGCCCGGCACTGATCGATGACGAGACGCCGACGCCGGAACACGCCTGTTTCCGCTGGACGCGTCTTTTTTGGGTAGTCGTGGTGGGTGCCTTGCTGTGGGCTGTGCCGATGGGTTTGCTGACGGCAACCTATGGCTGGGACCATACGCTGACCCAGATGGGTTGGTTCTTCACCAAGGCAGCCCTGCTGACCTTCGGCGGCGCCTATGCCGTGCTGCCCTATGTGTACCAAGGAGCGGTGGAGAGCTATGGCTGGCTCACGCCGACGCAAATGATCGATGGCTTGGCACTGGGAGAAACAACACCCGGGCCGCTGATCATGGTGGTGGCCTTCGTCGGTTTTGTGGGGGGCTATGTCAAAGCCCTATTCGGACCGGACGCGCTGTTCCTCGCCGGCGCGGTCGCCGCCAGTCTGGTCACTTGGTTCACCTTCTTGCCTTCTTTTCTGTTCATTCTGGCCGGAGGCCCTTTGGTGGAGAACACCCACAATGATCTCAAGTTCACCGCCCCGCTGACCGCCATCACCGCCGCTGTTGTGGGGGTGATTTTGAATCTGGGCCTGTTATTCGGCTACCACGTACTCTGGCCCACAGGGTTCAGTGGTCGCTTTGACTGGGTGTCGGGATTGATCACACTGGGTGCAGCGGTGGCATTATTCAAGTTCAAGTGCAACGTGATTCACGTGATCGTGGCCTGTGCGGTCGTCGGCCTTGTTCTGAAAACCATGATCCTGTGAGGTGTCGCCATGCCCTTCGATATTCAACCGTGGTCATTTACGCCGACCGGCCTCAATGGCCTGTCCGAAAAGCTGATCGTCAGCCATCTGATCGTCAGCCATCACGACAAAACTGCACTGGTGCCGTCAAGCGTCTGAACGCCATTCATACCGAGTATCTGGGGGCGTCCAGCAAACGTAGGGCAACGTAGAGATTCAGCACCGGTAGCGCATGATGCTTTCTACCTCAACCCGCCTCGAACCCTTCGTGTGTGCTCAGGTACACCCTGCCCTGCAGCCGCACACCCAAGGGCGTGTGTTGCAGGCGGTCCATCACCGGCCCCTTGACTTCGGCCAACGCCAACTCGATGCCCTGCTGGGCCAGGCGTCGCTCCAGTTCGGTCAGCATGTCGAGCGCGGTGGTGTCGATCTGGTTCACGCCCGAGCACACCAGCAGCACACGGCGCACGGCGGGGTCGGTCGCGAGCAGGGTTTCGATGTGCTGCTCGACCAGCGTCGCATTGGCAAAAAACAGGTTTTCGTCCACCCGCAGGGCGAGCAGGCCAGGGCGGGTTTGCACCTGGTGGCGCAGCACGTTGCGAAAGTGCTCGGTACCGGGCACGCGGCCAATGACGGCGATGTGGGGCCGACTGCTGCGCCAGACCAGTACACCCAGTGACAGCGCAACACCGGCCAGAATACCGGCCTCCACCCCCAGCAACAGCACCCCGGCAGCCGTGGCGGCAAAGGCCAGGGCATCGGCGCGGTCGTAGCGCCAGGCATGCCGCAGGGTCTGAAATTCCACCAGTTGCAGAACCGCCACCACGATGGTGGCGGCCAGCACCGCATGCGGCAGGTCATGGAACCAGCCGGTCAGCCCCAGCAACACACCCGCCATGAGGGCGGCAGAAATCACGCCCGCCAGCGGCGTCTGTGCCCCGGCGGCAAAATTGACCACCGAACGGGCAAACCCCCCCGTCACCGGGTAGCCGCCCGACAAGGCGCTGGCCACGTTGGCCGCGCCCAGACCCATCAGTTCCTTGTTGGGCACGATGCGCTGGCGGCGCTTGAGTGCGAGCGACTGCGCCACCGAGACACTTTCCACGAAGCCCACCAGCGAGATCAGCAGTGCGGGCAGCAGCAAAGCCAAGGTGGCGTTCCAGCCCGGCAGGCTCAGCCCCAGCATGGGCAGGCCAGCGGGCACCTCGCCCACGATGCGCACACCGGCGCTTTGGTCCAGTTGCCAGAGCGCTACCGCCGCCGTTCCCAGAATGACCACCCCCATCGGGGCGAGTTTGCCCAGCAGGTGGGCACCGAGCCAGCGGCGCATGAGCAGCAGCAGGGCCAGCGCACCCAGGCCGATGGCGGCCGTGACCGGCTCGACCTCGGGCAGATGGGTCAGCAGGTGCCAGACTTGGCCCAGCGCGTGTTCACCACCGGCAGGCAGGCCCAGCAGATGGTGGGCTTGGCCGATGGCGATCAGCAGCGCCGAACCGGTGATGAAGCCGCTGATGACCGGATGGCTCAGCAGTTGCGCCAGAAACCCCAAGCGCAGCAGGCCGAAGGCCAGCAGCATGACGCCCGATAGCAGAGCCAGCGCAATCGCCAGCGTCACGTATTCCGGCGAACCCGGCGTGGCCAGCGGTTGCAATGCGCTGGCCGTCATGAGCGAAGCCACAGCCACCGGGCCTACCGCCAGCGTCATGCTCGAACCCAGCGCCGCATAGGCCAGCAAGGGCAGGATGCTGGCATACAACCCCATTTCGGGTGGCAAACCGGCGAGCATGGCGTAGGCCAGGCTTTGCGGGATCAGCATCACCGTCACGATCAGGCCGGCGGTCAGGTCGCCAGGCAACTGGTCGCGGCGGTAGCTGCCGAGCCAAGTCGGTAGCCATCGGGGTGGCTGCTTCATGGGGGTTTGTCCGACGGTCGCTCAGGTGCTTTGGGCGGCAGGCGCTCGCAGGCGTTCGAGCACTTCGAAGGCGAGCATGCCCGCCAGCATGGCCAGCACGAACACGGCCGCCTTGATTTCTCCCGCGCCCAGCGACACCAGCGCCGGGCCGGGGCAGAAACCGGCCAGACCCCAGCCTGCTCCAAAAGCCAGGCTGCCAAGGATGAGTCGCTTGTCCACCTGGTTGGCCGTGGGCAGTTGCATCGCACCCCCCAGCATATTGGTGCTGCGCTTCTTGGCCAAGGCGAAAGCAAACACGCCCACCAGTATAGCCCCACCCATCACAAAGGCCAGCGAAGGGTCCCACAGGCCGAACAGGTCCAGAAAGCCGAGCACTTTGGCGGGGTCGGTCATGCCCGAGAGGATCAGGCCGATACCGAAGATCAGGCCGACGAGGAATTCAGACAAGCGTTGCATGGTTGGACTCCTTGAAAAATCAGGCCAGCACGTGGCGCACGATGAACACGGTGATGAAGCCCGCAGCCATGAAGGCCAGCGTGGCGACCAAAGAGCGCGGGGACAGGCGCGACAGGCCGCATACGCCGTGGCCGCTGGTGCAGCCCGAGGCATAGCGGGTGCCGACACCGACCAGCAGGCCTGCGACGATCAGCGTCAGCCAGCCGGCGTCGATGCGTGCCGTGGTGGGCCCGGCCACCAAGAAGTACAGCGTGGGTGCTGCCAGCATACCCAGCACGAAGGCCAGACGCCAGCCGACATCGCCCGAACGCGGTCGCAGCAGCCCACCCACGATGCCGCTGATGCCCAGCACGCGGCCATTGAACAGAATGAACATGGCGGCGGCCATGCCGAGCAAAATACCACCGGCCAGCGAAGTCCAGGGCGTGAAATGGATCCAGTCGATAGACATGCGATTACTCCTAGTTGATGGGACAGAACTGTTGATAGAGCACACCCAGCACGGCCAGCGCCTGCGGACTGGCCACCCGATAGTGGATGTGCTTGCCCTCGCGCCGCGTTGCCACCAAGCCCTCGTCGCGCAACACGGCCAACTGCTGCGACAAGGTCGGCTGCGTGATGTGCAGGCGCTGTTCCAGTTCACCCACGCACAGTTCGCCTTGGCTCAACTGGCACAGCAGCAGCAGGCGGTCGGGGTTGGACAGCGCCTTCATCAGGCGGCAGGCGGCGTCGGCAGCGCTACGTATGTCGTCGAGATCGATAGGGGTTGCGGCCAGCATGTGTGGCTCCTTTGATTTAGCGCAAACATATTCTATTGACAAACGAACTATTGGTCAATAAAGTATCGATATCATAACTGCAATCCGCAAGGAGCACCCGCCATGAACCCCATCGTCAAAGCCTTTTTCGACCCCGCCACCTGGACGGTCAGCTACATCGTCTATGAACGAGCGGGCGCTGCCGCTGCCATCGTCGATTCAGTGCTCGATTACGACCCCAAGTCGGGCCGCACCGGCACCACCTCGGCCGATCAGCTCATTGCCTTCGTGCGCGAGCACGAGCTGCAGGTCGAGTGGATTCTGGAAACCCACGCCCATGCCGACCATCTGTCGGCGGCACCGTACCTGAAAAAACAACTCGGTGGCCGTATCGCCATCGGTGGCGACATCAAGACCGTGCAGGACGTGTTCAAGCGCGTCTTCCATCTGGAGCCCGAGTTCCGCACCGATGGCTCCCAGTTCGACCACCTGTTCGGTGACGGTGAAACCTTTGCCATCGGCCACTTGCGTGCCCAGGCGCTGGCCACACCCGGCCACACCCCGGCCTGCATGGCCTATCAGATTGGCGATGCCGTGTTCGTGGGTGACACCCTGTTCATGCCCGACGTGGGTAGCGCACGCTGCGATTTCCCCGGCGGCAACGCGCCCACCTTGTACCGCTCGATCCGCAAGCTGCTGGCCCTGCCGCCCGCGACGCGCTTGTTCATGTGCCACGACTACCCACCGGCGGGTCGTGAGCCGAGCTGGGAAACCACGGTGGCGGCGCAGCGTGCTGGCAACATCCATGTGCGCGATGGCGTCTCGGAGCAGGACTTCGTGGCCATGCGCACGCAGCGCGACGCGACGCTGGAGATGCCGGTGCTGATCCTGCCTTCGGTGCAGGTCAATATCCGCGCCGGTGCCATGCCACCGCCCGAGGCCAACGGCGTGTCGTACCTGAAGATTCCGCTCAACGCGCTCTAAGGCCGCTGCAGGCCCGGCTCGGCTGGGTGGCCCACGCCCTGCGGGTGCAGTCGATTTCAGTTAACATTTCGCCCCATGACATCTGCTTTTTCTGTGTGGCTGGTCATTGGTCTGGCCTTTTTGCTTGCCAATTTGCCGTTTTTCAATGAACGTATTCTGGGTGTCGTGCCCATCAAGTCCGGAGCCAAAACCTGGTGGTTGCGCCTGTTTGAGCTCGTCTTGCTGTACTTTCTGGCGGGAGCCGTGGGTAAGGCCATCGAGCATTCCCAAGGCCAGATTCACATGCAGAACTGGGAGTTTTACGTTGTCACGGTCTCGATGTTCCTGACTTTCGCATTCCCAGGCTTTGTGTATCGTTACCTGGTGAAGCGCCGCTGAATCCAGGGCCATGAAAGTGTTCAATCTTGCGTGCGAGCACGGTCACGGATTCGAAGGCTGGTTTGCCTCTGAAGAGGACTTCCTGGGGCAGCGGTCGGGTGGTCTGCTGCATTGTCCGGTTTGCGACAGCGGTTCGGTCAGCAAGCAGCTCAGTGCTCCTCGTTTGAATCTCGGGAAATCCGATGCCGAGGGGCCTGTGACGAGCGATCTGGAAACACGGCATCAAGCCGAATTCCTGAAAGCCATGCGAGCCATCGTCCAATCGGCCGAAGATGTGGGTGAACGGTTTACTGAAGAAGCGCGTCGCATGCACCATGGAGAATCGCCCGAACGCCCGATTCGTGGGCAAACCAGCCTAGAGCTGGCCCGCGAACTGCGGCAAGAGGGCATTGGGGTGATTCCGTTGCCCGATCTTCCCGCGTTGAAAAACACTCTTCAGTAGATCGATCCATCAGGGGTACAGGCCTCGCAGGTCGCGTGCATGCAAGATGCGCTGGCAGGCGATGATGAAGGTGGCGGTTCGCAGGCTGACCTTGTGGTCGTTCGCTACTTGCCAGATCGCACCGAAAGCCCCGCGCATGATTTTGCCCAGCCGTTCGTTGATTTCGTCCTCGCTCCAGAAGAAGCTGGAGAAGTCCTGCACCCACTCAAAGTAGCTGACCGTCACCCCGCCCGCGTTGGCGATCACGTCCGGGATCACCAGCACCCCACGGTCACTGAGGATGTCATCAGCCAGCGGGGTGGTGGGGCCATTGGCGCCTTCGATGATCATGCGGGCACGAATACGGCCCGCATTGGCTTCGGTGATCTGCCGTTCCAGCGCGGCGGGGATCAGAATCTCGCAGTCGACGTCCCAGAACTGGTCAGCAGGCAAAGGCTCGGTGCCTGGGCATCCTCGGACGCCGCCATGGGCCGCCACATGGGCCAGCAGGGCGGGGACGTCCAGACCGCCGGGGTGATACAACGTCCCGGAATGGTCCTGCACCGCCACGACCCGAGCGCCCGCTTCTGCAAACAGTTTGCCGCTCACGCCCCCGACATTGCCAAAACCCTGGATGGCGATCCGTGCGCCCTGAATGGGCAAGCCACTGCGCTGGGCCGCTTCGGTGCCGACGATGAACACGCCGCGCCCCGTGGCTTCACGACGGCCCAGCGAGCCGCCCAGGTCGATCGGTTTGCCCGTCACCACGCCCGTGGCCGTTTCGCCCACGTTCATGGAGTAGGTGTCCATCATCCACGCCATCACGCGTTCGTTGGTGTTGACGTCCGGCGCAGGAATGTCTTTGGTGGGGCCGATGATCAGGCCGATTTCGCTGGTATAGCGCCGGGTGACTCGTTGGAGTTCGGCGTCGGAAAGCGACTTGGGGTTGACACGAATCCCGCCTTTGGCTCCTCCGTAGGGCACATTGACGGCGGCGTTTTTCACCGACATCCAGGCGGCAAGCGCCATCACCTCCGACAGCGTGACGTCCTGGTGAAAGCGGACTCCCCCCTTGCCTGGGCCGCGAGATGTGTTGTGCTGGACGCGATAGCCCTCGAAATGGGCAATGCGCCCGTCGTCCATCATGATGGGGACGTCCACGATCAGGGTCCGTTTGGGCCGCTTGAGCGTCTCGACCCAACGGCCGAGTTGGCCCAGGTAAGGGGTGACCCGGTCAATCTGCTGCAGAAAATCCCCCCAGGGGCCCAGATCGTTGGCATCGAGATAGGAAGGCAGAGAGTGCTTGTGCGGCACGTTGGCTTGCATGGAGTCTCCGTGGGTTAGGAAAATGCGAAGCATACGCGCCGACTGGGCGCTTGTCCAAGGCATCTGGGCGATAGAGTTATGCATGCCTTGCATGGCGAAGCTGGCGCATGAATACACCGGATAGGCCGTGTCGCTCAGGGGTTGCTGTGCAGGGCCGCCCGGTACAGCCGAGCGCATGGCATGACCCCAAACGGCGCTGCCGACATTCTCGATGGCAACATCCACACCTCGCCCTCCAGTCAACCCCAGCACCTCTTTGGAAATGTCCTGGGCCGATCCATTGACGGCATGGTCAGCCCCCATGGCCAGCGCACGCCGCAGCTTGCCGTCGTCACGCGACGTGACGATGGCGCGGGCACCGGCCAATTTGGCCAATTGCAGGGCCGCCAGCAAGACCCCACCGCCGATGCCGAAGATCAGAACGGTCTCAGCAGCTCGCAGACGAGCCTTCGTGAACAGCAAATACCTGGCCTCCTGGGGCTTCACGCCACAAAAGCCCATCAAGCGCACGTATGAGCAGCCTACCCCCCGGTAGCAGGCGTGATCGCTCTGGCACCGCAGATTCTCGTCGAGCAGCTGACCGTAGACCGCGTTGTGCAGGCCCGCACCGCCTACGAGACCACCGACCTGCGTCAGAAGCTTGCCCGCTACCACGACGATGCGGACTCGGCCTTCCGGGACTAGTCGATCGAGGACGAGCTGTACGTCATCCACTGCCCGGTCCTGGCCATCCAGGGCCTGGATGACGAGTACGGAATGTTGGAGCAGGTTCGAGGCATTGCCCGCCGGCTGACGGACGCTTGCCGCGCGTTCTTGCGATTGCACGGAACGGCCGCAGGTAACCAGCCTGAAGCAGCACTCCAGCCGGAACTTTACTGCTCGACGCTCCAGTTGTAAGTCAGCTCGATTGCAGCCTGACCGGGGTGGTTGCCCCCGTCAAAGCCCAGAAACGCGAGCGAGTACTGGTATTCAGGGTGGTCGGAGGTGCGCAGCAGCGTCATGCCGAGCACCTGAGTGTAGAAGTCGATCGATCGCTGCAGATTGCCGACGCGCAGCATGGCGTGAATAAGTCGCATGGCTGGATTTTCGCTAAAGGGCCCAAACCCGGCGACTTCGTCACTTACTTGATGCGGCCAAAACTCGTGCGCAGCGGGTCGATGCCGCCACCGCCGCCCGCGCCACCGCTCTTGCCGCTGCCTTGGCCAGGCCGATTGCCCCGATGCCGGTTGCGGCCGCCACGATCACCCAGCGCGTCGATGCCGGTGCGCAGTGGGTCGGGTTGGCGTGCCTGTCCGCCGCCCCCGCCGCCCCCGGTGTGGGCTGAGCGCTGACCCTGCTGGGGTGGCCTCGGGGCTGAACCTGCCGGGCCGGGCTGGGCCTGCTGCCCCGGCCCGCCGTTGCGGTTCTTGCGATTGCTGCGGTCATTGCGGTCATTGCGGCGGGGGCCGTTGGGGTTGCGGCGGGTATCGTTGGGCCGTGGCGGCTGGCTGTCGGCCTCCTCGTCTTCGTCGAGCACAGGAAAGCCGTCGTTGCGCGGAGCGCGGGCCTGTTTCGGCTGGCGCTCAGGCGTTTTTTTGTCGCGTAGGCGTTCCATCATTTCCTGGCGCGCGGCCTTGGCCGCAGCCGCCATCACCTCGCGGCTCGGTGGCTTGCCCGCGCCGCCCCAGATGGTCTGGCGGCCCATCGCGATCGGCTCGGCTTTCTCGCCCGGCTCGGGCATGAATTCGGCGAAGATCTGCACCGCGATTTGCTGCTTGGTGAACTTCTCGATCGCCATCATGAAGCCTTCTTCGTCCAGGCTCACCAAGCTGACGGCTTCCCCTTCGGCCCCGGCGCGTCCAGTGCGCCCGATGCGGTGTACGTAGTCCTCGCAGACGTTGGGGATTTCGTAGTTCACCACGTGCGGCAGGTCGTCGATGTCGATGCCGCGGGCGGCAATGTCGGTCGCCACCAGGGCGCGGATTTCACCGGTCTTGAAGCCGTCGAGCGCCTGGGTGCGTGCCGTCTGGCTCTTGTTGCCGTGCAGCGCCATGGCGGTGATGCCGTGCTTGTTCAGGTGCTCGGCCACGTTGTTGGCACCGAACTTGGTGCGCGTGAACACCAGCACCTGGCTCCAGTTGTGCTGGTTGATGATGTGTACCAGCAGCGCCTTCTTCTTGCCACGGCCCACCGGGTGGATGGTCTGCTTGATGCGCTGCACCGTGGTGTTGGGCGGCGTCACCTGGATGTGCTTGGGGCTGCGCAGCAGGCCGTTGGCGAGTTCCTTGATTTCGTCGCTGAAGGTGGCCGAAAACAGCAGGCTCTGCTTGGCGGACGGCAGCATCTTCAGGATTTTCTTCACGTCGTGGATGAAGCCCATGTCCAGCATGCGGTCGGCTTCGTCAAGTACCAGGATTTGAACCTGGCTCAAGTCCAGGTGGCCCTGATCGGCCAGATCGAGCAAACGCCCCGGAGTCGCCACCAGCACATCGACGCCTTTGCTGATTTTTTCGATTTGCGGGTTCATGCCCACGCCACCAAAAATGACCGTGGACTTGAGCTTGAGGTGCTTGCCGTAGGCCTTGACGGATTCTTCCACCTGGGCGGCGAGTTCGCGCGTGGGGGTGAGGACCAAGGCGCGAATCGGGCGGCTTTGGCCGCGCTTGGGCGCTTCCCAGCCGTCTTGCAGGCGATGCAGCATCGGCAGGGTGAAGGCGGCGGTCTTGCCGGTACCGGTCTGGGCACCGGCGAGCAGGTCGTGGCCCGCCAGCACCGACGGGATCGCTTCGGCCTGGATGGGAGTGGGTTGGTCGTAGCCTTGCTCACGCACGGCGTCCAGAATGGCCGGGGCCAGTTTCAGTGCTTCAAAAGTCATGTGATGGTCAGTCGCCCTTCCTGGGCGCAGGGGTATCGGCCGCTTCCCGCGCCTTGTGGGCGGGCCAGTCAGGGTGGCTGATGGGTCGGAAAAATCGGGCTTGTGTCGAGAGCTTGCCCGTGCAAGCCCAGCCCCAGCGTGACGCTGCCGTGGCACCGACTGAAGGTGCGCACGCACCGAGTATCGCACACATCAACGCCAGGGTTCAATTTTTTGCCCATCACCTGCAAGCCGCCTTGGATCGGTTCAAGCTGATCGCAGGCGATCAGCCATGCGCTTGACTTAGATGAGATAATCACAATCTTGGCCTGACTGTGCCTTGGGCCGCATACTCACGATCATTTTCGGTAGATTCAATGGCCCAATACGTTTTTTCCATGAACCGCGTCTCCAAGATCGTGCCGCCCAAGCGGCAGATCCTGAAGGACATTTCCCTCAGCTTCTTTCCCGGTGCCAAAATCGGTGTGCTGGGTCTGAACGGTTCCGGCAAGTCCACCCTGCTCAAGATCATGGCCGGTGTGGACAAGGAAATCGAGGGTGAAGCCATCCCCATGCCGGGCATCCAGATCGGTTACTTGCCGCAGGAGCCGCAACTCAATCCGGAACAAAGCGTGCGCCAAGCGGTGGAGGAGGGCATCGGTGGGGCGCTCAAGGCCAAGGCCCGGCTGGAGGAGGTGTATGCCGCCTACGCCGAGCCCGATGCCGATTTCGACGCCCTGGCCGCCGAACAGGCCGAGCTGGAGGCCATCATCGCCGCCAGCGGGTCCGAGAATGCCGACCTGCAACTGGAGCTGGCCGCCGACGCGCTGAACCTGCCGCCCTGGGACGCGACCATCAACAACCTGTCGGGTGGCGAGAAGCGCCGCGTGGCCCTGTGCCGCTTGCTGCTGTCCAAGCCCGACATGCTGCTGCTCGACGAGCCGACCAACCACCTAGACGCCGAGTCGGTCCACTGGCTGGAACAGTTCCTGCAACGCTTTCCTGGCACCGTGGTGGCCATCACCCACGACCGCTACTTCCTCGACAACGCCGCCGAGTGGATACTCGAACTCGACCGCGGCCACGGCATCCCCTGGAAGGGTAATTATTCCGACTGGCTGGACCAAAAGGGCAAGCGCCTGGACCAGGAGCAGAAAGCCGAAGACGCCCACCGCAAAGCCATGAAGGAAGAACTGGAGTGGGTGCGCAAGAACGCCAAGGGCCGCCAGGCCAAGAGCAAGGCGCGTCTGGCCCGCTTCGAGGAGCTCAGCGACGTCGAATACCAGAAGCGCAACGAGACCAACGAGATCTTCATCCCGGTGGCCGAACGGCTGGGCTCGCAGGTGATCGAGTTCAACGGCGTCACCAAATCGTTCGGCGACCGGGTGCTGATCGACAACCTCAGCTTCAAGCTGCCCGCTGGGGCCATCGTCGGCATCATTGGCCCCAACGGGGCCGGTAAATCGACGCTGTTTCGCATGATCCAGGGCGTGGAAACGCCGGACAGCGGCACAATCGTCGTCGGCAAGACCGCCAAGCTGGCCTTTGTCGATCAGAGTCGCGCCTCGCTGGAGGGCGACAAGACGGTGTGGGAAGACGTATCCGGCGGGTTGGACAACATCACCGTGGGCAAGTTCATCATGCCCAGCCGCGCCTACATAGGCCGCTTCAACTTCAAGGGCAACGACCAGCAAAAGCTGGTCAAGAACCTCTCGGGCGGTGAGCGTGGCCGCCTGCACCTAGCCAAGACGCTGGCCCAGGGCGGCAACGTGCTGATGCTCGACGAACCCTCCAACGACCTCGACGTGGAAACCCTGCGTGCGCTGGAAGAAGCATTGCTGGAGTTCGCCGGCAGTGCCATGGTCATTTCCCACGACCGCTGGTTCCTCGACCGCATCTGCACCCACATCTTGGCCTACGAAGGCGACAGCCAGTGGTACTTCTACGACGGCAACTTCACCGAGTACGAGGCCGACAAAAAGCGCCGTCTGGGTGAAGAAGGTTCGCGCCCCAAGCGTGTGCGCTTCAAGTCGCTGACCTGAGGCTGGCCGTGGCGCAGACCCGCACGCACGCGCAGGGGCCGGACGACGAACTGGTGCTGGCCGAAACCCGCCGCTGGATCGAACGCGCCGTCATCGGCCTCAACCTGTGCCCGTTCGCCAAGGCGGTGTATGTGAAAAACCAGGTGCGGCTGGTGGTGAGCCGGGCGCACCACCTCGATGGTTTTCTGGACGACCTCGACCGCGAGCTGTTGCTCCTGCGAGACACGCCAGCCGAGCAGATCGACACCACCTTGCTGATCCACCCGACGCTGTTCCCGGATTTTTTCGTCTTCAACGATTTCCTGGACGTGGTGGATGAGGTGGTTGCAGAGCATGGGCTGGAGGGTGAGATCCAAGTGGCGCCCTTTCACCCAGCTTTCCAGTTCGAGGGCACCGAGCCTGGCGACATCGGCAATGCCAGCAACTGGTCGCCATACCCCACTCTGCACCTGCTGCGCGAGGCCAGCATCGACCGCGCGGTGGCGTCCGGCGACAGTGCCGAGACCATCGTCGAGCGCAACGTCCAGATGCTCGAGCAACTCGGCCCAGGCGGCTGGCAAGCGTGCCTCAAAGGATAGGGGGCTGGGTGGCTGGCTGGGCAGGCTGTGGACCGGCGACTATGGACTGGCGACGCGTGCTGAGATAAAATTGCTACCGTTTCGCTGTGCGCCCATAGCGGTTATATTTTTTTCAAAAACCTGCCATGAATAACCTTCCACAAGCTGCAGACATGTCTTCCGGCAGTTACTACACGACGCTGGAAGTGGCAAAAATCCTAGGCATGGCAGTGCGCTCGGTGCAACTGATGGTGGACCGTGGCGACCTGCAAGCCTGGAAGACGCCGGGTGGTCACCGGCGCATCACCCGTGAGTCCCTCGATCGCTGGATTCAGGGCAGTCGCTCGGGTGTGACGGGTATAGGTGGCTTGAACGGTGCGCAGGAAACCCGTGGCAGCCGACGCCGTGCCGTCCAGCGCATTCCGCGCATACTGCTGATCGAAGATTCTTCGCATTTCCAGCATCTGGTGGCGATGCTGGTCAAGCAGAAGTTCCCGGGTGTTGACTTGCACATTGCGCACGACGGCATCACCGGCTTGGTGTCATTCGGGCATTTGCAGCCCGATCTCATCATCTTGGATATCTTGTTGCCCGGCATCGACGGTGCAACGATGATCACCGGACTCCGCCAGCATTCCCTGTTCGGTGCCTGCAGGCTTGTGGTGCTGACCTCGCTGGACCAAGACCAGCGTCAACCTTACGCCTACGCCCTGGAGGGGGTGGACGTGGTTCACAAGCCCAGGCTGGTTCAGGAACTCCCGCCATTGGTCGAATCCGCCTTGGGGCATTTGCGCAAGACCGCGTCCGCTCAGGCCTGACGGGCGCTTGGCGTGCAACAGTCATCTACGGCAAGGTCACGGTATCCGGAACCAGCCAGACGAAAAGAGCCGTCATGGTCAGATAGCGCAGGAACTTGCCGATCGCCATATAGACCATGCAGGGCCACAGCGGAAGCTTGAGCCAGCCAGCCACGGCGCAAATCGGGTCGCCCACCACCGGCAGCCAGCTCAACAGACAGGCTTTGGGGCCTAGGCGTTGCAACCAGTCCAGCGCCTTGATGTGCGTGCTGGAGCCGCGCGCTTTGTCAACCAGTTGATGGGTGCCATAGCCGATGAACCAACTGACGCCGCCGCCCAGCGTGTTGCCGACGGTAGCCACCAGGATCGCCGGCCAGAATAGTTCGGGGTTCAGCGTCACCAGACCGAACACCACTGGGCCTGAGCCCAAGGGAAACAGCGTGGCCGAGATGAAGGCCACCACAAACACGGTGGTCAACCCGAATTGCGGCAGGCTGAGCCATTCGAGCAGTGACCATATCCAAGCTTCCATGGGCGGCGAGTATAAGGTTGTCAGCAAGCTGCGGGGGCGGCAGGGTTACAATCTTGCACAATTTTTCAGCAACCACGCGCTTCGTGCATGCAGATCGGCTCCTTCCTGCTTCCCAATCGCTTGTTCGTCGCTCCCATGGCCGGGGTGACGGACCGGCCGTTCCGTCGCTTGTGCAAGCGGCTGGGGGCGGGCTACGCGGTCAGCGAAATGGTCACGTCCCGCCCAGACCTGCGTGACAGCCTGAAGACGGCACGCCGCGCCAATCATGAAGGTGAACCGGGGCCGATCGCCGTGCAGATCGCGGGCACCGACGCAGCCATGATGGCCGAGGCGGCACGTTACAACATCGACCGGGGTGCCCAGATCATCGACATCAACATGGGCTGCCCGGCCAAGAAGGTGTGCAACCAGTGGGCCGGCTCAGCGCTGATGCAGGATGAAGCTTTGGCGATCCGGCTGGTGGAGGCGGTGGTCGAGGCCTGCGCCCCCCAGGGTGTGCCGGTGACGCTGAAGATGCGAACCGGCTGGTGCCAGTCGGCCAAGAATGCGCCCGTGCTGGCCGCTGCCGCCGAAAGCGCGGGCGTGCAGATGCTCACCATCCACGGCCGCACGCGCGAGCAGGGCTACAAGGGAGTGGCCGAGCATGACACGGTCGCCGCCATCAAGGCCCGCGTGCGCATTCCGGTGGTGGCCAATGGCGACATCGACAGCCCGGCAAAAGCCGCCCAGGTGCTTGCCGCTACCGGCTGCGATGCCATCATGATTGGCCGTGCCGCTCAAGGCAGGCCGTGGCTGTTTCGCGAGATGGCGCATTTCATGGCCACTGGCGAGCAACTGCCGCCGCCCACACCGCAAGACCTGCGCGTATGGATGCTGGAGCACCTGCAGGACCACTACGCCCTGTATGGCGAATACACCGGTGTGCGTACCGCCCGCAAGCACCTGGGCTGGTATGCACGTGGTTTACCCGGTGACCCGGCTGTGATCGGGCAATTCCGCGCCGCCATCAACCGCAGTGAAGACTGCGACACCCAACTGCAATACGTGCGCGATTTCTTCGACGAGGCTGCATGAGCTCCCACAACCTGTCTGAATCTGTCAAGGCCAATATCGAGGCCTATCTCGACGACCTCGGCGGCACCGAGCCCGCCAACATGCACGACATGCTCACCCGTGCGGTGGAAAAACCCTTGCTGGAACTGGTCATGGCACGCGCCCAGCACAACCAGTCCCGCGCCGCGCAATGGCTGGGGCTGAACCGCAACACCTTGCGAAAAAAGCTGCTCGAGCATGGCTTGCTCGACACTTGATCGACTCACCCGACTGAATCGACTGGCTCGACCTGCCCCCCAACCCGACCCTCCCGACCCTCCCGACTCTTAGACTTCTGGAACCTTCCCGATGAAAGCTCTCCTCTCGGTTTCCGACAAAACCGGCGTGCTCGACCTGGCCCGCGAACTGCACGCGTTGGGTGTGCAACTGATTTCCACCGGCGGCACCGCCAAGCTGCTGGCCGATTGCGGCCTGCCCGTGACCGAGGTGGCCGAAGTCACCTGCTTTCCCGAGATGCTCGACGGCCGCGTCAAGACCCTGCACCCCGTGGTACACGGGGGCCTGCTGGCGCGCCGCGACCGGCCCGAACACATGGCGGCGTTGCAGCAACACGGTATCGGCCCGATCGACATGCTGGTGGTCAACCTCTACCCCTTCGAGGCCACCGTGGCCAAGCCCGGCTGCACGCTGGCCGACGCGATCGAGAACATCGACATCGGTGGCCCGGCCATGGTGCGTTCTGCCGCCAAGAACTGGCAAGACGTGGCCGTGCTGACCGACGCCAGCCAGTACTCGATCGTCGTGTCCGAACTCAAAGACGGCGGCCAAGTCAGCGAGCTGACCCGCTTCCAGCTTGCCGTGGCCGCCTTCAACCGCATCAGCAACTACGACGCTGCCATCAGCGACTACCTGTCGGCGGTCGATCTGAGCGCCGGTGTGCCGGGTGATGCAGCCCAACCCCAGCGCCTGCTGTTCCCCGGCCAGAGCAATGGCCGCTTCGTCAAGGTGCAAGACCTGCGCTACGGCGAAAACAGCCACCAGAAGGCCGCTCTCTACCGCGACCTGTACCCGGCACCGGGCTCGCTGGTCACGGGGTTGCAACTGCAAGGCAAGGAACTGAGCTACAACAACATCGCCGACGCCGATGCGGCTTGGGAATGCGTCAAGGGCTTCAATGGGCCAGCCTGCGTGATCGTCAAGCACGCCAACCCCTGCGGCGTGGCCATCGGCGCGAACCCGCTGGAGGCTTACAGCAAGGCCTTCCAGACCGACCCGACCAGCGCCTTCGGCGGCATCATCGCCTTCAATCGCCCGCTCGACGGCGAAGCCGCCCATGCGGTGGCCAAACAGTTCGTCGAAGTCTTGATCGCCACCGATTTCACGCCCGAAGCGCTGGCGGTGTTCAAAAGCAAGGCCAATGTGCGCCTGCTGAAAATCGCCCTGCCCAACAGCGGGGGGGCCAGCGACTGGGAGCAGGGCCGCAATGCGGTCGATGTCAAGCGCGTGGGCTCCGGCATCCTGCTGCAAACCGCCGACAACCACGACTTGACCCTGGCCGACCTGAAGGTGGTCAGCGCCACGCCACCGAGCGCCGCGCAACTCGACGATCTGCTGTTTGCTTGGAAGGTGGCCAAGTACGTCAAGTCCAACGCCATCGTGTTTTGCAAGAACGGCATGACCATGGGCGTGGGGGCCGGCCAGATGAGCCGCCTCGATTCGGCGCGCATCGCCAGTATCAAGGCCGCGCACGCCAGTCTGAGCCTGCAAGGCACGGCGGTGGCGTCAGACGCTTTTTTCCCGTTCCGCGACGGCCTCGACGTGGTGGTGGACGCGGGCGCGACCTGCGTCATCCAGCCGGGCGGCTCGATGCGCGATCAGGAAGTGATCGACGCCGCCAACGAGCGTGGCGTGGCAATGGTGTTCACCGGGGTGCGGCATTTCCGGCATTGATGTGCCTCTGGATGAGCGTTGGCGAAGGGGCCTGGGCGGGGGCGCGAACCGCCCTCATGGCCCCATCAAAAACACCGATGGCAACGACAGCGGCAACTTCGCGTGGCGCTTTGTCCAGTCCGCTACCGTGCCACTGAACACCGCCTGCTGAGGCAAAGTCACGCCACAGCACACTGCCAGTCGCGTGGCGGGTTTCAGCGTGGCCAGCAGTCCTTGCAACAAGGCCTGGTTGCGGTACGGCGTTTCGATGAACAACTGGGTCTGCCCGGTTCTGTGGGCCAGGGCTTCGAGTTCCCGAATCCGTTGCCCCCGTGCGCTCGTTTCTTGCGGCAGATAGCCGACAAAGGCAAAGTGCTGGCCATTCAAGCCGCTGGCGGCCAAAGCCAGCATCAGCGACACCGGCCCCACCAGCGGCAACACCGGCACGCCCAAGGCATGGGCCGCTCGCACCACGGACGCGCCGGGGTCGGCAATGGCGGGCATGCCGGCTTCGCTGACCAGCCCCACGTCCTGGCCCGCCACGGCGGCGGCCAGCAGCGGGCGGGCATCGAAGCCGTTGGCCGGGTCGTGATCGCCCTTTTTGTGGAGCTGGCGCGGCAGTTCGGTGATGTGCTGCGCCTGCAAGGCGGCGGCGAGCGGGTGCGTGGCATCGACCCGCTTCAGAAAGGCGCGGGTGCTCTTGGCGTTTTCCGTGATCCAGTGGGTCAGGCGAGCGGCGCTGGCGATGGTGGCTTCGGGCAGTGCAGCCGACAGGCCGGGTGCCGCGTCGCAGCCGAAGTCCAGCGGGGTAGGCACGAGGTACAGCGTGCCGGTGCGCTTGGGGTGGTTCATGGCAGCACCAGCCCGGCTTCGCGCAGCAGCCGGGCGGTGCGGATCAGCGGCAGACCGATCAGCGCGGTCGGGTCGTCGTTGTCGATGCGCTCCAGCAGCGCAATGCCCAGCCCTTCGCTCTTGGCGCTGCCCGCGCAGTCGTAGGGCCGTTCGATGCGCAAGTAGCGCTCGATCTCGGCGACGCTGAGCTGGCGCAACAGCACCGTCACCACGGCCAGTTCGCTGCGTTCGAAGCCGCTGGCGTGGCAGACCAGCGCCAGCGCGGTGTGGAACAGGACGGTCTGGCCACTCATCTGGCGCAACTGGGCCACGGCGCGTTCGTGGGTGCCGGGTTTGCCCAGCGGCTGCCCGTTCAAATCCGCCACCTGATCGCTGCCTATGACCAGCGCTGCCGGGTGCAGCGCCGCGACCGCCCGCGCCTTGGCCAGCGCCAGCCGCTGCGCCAGCGCAGCCGGGCGTTCGCCCGCCAGCGGGGTTTCGTCCACCCCCGGTGCCTCGACCCGAAAAGCGACCCCCAAGCGCTGCAGCAGCTCACGCCGGTAGCGCGACGTGGAGGCCAATATCAGTGGGCGCGAACAAAAGTCAACTTTTTCCGTCATGATGTGCCGATTGTCGGAGAGTTTTGCCTGCTGGCCCGATCATGACCCCTCCCGAACCCGATCTCCACCCCCTGTGCAACAGCGCCGATCTGGCAGAAGGCGGCCTGGCCTGCCCGTTCGATGTGCGTTACCAGGGCCAGACCTGCCGCGCCTTTGCCCTGCGCTGGCGTGGCCGGGTGCATGGCTATGTCAACCGCTGCAGCCACGTGGCGATGGAAATGGACTGGCGTCCGAATCATTTTTTCGACCTGACGGGCCTGCACATCGTCTGCGCCTCGCACGGCGCACGGTTTCGCCCGGACACCGGCACCTGCGTCGGTGGCCCGGGGCGTGGCCCCCTGATCAAGATCGAGATGGTCGAGCATGACGGGGTGGTATTCTGGCGTTCACAATACAGCCTTCGAGCGATTGAATTCTGAAAGACCTTATGCAAGAAGATCAGCCACCGGCGGACGGCAAAAAAGCAGCGGGATGGGAAAAAGACGTGCTGGAAAAGCTCGTCCTAGCCACCGTACGCGAACAGCGCGCCGCTCGGCGCTGGCGGATTTTCTTTCGCCTGCTCTGGGTGTCACTGATCGCGGTGTTGATCTGGCTCTTTTACCAGGACGTGACGCCGCGCACGGTGGTCGTGCAGCCGCATACGGCGTTGATCGAGATCAAGGGGCCGATTGCCGCCGATACCGAATCCAGCGCCCATGCCATCGTGCTCGCTTTGCGAGCCGCCTTCGAAGATCCGGCGGCCAAGGGCATCGTGCTGCTCATCAATTCGCCTGGGGGCAGCCCCGTGCAAGCCGGTATCGTGGCCGATGAAATCCACCGCTTGCGCGCCCTGCACGACAAACCCATCCATGCCGTGGTGGAAGAAGTGGCTGCTTCGGCGGCTTACTACATTGCGTCGGCAACCCAGAACATTTACGTCGATCGGGCCAGCATCGTGGGCAGCATAGGCGTGCTGATGGACGGTTTTGGTTTTACCGAGCTGATGCACAAACTCGGCATCGAGCGGCGCCTCATGATGGCCGGTGAAAACAAGGGCTTCATGGACCCTTTCAGCCCGCCCTCCGAAGCGCAGCAGCGGCACACCCAAATGCTGCTCGACGACATCCACCAGCAGTTCATCGACGTGGTGCGCAAGGGGCGTGGCGATCGCTTGCAGGAGTCGCCCGAGGTATTCAGCGGCCTGATCTGGAGCGGCCAGCGGGCGGTTGATCTGGGCCTGGCAGACGATCTGGCCAGCCTGGACCGGGTGGCGCGCGAGGTGATCCAGGCAGAAACCATCATCGACTACACCCAGCGCGAAAACGTGGCCATGCGGCTGGCACGCCGCTTCGGGGCGGGCGTGGGTGAGAGCGCCCTGCTGACGCTGCGCGACTCGGGCTGGGGGCTGCGCTAATCATGGTGGCAGATCCGTTTGGCCCGCAGGTCGAGGCCGATGTGCTGGTGGCAGGTGCGGGCATTGCCGGTCTGGCCGCCGCCATGGTGCTGGGGCGGCAGTTGCCACAGGCCTCGATCGGCCTGCTGGAACAGGCGGAGGCGTTTTCCGAGGTGGGTGCCGGCATCCAACTGGGCCCGAACGCGGTGCGGGTGCTGTACGACTGGGGCCTGCAAGAAGCCCTGCACCAGGTGGCGGCTTTTCCGCTGCTGCTGCTGGCACGCGATGCCCGCTCGGGCAGCGAAAAAGGCCGTTTGCGCCTCGGTGAACGGGCCCTGCAACGTTACCGCACTCCCTACGCCACCATCCACCGGGCCGATCTGCACCAACTGCTGCTGGCACAAGTCAGGGCGCAGGGCATCGATGGCCATTTGCGGCAGGTGCTCACCCATGTGGAACTGTCGGATCGGGGTGTGCGAGTAGGTACGCAGTCTGGCACCCGGTCCGGTACCCAGTGGCAAGCCCAGGCGCTGGTGGCTTGCGACGGGGTCTGGAGTCGGGTGCACCGCACGCTCTGGGAGCAACCGGAGGCGGCGTTCAGCGGCCATCTGGCGTACCGGGGCATGGTGCGCATGTCGGCCTTGCCGTCGGATTTGCGCCGATCCGAAGTCGTGGCCTGGCTGGGCCACGACATGCATGCGGTGCATTACCCGGTGTGTGCGGGCGACTGGCTCAACGTGGTCGTGGTGGTGCATGGTGACGTACCCGCCGAGGCGGTCGGCTGGGATCATGTGGCCGCTGCCGATGCCCTCAAACAGCGGCTCGGCCCGATTGCCCGCGACCTGCACCGTGTGCTGGAGGCGGTAGCGCAATGGCGGCTCTGGCCCCTGTTTGGCCGACCCCCGGTACGCAAGCCCGGCGACCTGGTGCGCGGCCCGGTGGCCCTGATGGGCGACGCCGGCCACCCGATGCGGCCCTATCTGGCCCAAGGTGCCGCCATGGCCCTGGAGGATGCCTGGACGCTGGGCCGCTTGCTCGAGCAGGACGCCGCCTTGTCCGGCGGCTGGCCTGCACTGCTGGATCGCTGGGCTCGCCTGCGCTGGAAACGCTGTGGCTGGGTGCAGGCCCGGTCGCAACGCAATGGCACCATCTTTCATGCCGCTGGCCCGCTCAAATGGGGGCGCGATGCCGCCATGGCCGTGCTGGGCGAGCGGCTGATGGATGTGCCCAGGCTGTACCAAGGGCCTCCCGAGCCGGGCTGATCGGTGATTGTCGATCAGTTTCAAGCACAAGACAGTCCATGAATCCAGTGATCACACCCAGCACCGAGGGGGCCGCCAAGCCGCTACGCCCACTCGGCGAGTTGACCTTGCGCCGGGTCGCCATCGACACCTACAAGGAAAACGTGGCCTATCTACACCGGGACTGCGACGTGTACCGGGCCGAGGGTTTTCAGGCGCTGTCCAAGGTCGAAGTGCGCGCCAACGGCAAGCGGATTTTGGCCACCCTGAATGTCACTTCAGACCCACGCATCGTGCAGTGTCACGAGTTGGGTCTGTCGATCGATGCGTTTGCCCAGATCGGGGTCGATCCAGGGTATCCGGCCACGATTTCCCAGGCCGAACCGCCGGTCTCGATCGCCGCCTTGCACCGCAAAATCAATGGCGAGCGACTGGGGCGCGCAGACTTTTTGGCCATCGTGCGCGACATTGCGGGTCACCGCTACTCGAAGATCGAACTGTCGGCCTTTGTCGTTGCCACCAACCGTGGCGAGCTGGACCGCGAGGAGGTGTTCTTCCTGACCGAGGCGATGATCGCCAGTGGCCGCCGACTGGACTGGCACGAGCGACTGGTGATCGACAAGCACTGCATCGGGGGCATACCGGGCAACCGGACCACCATGCTGGTGGTGCCCATCGTGGCGGCCCATGGCATGGTTTGCCCCAAAACCTCGTCCCGGGCCATTACCTCGCCAGCCGGCACGGCCGACACCATGGAGGTGCTGGCCAATGTGGAGTTGCCATTCGAGCGGTTGTGCGACATCGTCCGTGACCACCGGGCCTGCCTCGCCTGGGGCGGTACCGCCGACTTGTCGCCAGCCGACGACGTGCTGATTTCGGTCGAACGCCCCCTGTCGCTCGACTCCCCGGGGCAGATGGTCGCATCCATCCTGAGCAAGAAAGTGGCTGCGGGTTCCAGCCACCTGGTGTTGGACATTCCTATCGGGCCGTCGGCCAAGGTACGTTCCATGCCGGAAGCCCAGAAACTGCGGCGCCTGTTCGAGTACGTGGCGCAACGCCTGGGCCTGTCGCTGGACGTGGTGATCACCGACGGTCGCCAGCCGATCGGGCGCGGCATCGGTCCGGTGCTGGAGGCCCGGGACGTGATGCGGGTGCTCCAGAATCATCCGCTGGCACCACAAGACCTGCGTCAGAAGTCGCTGCGTCTGGCCGGTCGCCTGCTCGAATGCGACCCCGACATCCGTGGCGGTGACGGCTATGCGATTGCGCGCGACATTCTGGATTCCGGTCGCGCACTGGAAAAAATGCGCGACATCATGCAGGCGCAGGGGGCCAAACCGTTCGACCCGGAGCGGCCGGAACTCGGTGCCCTGACCTTCGACGTGACAGCAGAGCGCGACGGGGTGGTGACTGGCATCGACAATTTCCAGATCGCCCGGATTGCGCAGTTGGCTGGTGCCCCCAAGGTCCAAGGGGCGGGCGTGGACTTGCTGCGCAAGTTGGGTGAGTCCGTCAAGGCGGGCGAGGTGCTGTACCGGGTGCATGCTTCCTTCCCTGCCGATCTGGATTTCGCCCGTCAGGCCAGCGGCCGGGATACAGCGATACGGGTCGGTGAGGCGGGCCAGGTGCCCAGTGTCTTTGTGGAGTTCTGAGTATGCTGGAGGGGGTTTTGCTGGCCTTCGATGACGAAGCCGATCCCGCCCGGCGACTTGCCACGGCGGGCGGGTGGCCCTGTCGTCTGGTGCAGCGGCACCGCTTCCCCGATGGCGAGTTCAAGCTGCGTTTGCCGCTGCCCTTGCCCGACCGGGTGATTGTTTTTCGCGGCTTGCATCAGCCCAATGAAAAGCTGGTGGAAATCCTGCTGGTCGCCCGGGCCGCGCGTGAACTGGGGGCCAAGCACCTGACGCTGGTCTGCCCCTACCTGGGTTACATGCGTCAGGACATCGCCTTTCAACCCGGCGAGGTGGTGAGCCAGCGCGTGGTGGGGCGGTTTTTGGCCGATCTTTTCGACGCCATGGTCACGGTCGATCCGCATCTGCACCGGGTCGCGACCCTGGCCGAGGCGGTGCCGGTCAAGGCCCCGGTCGTGATCAGCGCTGCGCCCACACTGGCCGACTGGGTGGCACAGGAGCGACCCGGCGCACTGTTGCTCGGGCCGGACGAAGAAGCCGCGCAGTGGGTGGCTCAAGCGGCGGCGCGTCATGGCAGCGACAGCGCCGTATGCCGCAAGGTGCGGCATGGCGACAAGCAGGTCCAGATCGAACTCCCGCCCGTGGCCTGGCAGGGGCGGGCGGTGGTGATCCTCGACGATGTGGCGAGCACCGGCCACACCGTGGCGCTGGCGGCGCAGTTGCTGCTGCAAGCCGGTGCCGCTTCGGTGGACGTGGCCGTCACGCATGCCCTGTTTGCCGGAGACGCCATCGAGGTATTGCGGCGGGCTGGTGTCGGCCAGGTCTGGAGCACCGACTGCATTCCCCACCCGACCAGCGTCATCCCCATGGCGCCCTTGCTGGCCAAGGCGTTGGAGGGGGCGTGGTCCCGCGCTTGAGTGCGGCGCATCCAGTTCCAGCCGATCCTACGCGATCCCCTGCGGTCAGGTGGCGCGGGTTCATCACGCCTGCGGGGTCGCATGGCTGTCGAGCAGGCGTATGCCGACGCGGACGATCGCACCGTCTTCCATGGCACGCACGCTCAGCTCGGCTTGCCCCAGGGTGGCGTGGTCGCCTGTCACCGGGGGGCGGGCCAAGGCATCGGCCAACCACTCGGCTGCGGTCTGGTGTTCGGCCTCGACGGCAGGCCAGCCATAAAAGCCACACAGATCGGCCATGCGCGTGTTGGCGGGCACCTCGAAATCGCCAAAGACCTCGCGCACCCGCTGGGTGTCGTCCATGTCGGGCAGGGCCACCCCGGATCGTCGGGCCACCAAGGGAATGGTTGCCCCCTGCAGTATCAGTGAGGCTAGCACCACGATCAAGGCCACATTGGTGTAGAGCTGGGCGCCTTCGATACCGGCCATGACCGGGAACACAGCCAGCACGATCGGCACTGCCCCGCGCAGACCGACCCAGGATATGAAAGCCATTTCATGGTTGGTGAAGCGCATCGGCTTGAGGCAGAGCCAGACCGAGAGGGGACGGGCCACCAGCATCAGGGCAGCGGCTACGCCCAGCGCGGGCCAGAAGGTGTGCAGGGCTTCGGTCGGCGTCACCAGCAAGCCCAGCATCAGGAACATGGCGGCCTGCGACAGCCAGGCAAAGCCGTCCATGGCCGACAGGGACGGCTGGATGCTTTGTGGTGCCTTGTAAGCCACCACCACCCCAAAGACATAAATCGCCAGAAACCCGGAGCCGCCCACCCAGGTGGCGAGGGCAAACACGCTCAGCCCGGCCGATGCGAGCAACAGCGCCCGCACCCCGCCGCTGGGGCGGGCCCAGAGCGTCAGGCGGCGCAGAAACAGGCCAAACCCCCAGCCTGCCCCCACGCCGATCAGTGTGCCCCAGCCAAATTGCAGCAGCAGGCTCCAGAACGGCGACCACCAGGGCATGTCGGCGCCCATGCCTTGGGACGACATCAGCACCCAGCCTATCAACGCCAGGGTCAGATAGACCGCCATAGGGTCGTTCAGCCCGGATTCGATTTCCAGCGTGGCAGCCACCCGCTCGTTGAGCCTGACCCCAGACGATTTGAGCAGGGAAAACACGGCCGCCGCGTCGGTCGAGCCCACAATCGCCCCCAGCAGCATGGCCAGCGGCCAACTCAGGCCGAGCAGAAAATGGGCTGCCACACCCGTGATGGCCGCCGACACCACCACCCCCAAAGTGGCCAGCAGGATGGAGGGTTTCAACCCGGTACGGAAGGTGCTGTGGTGGGTGCGCAAGCCCCCGTCCAGCAAAATGACCGCCAGTGCCACGTTACCCACCCAGAAGGCCAGCTTGAAGTCTTCAAACACCACGCCGCCCGGGCCGTCTTCGCCCAGCAGCATGCCTGCGACCAGAAACACCAGCAGGAAAGAGAAGCCGAGCCGGGTTGAGAACATGCCAGCCAGCAGGCTGATGAACACCAGCCCGGCTGCCACCAGCAGGGGTATGGCGAGGAAGTCGAGCGAAAGCAGCATAGGTGCACTACCCTAGCAGAAATCAACCGCGCAGCAGGGCGGGTGTGGGTTTCCGCGCTCAGAGTTCAAGGGCAACACCGGTCCAGGCGAATCGGTGGTAGGCCCAACCTGCACACGCCCGAGCCCCCCAGAGCACACGCACCCTGATGCGAGTCTAGCTTGCACACAAGCTGAGCGTGCGGTCGATGCCCTGCGTCAGGGTGACTGCATGGCCCTTTCTTGGGCGGACCGGTCCATGGCAGCCCCTATGCCCTTGAAGAAATAGACCACTGCGTCCGCGGCCCCGAGGGCTTGCAGGCACTGCCCCGCCTGCCAGGCATCGCGTGCCTCCCCGATGCGGGTCTGCCAGGCCTGCGCTTCGCCCAGCCACAGGCTCAAGCGGCGCTGTTTTTTCGCTGACAGCGCGTCGGCCAGGGCTTCGCTGCCGTAGCGCAGTCGCTTGGCCAGAAGGCGGGCTTGGTGCAGACTGGCGACGTCGGCGAGCACCTGCCCGTCGTTGTGCAGCAAGCGATGCAGGCGCCGGTGCCAGCGCGCCAGCCGTTGCACGGCCTCCCGCTTTTTGACCAGCGGCGGCTGCTGGTTCAGCGTCCAGAGCTGGTGCGCCAGTTCGAGCATGAGCAAGCCGGTGGCGGGTTGCGCCAGGCAGGCGCGCAGGTGGTGGCGGTGTCGTGCCTGTTCGTTTTGCAGCCGCTCCAGGCTGTCGTGCCAGGCGCTGGCATCGCCCGACCAAGAGGCGGCCCACGCTGGCAGGGTTTGCGTGCACGCCACATCCAGATTGCGTTGCTGCCCGAGGGCGTCGAGCAGCGGGCGCAGCGGTGCCAGATCGGGCAAGGCGGGCCACCAGGGGCGCAGCAATTGCTGCAGACTGCGCCAGCGCCGCCAGCCCACACGCGCCTGGTGGATCAGCTCGGGGGCGTCGTGGTGCATCAGGTTGTCGAGGTTGCGCAAGAACTGATCGAGCATGTCGGCGATGGCACGAGTCGCCAGCAGTGCCAAGGGCTGGCCGGGCTGGGGCAGGGGCTTGCTGGCTTTGACGGGCTCGTACAGCCGATCTGCCCACAAGGCCTGCCCCCGTTCGGCCTTGCTGCGGTTGCTGGGCAGGCAGGGCAGGCGAGCGGCGAGTTCGGCGGCGAGTTCGAACAGGGCTTGCGCTGGGCCTTGCCGCAGTTCCAGTTCCAATTCGACGAAATCCGCCTCTTGCCCCTGGGCCAGCACGTGGCCAGCGTCGAGCGCCACCTCGATGTGCGTGCCGTCGCGCCGCCGCACTTGCCAGGTGGTGCGCAGGCAGCGCGTCTGGAAGCGCAACTGCAGCCGGGCAAACCACTGGTCGGCGGGGTCGAGGGCATCCCAAGCCGTGCCCTGCAGGGCCGCGCGGTCCAGGCTGGCGGTGCCCAGCGCGGTTTCCCATTCGCCGCGCTGGCTCAGGCCCCCTTGGTTGTGCCCAGCGGTCTTGAAGGTCTGTACCCAGTCGCCAGCCGCGCTGGGCGCAGCGCTGGAGCGGGTCTGGCGCAGCCGCAGCGCACAGCGGTGTTGCTGCAACAGCCCGTCGGGGGTGTCGAAATAGCGGTTGTCCAGCCACTGCTGGAGGGGTTGGCGGCGTGCCAGGCTGGGGCTGCGGCGCAGCTTGTGCAAGGCGGCTTCGCCCGTCAGGCCAAGGACGACCAGCTTGAGTTCGATTTCCTGCAGGGTGGGTGTATCCATCCCGGGTTTTTACCTCTTTTGTGGGTGCTTGGCAATGCACAGTCTTGGCCATCCATGCGCAGCCCAACAGCCCAACAGCGCAAGACCCCAACAGCACGACAGACGACCAGAAACTGCCCCGAGCACGACCAAGCACGGCCCAGATTGCGGCACAATGCTAAAAAAACCTGCCACGCCCATGAACTCGACCCCCCCAGGCGCAACCGCCCACATTCCGTCCCGCGACCGTGCCCACATCCTGGCCCAGGCGCTGCCCTACATCCGCCAGTACCAGGGCAAGACCATGGTCATCAAGTACGGGGGCAACGCCATGACCGACCCGGAGTTGCAGGCGGCGTTCGCCCAAGACGTGGTGCTGCTCAAGCTAGTCGGCATCAAGCCGGTGGTGGTACACGGGGGCGGCCCGCAAATCGAGGGCTTGCTCAAGCGGCTAGGCAAGCAGGGGCAGTTCATTCAGGGTATGCGCGTGACCGACGCCGAAACCATGCAAGTCGTGCAATGGGTGCTGGCAGGCCAAGTGCAGCAGGAGATTGTGGGCCTCATCAACCGTGCGGGTGGCAAGGCGGTGGGCCTGACGGGCCGCGACGGTGCCATGATCCGCGCACGCAAGCTGCGCCTGGTCGATCAGGCCGACCCCAGCCTGGAGCATGACGTGGGGCAGGTGGGCGACATCGTGGAGATCGACCCCAGCATCATCCGGGCGCTGCAGGACGACCAGTTCATTCCGGTGGTCAGCCCGATCGGTTTTGGCGAACACAACGAAAGCTACAACATCAACGCCGACGTGGTCGCGGCCAAGCTGGCCACCGTGTTGCAGGCGCAAAAGCTGCTCATGCTCACCAACATACCTGGCGTGCTCGACAAGCAGGGCCAGTTGCTGCCCGCGCTGTCCATGCAGCAGATCGACGAGCTGGTGAGCGATGGCACCATCAGTGGCGGCATGATACCCAAGATCGCCGGGGCGCTCGATGCCGCTCGCAGTGGGGTGCAGGCGGTGCATATCATCGATGGCCGTGTGGCGCACGCCATGCTGCTGGACATTTTGAGCGATCAGGCGTGTGGCACCATGATCCGCTCGCACTGATGTAAGGCGTAGCCCCCGCCCCGGCCTGTGGCTTGGGTGGCGCGGGTGGCGGTGTTGAGTCATATGCTCCGCATCCGGGTAAACCCTAGCGTGAAATCGGCTTGTATGGGAGTTGACGAATCCGATTTCAACCCTAAAATAGCACGACCGTTCGTTTTATTTTCTCATGACCGTCGTCGCCCCACCCCGTTTGCCCCGATCCCCTGCCACGCTGCGGGGTGCCCACAAAGGTCAGCAGACCAAGGCGGCCATTGTGGATGCTGCGCTGGCGCTGGCCGCGCAGGTCGGGCTGGAAGGCTTGAGCATCGGCGCGATTGCCGAAGTCATGCAGATGAGCAAGTCGGGTGTGTTTGCCCATTTTGGCTCGCGTGAGGAACTGCAGATTTCGGTGGTGCGTGAATACCACGAGCGGTTTGAGCAGGACGTGTTTTTTCCGGCGCTCAAGTTGCCCCGTGGCTTGCCCCGCTTGCGCGAGCTGTTCGACAACTGGATGCGCCAGACCTCGGCCGAAATCGATTCCGGCTGCATCTACATCAGTGGGGCGGTCGAGTTCGATGACCGGCCTGGCCCGGTGCGCGATGCGCTCGTGCAAACCGTCAATACCTGGCAATCTGCCATCTACCGTGCCGTGGAACTGGCCGTGCAAGAAGGCCACCTGCAAGCGGGGGCCGACCCGCGCCAAATCGCCTTCGAAATCCATGGCCTGATTCTGGCCCTGCACTACGAAGCCCGTTTTTTGCGCAACCCCAACGGGTTGCAACGTGCGCGACAAGGATTTGACAACATCCTGTCACGCCATATCCCCTAAAGTCCTTTTCTCAGCCATCTTTCCTCAAGGAGACTCCATGCCCAGTTACACCCCCCCCCTGCGTGACATGCAATTTGTGCTGCACGAGGTTTTTCAGGTGACGGAAGAACTCAAGGCCTGTCCGCCGCATGCCGAGGTTGATGCCGACACCATCAATGCGGTGCTGGAAGAGGGCGGCAAATTTGCTGCACAAGTGGCTTTCCCGATCAACATCAGCGGTGATCAAGAGGGCTGCACACTCGACAAAGCCACCCACGAAGTCCAGGCTCCCAAGGGCTTCAGGGAAGCCTACCAGCAGTATGTCGCAGGCGGCTGGCCTGCGCTGAGCTGTGACCCGGGATTCGGCGGTCAAGGGCTGCCCTTCGTGGTGAACCAGGCGTTTTATGAAATGCTCAACAGCGCCAACCAGGCTTGGGCGATGTACCCCGGCCTGAGCCACGGTGCCTACGAATGCCTGCACGCGCATGGTTCAGCCGAACAGAAAGCCATCTACCTGCCCAAACTCACCAGCGGCGAATGGACGGGCACCATGTGCCTGACCGAACCGCATTGCGGCACCGACCTGGGCCTGCTGCGCACCAAAGCCGAACCGCAGGCCGATGGCACGTACCGCATCACGGGCCAGAAAATCTTCATCAGTGCGGGCGAGCACGATCTGGCCGACAACATCATCCACCTAGTGCTGGCCCGCCTGCCCGATGCACCCCAGGGCAGCAAAGGCATCAGCCTGTTCCTGGTGCCCAAGTACCACGTCAAGGCCGATGGCTCGCTGGGCGCACGCAACGGCATCTACTGCGGCGGCCTGGAGCACAAAATGGGCATCCATGGCAACGCCACCGCCCAAATGATTCTGGATGGTGCCGTGGGCACCTTGGTCGGCCAGCCCAACAAGGGGTTGCAAGCCATGTTCGTGATGATGAATGCGGCCCGCCTGGGTGTGGGCAACCAGTCGGTCGGCCTGACCGAGGTGGCCTTCCAGAATGCGCTGGCCTACGCCAAGGATCGCATCCAGATGCGCAGCCTCAGCGGCACCAAAGCCAAGGACAAACCCGCCGACCCGATCATCGTCCACCCCGATGTGCGCAAGATGCTGCTCACCGCCAAAGCGTATGCCGAGGGGGGTCGTGCCCTGCTGAGCTTCTGCGCCCTGCTGCTCGACAAAGAACTGCACCACTCCGACGAGAAAGTCCGCAAGGACAGCGCCGATCTGCTGGCCCTGCTCACGCCCATCGCCAAAGCCTTCCTGACCGACAACGGCTGGCAAGCCACCACGATGTGCCAGCAAGTCTTGGGCGGACATGGCTACATCAAGGAATGGGGCATGGAGCAGCATGTGCGCGATGCCCGCATCAACATGATCTACGAAGGCACCAACACCATCCAGTCGCTGGACTTGCTGGGCCGCAAGGTGTTGGCCAACAACGGTGCCACGCTCAAGAAGTTTGCCAAACTGGTGGGCGCTCTGGTGGCCGAAGAAGGCGTCAACGAAAAGATGGCCGAGTTCATCAACCCGCTTGCGCAACTGGGCGAGCAGATGACCAAGTTCACCACCGAAATCGGCTTCAAGGGCTTGCAGAACCCCGACGAAGTGGGCGCCGCTGCGGTGGACTATCTGCGTGTGGCCGGGCACCTGGTGTTCGGCTACTTCTTTGCCCGCATGGCCAGCGTGGCGCTCAAGCAGATGGCGGCGGGCAGCACCGACCCCTTCTACACCGCTAAACTGCAGACGGCACGCTTTTACTTCGCCAAGCTGTTGCCCGAAACCGCTGCGCTCATGCGCACCGCCCGTACCGGCAGCCTGGCCCTGATGGACACCGAAGCCGCCTTGGCCTGAACACCCACGAGGAGACCCTGATGAACACCGCGTTTGCATTCAAGACCAGCCTGGCGCTGGCCGCTGGCCTGCTGTCTGCGGCGGCCTGGGCCAACATGACGCCCATCGGCACCTGGCACAGCATCGACGACAAAACCCAGCAACCCCGCTCGGCGATCGTGATCACCGAAGCGCAAGGGGTGCTGACGGGTCGCATCACCCAGTTGTTGCGCGAAGGGGCCGACCAGAACGCGCGTTGCACCGCCTGCACCGATGACCGCAAGGATCAGCCCATGATCGGTCTGGAAATCATACGTGGCGCACGGCAGGACGATGGTCGTGCGGTGTGGGTGGGCGGTCGCATTCTGGACCCGGAAAATGGCCGCACCTACAGCCTGCGACTGACCCCGATCGACGGCGGCCAGCGCATGGAAGTACGAGGGGCGATTGGCCCCATCGGCCGGACGCAAACCTGGGTGCGTGTGCAGTAAGTGGCACGCCTCACGACTACCCAAGGACACACCATGAATCGTTTCGCTGTGAAACAAGTTGCCGTGCTGGGTGCCGGGGTGATGGGGGCGCAGATCGCGGCGCACCTCGTCAACTGCCAGGTGCCCGTCATCCTCTTCGATCTGCCTGACACGAAATCGGCCGACAAGAACGGCATCGTCACCCGCGCGGTGGCCAACCTCAAGAAGCTCAAGCCCAGCCCGCTGGGTGTGGCCGCCGACGCCGACCTGATCCAGCCCGCCAACTACGAAGATCACCTGGAGTTGTTGCGTGGGTGCGACCTGATCATCGAAGCGATTGCCGAGCGCATGGACTGGAAGCGCGACCTCTACGCCAAGATCGCGCCGTTCGTGGCACCAGATGCCCTGCTGGCCTCCAACACGTCCGGCCTCTCCATCGGGGCGCTGGCCGAGGCGCTGCCCGAAGCGCTGCGGCCGCGCTTTTGCGGCATCCACTTCTTCAACCCGCCGCGTTACATGCCGCTGGTGGAACTGATTGCCACCCCGACCACCCAGCCACACGTGCTCGATTGGCTCGAAGCGTTTGTGACCACTGGCCTGGGCAAGAGCGTGGTACGCGCCAAGGACACGCCCAACTTCGTGGCCAACCGCATCGGTGTGGCGGGCATGCTGTCAACCATGAAAGAGGCCGAGCGCTTTGGCCTGACCTTCGACGTGGTCGATGACCTGACCGGCAAGCGCCTGGGCCGTGCCAGCAGCGGCACCTTCCGCACCGCCGACGTGGTGGGCCTGGACACCATGGCGCATGTCATCAAAACGCTGCAGGACACCCTCAGCCCTGACGCCACCAAAGGGGCCGCCCAGTACGACCCGTTCTACGCCAGTTTCGCCACCCCGCAAGTGCTCAAGGTGCTGCTGGAGCTGGGCAACCTGGGCCAGAAGACCAAGGCCGGTTTCTTCAAGAAGGTGGGGCGCGACATCATGCGCTTCGAGTTGGAGAGCAAGGACTACGTGCCCGCCGGTGACGGCAAGGGCCAGAA
Source organism: Tepidimonas sp. UBA997 (assembly GCA_002291945.1). GTDB lineage: Bacteria > Pseudomonadota > Gammaproteobacteria > Burkholderiales > Burkholderiaceae_C > UBA997. The sequence continues at coordinate 54,320 of DBAZ01000024.1, forward strand.
GGCCGACGAGGTCTATGGCCGCATGCTCAAAAAACCGGCCGCCGAACGCCTGCAACTGTTGCGCAACAGCGAAGGGCCGCAGGGCCAGTTCCTGTGGGCCATCCTGCGCAACGGCTTTCACTACGCTGCGCTGCACCTGGCCACGATTGCCGAGACCGCACGCGACGTCGATCAGGCCATGCGCTGGGGCTTTGGTATGCAGCAAGGCCCCTTCGAGCTGTGGCAGGAAGCCGGCTGGCTCGACGTGGCTCAGATGATCCAGGCAGACATTGCTGCGGGCAAGGCCCTGTGCAATGCGCCCCTGCCCGACTGGGTATTTAAGGGCCCGGTGGCCGAGCGCGGCGGGGTGCATCAGCCCGAAGGCTCGTGGAACCCGAGCAGCGGCCAGTTCCAGCCCAAGCGGGAACTGCCGGTGTACCAGCGCCAACTGTTCCGTGAGCAACTGCTGGGCGAGAACGCGCCGGTGTTCCAGACGGCGGGCAAGACCCTCCACGAAGACGCCGACATCCGCCTCTGGACGCTCGACGACGAGGTGCTGATTGCCAGCATCAAGAGCAAGATGCATGCGATCGGCCCCGGCGTGACCGAAGGCCTGAGCCGTGCGGTCGATATGGCCGAGGCCGCGTATCAAGGCCTGGTGGTGTGGTCGGGCGACGAGCCTTTCAGCGTCGGGGCCGACCTGCAGGCCGTCATGCCCGCCTTCCTTGCTGCGGGTGTGTCGGCGATTGAAGACGTGGAAGCCGAACTGCAGCGCGTGATGCTCAAGCTGCGTTACGCCCAGGTGCCCACCGTGGCGGCCATTCGTGGCATGGCGCTGGGTGGCGGCTGCGAACTGGCGGTGCATTGTGCCAAGCGTGTGGCCCACATGGAAAGCTACATCGGCTTAGTCGAGGTCGGGGTCGGCCTGATACCCGGTGCCGGTGGTCTGACCTACATCGCCCGCCGCGCCGCCGAAAACGCCAAGGCCTCCACCGGCACCGACCTGCTGCCCTTCCTCACCGAAGGCTTCAAGGCCGCTGCCATGGCCACCGTCGGCACCAGTGCGCTGGAAAGCCGCAAGATCGGCTACCTGCTGGAGAGCGACATCGTGGTGCCGCACAAGGACGAGCTGCTCTACGTGGCGATTGCGCAGGCGAAGTCCCTGTTCAACGGGGGCTATCGTGCGCCGCTCAAGCGCCTGTTCGCGGTCGGCGGGCGTTCGGCCAAGGCCACCGTGCTGGGTTCGCTGGTGAATATGCGCGACGGCGGCTACATCAGCCAGCACGACTTCCACATCGCCAGCCTGATTGCCAACGTGCTCACGGGCGGCGACGTCGAGGCTGGTACGCTGGTCAGCGAGGAGTACCTGATGAAGCTGGAGCGCCAGGCCTTCTGCAGCCTGATCGTCAACCCCAAGACGCAAGCTCGCATCTTGGGCATGCTGTCCACCGGCAAACCCCTTCGTAACTGATCTGGCCACTGCGCTGCCTGCTCAAACACGAAGGTTCTTTTTCCGAGTCATTTTTTGCAAGGCTCAACATGAAACCCGTTCAAGACGCCTACATCGTCGCGGCCACCCGCACCCCCATCGGGAAGTCGCACAAAGGCTATTTCAAACACACCCGGCCAGACGACTTGCTGGCACACGTGCTGCGTGCGGCGCTGGCCCAAGTGCCCAGCCTGGACCCAGCCACCATCGAAGACGTGATCTGCGGCTGCGCCATTCCCGAAGCCCAGCAGGGCCTGAACGTGGCGCGTGTGGGTGCGGTGCTCGCGGGCTTGCCCAAGAGCGTGGGCGGCATCACCGTCAACCGCTTCTGCGCCTCGGGCCTGAGCGCGGTGCAGATGGCGGCCGACCGCATCCGCGTGGGGGAATCCGACGTCATGATCGCCGCCGGGGTGGAGAGCATGAGCATGGTGCCCATGATGGGCAACTCGCCCAGCCTGTCGCCCACGGCGTTCGTCAACACCGACAACGTCGATGACTACGGTATCGCCTACGGCATGGGCCTGACCGCCGAGAAGGTGGCCCAGCAGTGGCAGGTCACGCGCGAGGCGCAGGATGCCTTTGCGCTGCAGTCGCACCAGCGGGCCATCGAGGCGCAGCAGGCGGGCGAATTCACCGACGAAATCACGCCGGTCGAGGTGACGCAGCGCGAACTCGACTTGGCCAGCGGTGAGGTGCGGTATTCGACGCGCACGGTCAAGCAAGACGAAGGCGCCCGGCCCGATACCTCGCTGGAAGGCTTGGGCAAACTCAAGCCTGCATTCGCCATCCCGCGCCGCGCCGACCTGACGCCGACGGGCCTCGGCTCGGTCACGGCGGGCAACAGTTCGCAAACGTCCGACGGTGCGGGTGCGTTGGTGCTGGCGAGCGAGGCTGCGGTGCAGCGTTTCGGCCTCACGCCGCTGGCCCGTTTCGTCAGCTACGCTTCGCGCGGGGTGCCGCCCCACATCATGGGCATCGGGCCGATCGAGGCGATTCCGGCGGCGCTCAAGGCCGGTGGTCTGTCGCAGAACGACCTCGACTGGATCGAGCTCAACGAAGCCTTTGCCGCCCAGTCGCTGGCGGTGATGAACCAGTTGGGGCTGGATCCGGCCAAGGTCAACCCCATTGGTGGCGCGATTGCACTGGGCCACCCGCTCGGGGCCACCGGTGCCATCCGCAGCGCAACCGTGGTGCATGCGCTGCGCCGTCACAATCGGCGCTACGGCATGGTGACCATGTGCGTGGGCATGGGCCAAGGCGCAGCGGGTATTTTCGAGCGCGTCTGAGCTGTCGCCCGACCGCCGGGCTGGTTGCGACCAGCCCGCGCCAGACTTTTTTTTGCGCCATTCGATCATCCAAGGAGACTCACCCCATGTCCGACATCTTGCTTCATACCGAAGACGGCATCATGACGCTGACGTTCAATCGTCTGGCACGCAAGAATTCCATCACCGCGGCCATGTACGCCACCCTAGCCGATGCGCTGGAGCAGGCGCAGGCCGACGAGCGCGTGCGGGTGGTGGTCATTCAAGGGGACGAGTCGGTGTTCAGTGCCGGTAACGACTTGGGCGATTTCCTGAATCAGCCTCCCGCAGGTGAAGATGCGCCCGTATTTCGTTTCCTGCACCACATCGCCAGCTTCCCGAAACCCCTGCTGGCAGCGGTGTGTGGCCCGGCCGTGGGCATTGGCACCACCCTGCTGTTCCATTGCGACTTGGTGTATGCCGGTGACAACGCCGCCTTCTCGATGCCGTTCGTCAATCTGGGGTTGTGTGCCGAAGGGGCGTCGAGCCTGCTGGCCCCGCAGATGTTCGGCTACCACCGTGCGGCAGAAGCGCTGCTGCTGGGCGAACCGTTCTATGCCGAGGCGGCGCTGGAGGTAGGGCTGGTCAACAAGGTGTTGCCACCGTCCGAGGTCCATGCCTATGCGGCTCAGGTGGCCCGCAAGCTGGCGGCCAAGCCGCTGAGTTCGCTGGTGCAAACCAAGCGCCTGATGAAGCAAGGCCAGCAGGCCCAGGTGCAGCGGGTGATTCTGGAGGAGGGCGCGGTTTTTGGCCGCATGTTGCGTGAGCCGGCCGCCAAGGAGGCGTTTGCCGCTTTCCTGCAGAAGCGCCAACCGGATTTCTCTCGGCTATGAGCAAGACCATTGTTCACCCACCCCAGGCATCCATCCCGTTCGAGTCCGCATTCATCGAGGGGGTGCGGCAGATATTCGAGGAAAAAATCCCCTTCAATACCGTGCTGGGGCTGCAAATCACCGCCATCACGCCCGAGATCGTGACCGCCCGCATCGACATGCGGCCCGAGCTGGTCGGGCACTACGCCTACAACCGCATACACGGCGGCGTGATCAGCGCCGGGCTGGATGCCATGGGTGGGTTGGCGGTGATGGCAGCCATCGGTGCACGCCATATGGACGAAGCACCCGAACAACGCCTGCATCGTTTTGCCAAACTGGGTACCATCGATCTGCGGGTGGACTACCTGCGGCCCGGCATCGGTGAGTGGTTTGAACTCAAGGCGGAAGTCCTGCGCTTGGGTTCGCGGGTGGCCTCCACCCGCATGGGTTTCTACGACGCTCACGGCAAGCTGCTGTCCACCGGGGCGGCGGCGTACATCGTGTCTTGAGCACCCCGGCGGTGCATGGTTGGCACCCTCTGAGTCTCGGGATGCGCCAGCCGGTTCAGTGGCCGTGCGCCACGATTTCGCCTGCCTTGAGGCGATAGACGGTTCCGCAATACGGGCAGCGGGCCTGCCCGGTCTTGGCCACATCCAGATACACCTTGGGGTGGCTGTTCCAGAGCTTCATGTCGGCCAGCGGGCTGGGGCAGAGCACCCCGCCATGGCTGTTCAGATCTTGGGCGGCCAGTTCAACGACGGCTGGGTTCATGGTCACACCTGGGTCAGCCAGTGGGCGTACCGGGGGTTACGGCCATTGACGATGTCAAAGAAAGCCGACTGCACTTGCTCGGTGATCGGGCCGCGGCTGCCCAGGTAATCGCCTTTGCCCAGTTCGATGCGATCGAGTTCGCGGATCGGGGTCACTTCGGCGGCGGTACCGGTGAAGAAGGCCTCGTCGGCAATATAGACCTCGTCGCGCGTGATGCGCTTTTGCACGATGTCCAGGCCCA
>DBAZ01000012.1:0-1174 GCA_002291945.1 Tepidimonas sp. UBA997
AGCGCTGCTTCTGCGCCTCGGTGCCGTAGCGCATCAGGATGGCGTTGACCGGGCAGTTGGTGACGCTGATGCTGGTGCTCACCCCGCCGTCACCGGCAGCGATTTCTTCCAGCACCAGAGCCAGGGTCAGGTAGTCCAGCCCGGCACCGCCGTAAGTCTCGGGCACGCAGATGCCGTAGCACCCGAGTTCGGCCAAGCCTTTGTGGGCATCTTTCGGGAAGTGGTGCGCCTTGTCCCACTGCGCGGCGTTCGGCCACAACTGCTCCTGGGCAAAGGCGCGCACCGCGTCGCGGATCATCAACTGCTCGTCGTTCAACAGCATGGCACGCCTTTCACACCAGCTCCAGCGCCACCGCCGTGGCTTCGCCGCCGCCGATGCACAGCGTGGCTACACCGCGCTTGCCGCCACGCGCCTGCAAGGCATGGATCAGCGTGACCATGATGCGGGCACCACTGGCACCAATCGGGTGGCCCAGTGCGCAGGCACCGCCGTTGACGTTCACTCTGTCGTGCGGCACGTGGAGGTCGTGCATCAGCGCCATCGGCACCACGGCAAAGGCCTCGTTGATTTCCCACAGATCGACGTCGGCCACACTCCAGCCCGCCTTGGCCAGCACCTTCTGGGTGGCACCGACCGGCGCGGTGGAGAACCATTCTGGTGCCTGGGCGTGCGTCGCGTGCGCCACCATGCGTGCCAGCGGCTGGCTACCCAGCTTGGTGGCGGTGGATGCTTTCATCAGCACCAAGGCGGCGGCACCGTCGTTGATGCTGGAACTGGCGGCGGCGGTGATGGTGCCGTCCTTCTTGAACGCGGGCTTGAGCGTCGGAATCTTGTCGATCTTGATTTTGCCCGGGCCTTCGTCGATAGCCACCACACGCTCGCCGCTGCGCTCCTGCACGGTGACGGGGGTGATTTCGGCGGCAAAGCTGCCGTCCTGGGTGGCGCGCTGGGCACGGCGCACGCTTTCCTGGGCAAAGGCGTCTTGCTGTGGGCGGCTGAACTGGTAGGCGGCGGCGCAGTCTTCGCCGAAGGTGCCCATGCTGCGGCCGGGCTGGTAGGCGTCTTCCAGGCCGTCGAGCATCATGTGGTCGAAGATGCGGTCGTGGCCGATGCGGTAGCCACCGCGCGCCTTGGGCAGCAGGTAGGGGGCGTTGCTCATGCTTTCCATGCCGC
>DBAZ01000012.1:1603-10986 GCA_002291945.1 Tepidimonas sp. UBA997
ACGGCACCGGCGCTGGGCGGCAGACCGGCTTTGAGCGCCGCCTGCCGCGCCGGTGCCTGGCCCTGGCCCGCCATCAGGCAATTGCCGAGGATCACTTCGGTCACGAGTTCCGCTGCCACAGCGGCGCGTTGCACGGCGGCTAGGATGGCGGCAGCGCCCAGGTCGTGGGCCGCGAGCGAAGAAAAGTCGCCCTGGAAGCTGCCCATGGGGGTGCGGGCAGCGCCGGTGATGACGATGGCATCGGGGTTCAGGCTCATGGAAGTCTCCGTTGGTGAACGAAGCGCCGCTGGCGCTCATAGGGGAACACGTCGTGTACGTAGCCCGCCTGTATGCGCTCCTTGTGCGCCTGCCAGAAGGGCACTTCCAGCAAATCGGCGTGGTGCTTCATGAACAGGTCGCGCACCTTGTGGTTGCCCAGCAGGCAGGGTGCAAACATTTCCGGGAACACATCGCGCGGACCCATCGTCTGCAACGGCTGGGCTGGCTGGGCCGACTCGGCAGAGGCGTCGTCCCCGGCGCTGCGCGGTGCTGGCACGTAGTGGAATCGGCAATCGGTGATGTATTCGATTTCGTCGTAATCGTAGAACACCACCTTGCCGTGGCGGGTGATGCCGAAGTTCTTCCACAGCATGTCACCCGGAAAAATATTGGCCGCCACCAGTTCCTTGATGGCATGGCCGTATTCGATCACGGCCTTTTCGATCTGATCGAGGGCCTTGGCGTCGTCGGGCACCTTGCGCAGCACCTCGAACGCTTCCTGCAGGTGGATGTTGAGCGGAATCATGCGCCGCTCGATATAGACATGCTTGAGGAAAACCTCGATGCTGCCGTCGCCGTTGCGGTCGCCGATCTCGATCTGGCTGGGTGCGTGTTTCTGGATTTCGGCAATCAGCTCGTCGGAAAAGCGTGCCCGCGGAAACCCGACCCCGGAAAACTCCAGCGTGTCGGCCATGCGGCCCACCCGGTCGTGGTGCTTGACCAGTTGGTACTTGCCGCGTATTTGCTCGCGGGTGGTGTTTTTTTGCGGCGGGTAGTGGTCTTTGATGATCTTGAACACGTAGGGAAAGCTGGGCAGGTCGAACACCAGCATCACCATGCCGCGGATGCCGGGCGCGATACGGAAGTGGTCGGTGCTGTGCCGCATGTGGTAGAGGAAGTCGCGGTAGAACAGCGTCTTGCCCTGCTTGGCCAGCCCGAGCGCGTTGTACAGCTCGGTACGCGGCTTGCGCGGCATCATGCTGCGCAGAAACTGCACATAGGCGCTGGGCACTTCCATATCGACCATGAAGTAGGCTCGCGCAAAGCTAAACAGCATCAGCAGGTCGTCTTCGCCGTGCAGCAGGGCGTCGATGCGCACCTGCCCCTCGTGGTTGTGCAAAATGGGCAGGGCAAAGGGCACTTCCTGGTTGCCGTTGATCAGCTTGCCGACCACGTACGCGCCCTTGTTGCGGTAAAACAGGCTGTGCAGCACCTGGATCTGGAAGTTGGGGCGCAGCTTGCTGTGCTCGAACAGCGGCAGCAGGGCATCGTGCATGCTGGTCACGTCGCAGGCCAGGTCTTCAAAAGCCACGCGCAGGCCGAAGTCCTCGATCATGCGCCGCAACACGGCCTTGAAAGCTGCCAGGTTTTCCGGGTAGTAGCTGCGGTAGGTGGTGTGGCTGGGGTCTTCCGGCTCGATGTATTCGGTGCTCACGGCTGGCCGCACGAAAATGAAGTCGTTCTGGAAGTAGCAGCGATCCAGGATTTGGGTGGTGACCGAATTGAAGAACGTCTCGGCCAGTTCGGGCTGGCGGTGATCCACCAGCATGCCGACGTAAAACAGCTTGACCTGCTGCCACACGTCCATGGGCTGCCGACCGGCCTTGAATTCGAGCTCCAGCCGCTTGACGCATTCCTGCACACGCAGGTCGTAAAACTCGATGCGCTCGCGCTGGGCACGCTGTTGGGCGTGCCAGTCCTGGGTTTCAAAACGGTGCTTGGACCGCGCCGACTCGGCACGGAACAAGCGGTAGTGACGGTTGAAGCCGTCCACCATGGCACGGGCGATGTCGTGCGCCAATGCCGAATCCAATTGCTTGGGTAGCGCGGATTTCATGTGGTGTCCCTGTCTGGCGGTCGGTGCGCGGCCTTACATGGTTTGCGAGAACAGTTCCCGGCCAATCAGCATGCGGCGGATTTCACTGGTGCCCGCGCCGATTTCGTACAGCTTGGCGTCGCGCCACAGGCGGCCCAGCGGGTATTCGTTGATGTAGCCGTTGCCGCCGAACAGTTGGATGCCGTCACCGGCCATGCGGGTGGCCTGCTCGGCGCACCACAGGATGACGCTGGCGCAGTCCTTGCGCACCTGACGCACGTGCTGGGCACCCAGCAGGTCGAGGTTCTTGCCGATCTGGTAGCAGAAGGCGCGGCCAGCCTGCAGCACGGTGTACATGTCGGCCACTTTGCCCTGCACCAGTTGGAATTCGCCGATGCTCTGGCCAAACTGCTTGCGGTCGTGGATGTAGGGGATGACGTTGTCCATCACCGCCTGCATGATGCCGATCGGCCCGGCGGCCAGCACGGCGCGTTCGTAGTCCAGCCCGCTCATCAGCACCTTGGCACCCTGGTTGAGGCCGCCCAGAATATGGTCGGCGGGCACCTCCACGTTCTGGAACACCATTTCGCCCGTGTGGCTGCCGCGCATGCCCAGCTTGTCGAGCTTTTGCGCGGTGGAAAAGCCCTTCATGCCCTTCTCGACGATGAAGGCGGTCACGCCGCGTGCACCCAGCTCGGGCTCGGTCTTGGCATAGACCACCATGGTGTCGGCGTCCGGGCCGTTGGTGATCCACATCTTGCTGCCGTTGAGCAGGTAGTAGCCGCCCTTGTCTTGGGCGCGCAGCTTCATGCTGATCACGTCCGATCCGGCACCCGGCTCGCTCATGGCCAGTGCGCCCACGTGCTCGCCGCTGACCAGCTTGGGCAGGTATTTCTGGCGCTGGGCCTCGTTGCCGTTGCGCTTGATCTGGTTGACGCACAGGTTGGAGTGCGCCCCATAGCTCAGGCCCACGCTGGCCGATGCGCGAGAAATCTCCTCCATCGCGATCATGTGCGCCAGATAGCCCATGTTGGCACCGCCATATTCCTCACCCACGGTGATGCCCAGCACGCCCAGGTCGCCCATCTTGCGCCACAGGTCCATCGGGAACTGGTCGCTGCGGTCGATCTCGGCGGCGCGGGGCGCGATTTCGGTCTGGGCAAAGTCGCACACCGCATCGCGCAGGGCGTTGATGTCGTCACCCAGCATGAAGTCGAGGCCGGGCATTTGGGGCAGGTTGCTCATGAGGGGGTCTCCGGTTGTGAGGGGCAGCAAAATGGTGGCGGGTCAATAGGTCTTGGGCACGGGCGCGATCGTCTGCTGCATGATGGCACAGTCGCGGCGCTGGCCGTCGGGTGACACATGCACCACCTCGGCCACGGTCACGATGACGCGCTTGCCAGTACGCACCACACGACCCGTGGCCTGCAGTTCACCCTGCTCAAAGGCGGCCAGAAAATTGATCTTGTACTCGACTGTCGTGACTTCCGTGCCTTCGGGGGCGACGGTCAGGGCCGCATAGCCACCGGCAATGTCGGCCAGTGCGCCGATCGCGCCGCCGTGAAAGCCGCCCTGTTGCTGGGTGACGCGGTCTGAATACGGCAGGGTCAGCGTCACGCGGCCCGGAGCCACCGCCAGCAAGCGAGCGCCCAACGGCTGCATCATGCCCTGCCGGGCCAAACTGGCTTCCAGCCGCGCCCAAAGGTCAGGGTGGTCTGCGGCAGATTCAAACACAGCAGCCATGTGGTCTCCGAATTTGTTTGACGTTTACGTAAACGTCAATTATCGCCATAAAACCCGGCAACTCCCAAGCCGGACTGGCCACTCACCGCAAAACGTCGTCTATCCATAACCCAGCAGCATGGCGGCACCTGCTTCCCAAGGCAGTCCGAGATCAGGCAGCGAGCTTCGCCAGCAAGGCCTTGGCTTCTTTCTCGTGCGACTTGAGTTCATCCAGATTGGCTTGCAGATCGGCCAACTGCTCTTCGATCTGGCGCTTGTGATCGGCCAGCACCAGCAGGAATTTGCGCAACTGCGGCCCGGTGTCGCGCGGGCTGTCGTACATGTCGATCAGGTCTTTGGCTTCGGTCAGGCTCAGGCCCAAGCGCTTGGCGCGCAGCGTCAGCTTAAGGCGCGTGCGGTCGCGTGCGGTGTAGATGCGGTTGCGCCCGCCCGGCCCTTCGCGCTTGGGGTCTAGCAGGCCCATGTCTTCGTAAAAACGGATGGCGCGGGTGGTCAGGTCGAACTCTTTGGCAAGATCGCGGATGGTGTACTGGGAAGCGGTGGCCATGGGCGTACAGTGTAGCGCCGATCTTGCAGCGAATTGACGTTTACGTCAACGTCAATAATGAAACCCGACGCAGCGCCTGCCGACGCTCGGCTTGGTCGGGCAGCACGGCCTGCACCCAGCGCCAGAAGGCCGGACCGTGGTTCATTTCGCGCAAATGGCACAGCTCATGCACCACCACGTAATCGATCAGCGCGGGCGCGAGGTGGATCAGCCGCCCGTTGAGGTGAATGGTACCGTCGGCATGGGCGCTGCCCCAGCGGGTGTTGGCGCGGGACAGCCGCAAACGCGTCCAGCGCACCCCGACCAGCGGCGCAAAATGCTCCAGACGCTGGGTCAGGTGCTGGCGTGCCTGCTCGCTCAACCAGGCGTGTACCGTGTCGCGACAGCGCTCGGGCCCGCAATCGACCGGCAGGGCCACGCACAGCGCACCCCCGTGGATGGCCGCACCTGCGCCCCCGAGCGAGAGGGCCGGATCGAGCCGCAGCGTCAGCGGCTGGCCCAGAAAGTTGATCGTGGCTCCCTGGGCCCAAACCATTGCAGGTGCCTGCGGCCGGGCCTGCGCCGCTTGCAGTTTGCTCAGCACCCAATGCGCCTTGCTGGTCAGAAAGCGCAGCACATCGGCTTCGGGTGCCCACAGCGGTGCCCTCACACTCAGGCCTTGGGTGTTGACCAACAACCCGATGGTCTTGCGGCGCACACGACGAAATTCGTAAGACAGCGCCACATCGCCCAGGCGGCACTCGCGGTTGGCCTTGGGGTGGCGCAGCAGGCTGGCCGACGGGGCAGGCGGATGGGCCCGTTGCATCGGCTTGCCTCAGGCGCTTGCAGCCGGGGTTGGATAGGCCTCGGGGTCGAGCCGTCGCATTTCGGCTTCGATCCAGGCTTCGACCTCGCGCATCAGTTCATCCGGCTCACGCCCCTGGCTGGGAATCGGGTGGCCAATCGAATACACCACCGTGCCAGGGCGCTTGACCAGGGCGCGGCATGGCCAGCACCGGCCCGACGCGATGGCAATCGGAATCACCGGTGCGCCGGTCTGCACGGCCAGGCGGGCACCCCCCAGTTTGTATTCGCCCTGCTGGCCGCGTTCGGTGCGCGTGCCTTCCGGGAACATGATGACCCAGATACCCTGATCCAACAGCGCCTTGCCTTGCTGAGTCACTTTGGCAAAAGCCTGCGCACGTTTCGAGCGATCGATGTGGATCATGTCGAGCCGGCTCATGGCCCAGCCGAAAAACGGCACGTACAACAGCTCTTTCTTGAACACGAAGGCCAGCGGATGCGGCATCAGGGTCGGCAGGCTGAAGGTCTCCCAGGTGGACTGGTGCTTGGCCAGCAGGATGGCGGGGGCGCGGCGATCGGTGGGCAGGTTCTCAAAACCCAGCACCTGATTGCGGATGCCCAGTATCCAGCCGCCCGCCCACACCACGAGGCGCAACCAGCCCACACACAGCGCGTAGAGCTTACCGCCCCGGATGAACACCGAGGCGAGCAGGGCGACGAGGGCCCAGGGCACCACCGTCACCACCATGAAAAGCAGATGCAATAGCGAGCGGATGGCGTTCAAGGCTGCGTCTCGGGAGGTGGGGGTGCTTGCAGGACGGCGTCGGCAAAGGCCAGCAGGTCGGTGTGGATGAGCACATCGGGCGGCAAGCCTTCGGGCCGGGAGCCGTCGCGATGCTTGAAGGACTGCCCGGTCAGCACCAAGTGCGCCGGACAACCGGCCGCCACCGCCGCTTGGGCGTCGCGCACCGAATCACCCACGGCCAGCATCTGGCTGGGCGCAACACCGTAACGCTGGCTGATTTGCTGCAACAGACCGGGCAGCGGCTTGCGGCAGTCGCAACCGTCTTCGGGGGCATGGGGGCAGAAAAACACCGCATCCACCCGGGCACCGGCTTGCGCCATCAGCTTGTGCATACGGGCGTGCACCTCGTTGAGGGTGGCCACATCAAACAGACCACGGCCCAGCCCGGTCTGGTTGGACGCAATCACCACCCGCCAGCCCTGCTGGTTGAGTCGGGCCACAGCCTCTAGCGCACCGGGCAGGGGCGTCCAGTCGTCGGCACTGCGCAGAAAGTCTTCCGGCTCCTCGTTCAAGGTGCCGTCGCGGTCGAGCACGACGAGGCGTTGGTCGCGGCTAAACGGCATGGCTTCAGACCGCCAGGCGTGACAGATCGGCGACGCGGTTCATGGCCTGGTGCAGGCAGGCCAGCAGACCCAGCCGGTTGGCCTTCAGCGCCGGGTCGTCGGCGTTCACCATCACCTGGTCGAAGAAGCGGTCCACCGGGGTTTTGAGCACGGCCAGCGCTTGCAGGCTGGCGGTGTAATCGCCCCGTTCCCAGGCGGCTTGGGCTTGCGGCGTGACGGTGGCCAGCGCTTGCGCCAGAGCGGCTTCGGCAGGCTCTTTGAGCAAGGCCTCATGCACCTGAGGCAGTACCTCGGCCTCGGCTTTTTTCAGGATGTTGCCCACCCGCTTGTTGGCAGCGGCCAGCGCGGGCGCTTCCGGCAGGGCAGCGAAGGCCCGCACGGCGGCCAGACGCTGGGTGACATCGCTCAAGCGGGCGGGCCGCAGCGCCAGCACCGCCTCCACCTCTTGGGCGCTGTAGCCCTGGTCGCGCAGACTGACGGCGAGGCGGTCGAGCATGAAGTCGAGCAAGACCGGCGTCGGGTCGGTGATGCGCTCGCCAAAGGGCTCCACGGCAGCCAGCAGCAGGGCGGGCAAGTCGAGTGGCAGTTGCTTGTCGATCAGGATGCGGATGACGCCCAGCGCATGGCGGCGCAAGGCAAAGGGGTCTTTGTCGCCAGTGGGCAACTGGCCGATGCCGAACAGGCCGACCAGGGTTTCGAGCTTGTCGGCCAAGGCGAGCACGGTGCCGGTGTGGTTGCGCGGCAGCGCGTCGCCCGCGTAGCGGGGCTTGTAGTGGTCTTCGATGGCAATCGCTACACCGTCGCGCAGCCCTTCATGGCGGGCATAGTAGCCGCCCATGATGCCCTGCAGTTCGGGGAATTCGCCCACCATGTCGGTCAGCAAGTCGCACTTGGCCAGCCGGGCCGCCTGCTGCACCTTGCTGTCGAGGGTATCGAAATGGTCTTTGTCGTCCAGCGTGAAAGGCAGCGTGGCCATGCGCCACTGGTTCACGATGCCATGCGCAATCGCCCGCACACGCTCGCTGCGTTCGCCCTGGGTGCCCAGCTTGTTGTGATAGACCACCTTGGCCAGACCGGGTACCCGGCTCTCCAGCGTTTTTTTGCGGTCCTGGTCAAAGAAAAACTTGGCATCGGCCAAACGGGGCCGCACCACACGCTCGTTGCCCCCGATCACGGCGCTCGGGTCGGCTGGGCGGATGTTGCTGACCACCAGAAAACGGTGCGTCAGCTTGCCCTGTGCGTCCAGCAGCGGGAAGTACTTCTGGTTGGCCTTCATGGTCAGGATCAGGCACTCCTGCGGCACCTCCAGAAAGGCGGGTTCGAACTGGCAGACCAGCACGTTGGGCCGCTCCACCAAGGCCGTCACCTCGTCGAGCAGGGCGTCGTCGTCGATCGGGCGGCAACCGTCGCCCACTTGGGCAGCAGCGGCGGCCAGTTGGCGTGCGATCTCGGCCTTGCGCTCGGCAAAGCAGGCCAGCACGGCACCGTCATCGCGCAGCGCTTGGGCATAGGCGTCGGCGTTGACGATTGCAACCGGCGACTGAGCCGCTTCGAAGCGGTGGCCTTGCGTGGTGTTGCCGGCCTTCAGGCCCAGAGCCTGGACTGGCAGCACCGTCTGGCCGTGCAAGGCGACCAGCCCGTGGGCCGGGCGCACGAAGTGTACGCTGCTCCAGCCGGGCAACGCGCAGTCGGCCTCCAACTGGTAGGTCATCACCTTGGGTATGGGCAGCAGGCGGATGGCCTCATCCAGCGCTTTTTGCAAGCCGGTGTCGAGCGTGGCCCCGGTGACCAAACTGTCCAGATACAGCGCTTCGGCCTTGCCTTCACCCTGACGCTTGAGGGCAGCGACGGCAGCGGCCGGCTCCGACACATCGGCACCGACGGCCTGCAGCTTCTTGATCAGGGCGGTGCTGGCCTGGCCGTCGGGCGTGAGCCCCACCGACACCGGCATCAGTTTGAGCTGCACCGGCTGGTCTTGGGCTTTCAGGGCCACGTGCGTGATGTGCGCCGCCAAGCGACGCGGCGAGGCAAAAGGCGTCAGCACCGAATCCGGGCCTGCCAAACCCATGGCGGTCAGTTGCTCGGCCAGCACATGGGCAAAGGCATCGCCCAGCTTGCGCAGGGCTTTGGGCGGCAGTTCTTCGACAAACAGTTCGACGAGAAGGTTTTGGGTGGTCATGAAAAGGGCTCCCGCTCAGGCGGCTTTGTTCTCGGCCAAGGTGGCCAGTTCTGCCACCCACGCCTGCGGGGCCATCGGAAAACCCAGGCGTTCGCGGCTTTCGTAGTAAGCCTGCGCGACGGCGCGAGCGAGGTTGCGGATGCGCCCGATGTAGGCGGCACGCTCGGTGACGGAAATCGCGCCGCGTGCATCCAGCAGGTTGAAGGTGTGGGCCGCTTTGAGCACCTGCTCGTAGGCGGGCAGCGCCAGTCGTTGCGTCATCAGATGCTGGGCCTGTTTTTCGTGGGCAGCGAAAGCGGTGAACAGGAAGTCGGCGTCGGCATGTTCGAAGTTGTAGGTGGACTGCTCCACCTCGTTTTGGTGATAGACATCGCCATAGCTGAGCGTGTCGGTCCACTTCAGGTGATAGACGTTGTCCACACCCTGCAAATACATGGCCAGGCGCTCCAGCCCATAGGTGATCTCGCCGGTGATGGGTTTGCAGTCGATGCCACCGACTTGCTGGAAGTAGGTGAACTGGGTCACTTCCATGCCGTTGAGCCAGACCTCCCAGCCCAAGCCCCAAGCACCCAGGGTGGGGTTTTCCCAGTCGTCCTCCACGAAGCGGATATCGTTCTTCTTCAGGTCGAAGCCCAGCGCTTCGAGCGAGCCGAGGTACAGCTCCAGAATGTTGGCTGGCGCCGGCTTGA
>DBAZ01000040.1:0-43756 GCA_002291945.1 Tepidimonas sp. UBA997
AAGCCCGTCACCACCAAGGCCCGCAAAGCCATTGCCGGCTTCAAGATCCGTGAGGGTCAGCCCATCGGCTGCATGGTCACGCTGCGTGGTGCCCGCATGTACGAGTTTCTGGACCGTTTCGTCACCGTGGCGCTGCCCCGTGTGCGCGACTTCCGGGGTATTTCCGGCAAGTCCTTCGACGGCCGTGGCAACTACAACATCGGTGTCAAAGAACAGATCATCTTCCCGGAAATCGAATACGACAAAGTCGATGCCGTGCGCGGTCTGAACATCAGCATCACGACGACCGCCAAGAACGACGCCGAGTGCAAGGCGTTGCTGGCCTGTTTCCGTTTCCCGTTCAAGAACTGAGGTGGTGTGTGGCTAAACAAGCTTTGCTCCAGCGTGAACTCAAGCGCGAGAAACTCGCCGCCAAGTTTGCCAACAAGTACAACGCGTTGAAGGCCGTTGCCAAGGACGCCCAGCGCTCCGACGAAGAGCGTGACGCAGCGCGTCTGGCGCTGCAGAAACTGCCCCGCAACGCCAACCCGACCCGCCAGCGCAACCGCTGCGAGATCACGGGCCGTCCCCGTGGCACCTTCAATCAGTTCGGCCTCGGCCGCATGAAGGTGCGTGAAATGGCTTTCGCCGGCGAAATCCCCGGCGTGACCAAGGCCAGTTGGTAAGCCGCGAAGGAGTAACGAAATGAGCATGAGTGATCCTATCGCCGACATGTTGACCCGCATCCGCAACGCGCAGATGGTGGAAAAGGCCGTTGTGGCCATGCCTTCGTCCAAAGTGAAGGCCGCCATTGCGCAGGTGCTGCAAGACGAGGGCTACATCGACGGCTTCCAGGTGAAAACCGAAGCCGGCAAGAGCCAGTTGGAAATCGCCCTGAAGTATTACGCCGGTCGCCCGGTGATCGAGCGCATCGAGCGCGTCAGCCGCCCTGGCCTGCGCGTGTACAAGGGTTGCAAATCGATCCCCCAGGTCATGAACGGTCTGGGCGTGGCCATCGTCACCACCCCCCAAGGCGTGATGACGGACCGCAAAGCGCGCGCTGCCGGCATCGGCGGTGAAGTCCTGTGTTACGTCGCCTGACGCGCGCATCGAGGAGCAACTGAAATGTCACGTGTAGGTAAAGCGCCGGTCGCCATTCCCCAAGGGGTTGAAGTGGCGATCCAGCAGGATGTCATCACCGCCAAGGGTGCCTTGGGTTCGCTGAGCGTGAACCAAAATGCGCTCGTCAAGGTGGACAGTGCCAACGGCAAACTGACGTTTGTCGCCAACGACGAAACCGCTCAAGCCAGTGCCATGCGCGGCACCCTGCGGCAGTTGGTCAACAACATGATCAAAGGGGTGAGCAAAGGCTTCGAGAAGAAGCTGACCCTCGTCGGTGTGGGCTACAAAGCCGCCGCATCGGGCAACAAGCTCAACTTGGCGGTGGGTTATTCGCACCCGGTGGACTTCGTCATGCCGCAAGGCATCACGGTCGCTACGCCGACCCCGACCGAGATCATCGTCAAGGGGGCGGATCGCCAGAGCGTCGGTCAGCTCGCCGCTGAAATCCGCGCCGTGCGCCCACCCGAGCCCTACAAGGGCAAGGGCATCCGCTATGCGGATGAGAAGGTCACCATCAAAGAGACCAAGAAGAAATAAGGACTGCGAACATGTTGACGAAAAAAGAACAGCGTTTGCGTCGTGCCCGCCAGACCCGCATACGCATTGCCCAGCAAGGTGCCCTGCGCCTGAGCGTGAACCGCACCAATCTGCACATCTACGCCAACGTCATTTCCAGCGACGGCGCCAAGGTTCTGGTCTCGGCTTCCACAGTCGAGGCCGAAGTGCGCACCCAGTTGGGCGCGACGGGCCAAGGTGGCAATGCCGCCGCCGCCGCCATCGTGGGCAAGCGCATTGCCGAAAAGGCCAAGGCAGCAGGCATCGAGAAGGTCGCCTTTGACCGTTCCGGCTATGCCTACCACGGTCGAGTCAAAGCCCTTGCAGAAGCCGCGCGCGAAGCCGGTCTGCAATTCTGATTGGGGAAACGCAAATGGCAAAGATGCAAGCCAATGTGAAGAGCGAAGGCAACGACGACGGCCTGCGCGAGAAGATGATTGCGGTCAACCGCGTGACCAAAGTGGTCAAGGGTGGTCGCATCATGGGCTTCGCCGCCCTGACGGTGGTCGGTGATGGCGATGGCCGCGTCGGCATGGGTAAGGGCAAGGCGCGTGAAGTGCCGGTGGCGGTGCAAAAGGCGATGGACGAAGCGCGTCGCAACATGTTCAAGGTATCGCTCAGAAGCGGTTCCCTGCAGCACGCCGTACATGGCAGCCATGGTGCATCGAACGTGATGATGCTGCCAGCCGTCAAAGGCACCGGCATCATTGCGGGCGGCCCGATGCGCGCCGTCTTCGAGGTGGTGGGCGTGACCGACGTGGTGGCCAAGAGCCACGGGTCGAGCAACCCGTACAACCTGGTGCGTGCCACGCTGGACGCCCTGAAAAATTCGACAACACCTTCCGAAGTGGCTGCCAAACGTGGCAAGTCGGTGGAAGACATTCTGGGTTGATGGGAGCGATCATGACGACTGCCAACACCGTAAAAGTGAAGCTGGTCCGCAGCCCGATCGGCTGCAAGGTGGATCACCGTGCGACGGTACGCGGGCTCGGTCTGCGTAAACTCAACAGCGTTAGCGTGCTGCAGGATACCCCTGCCGTTCGTGGCATGATCAACAAGATCAGTTATCTGGTCCAAGTGATCTGAACGGAGTCTCAAGATGGAACTCAATACCCTCAAGCCAGCCGCTGGAGCCAAACACGCCAAGCGTCGCGTGGGTCGCGGCATAGGCTCTGGCCTCGGTAAAACCGCAGGTCGTGGCCACAAGGGCCAGAAGTCGCGTGCCGGTGGCTACCACAAAGTCGGCTTCGAAGGCGGTCAGATGCCTTTGCAGCGCCGTCTGCCCAAGCGCGGCTTCAAATCCCAAAGCCTGAAGTTCAATGCCGAGGTCACACTGGCCGATCTGCAAGCCCTGGGTGCCGCCGAAGTCGATCTGCTGCTGCTCAAGCAGGCCGGTCTGGTGTCGGAGCTGGCCAAGAACGTCAAGGTCATCAAGACGGGTGAGCTCTCGGTGGCGGTCAAATTGAACCAGATCGGGGCCACGGCGGCGGCCAAGGCTGCGATTGAAGCCGCTGGCGGCTCGCTGTCCTGAATCGCTTGATCAACGGATACGCTCGTGGCAACCAACGCAGCTACACTCGCCAAGACTGGTAAATTCGGCGACTTGCGTCGTCGGCTGGTCTTTCTGCTGCTGGCACTGGTGGTGTACCGGATCGGTGCGCACATCCCGGTTCCTGGCATCGATCCTGACCAGCTCAGCCAGATGTTCCGTGGTCAGCAGGGCAACATATTGAACCTCTTCAATATGTTCTCTGGTGGCTCGCTGGAGCGTTTTGCCGTCTTTGCCCTGGGCATCATGCCCTATATCTCGGCCGCCATCATCGTGCAGCTCATGACCTATGTGGTTCCCACGTTGATGCAGTTGCGCAAGGAAGGCGAGGCGGGTCGGCGCAAAATCACCCAGTACACCCGTTACGGAACACTCGGATTGGCGCTGTTCCAGTCGCTTGGCATTGCGTTGGCGCTGGAAGCCATGCCCGGTTTGGTGATTGATCCCGGTTTCACTTTCCGTTTCACGGCGGTGGTGAGCCTGGTGGCTGGCACCATGTTCCTGATGTGGCTGGGCGAGCAGATCACCGAACGCGGCATAGGCAACGGGATTTCCTTGCTGATTTTTGCCGGCATCGTGGCCGGTTTGCCGAGTGCCATGGGCGGGCTGATGGAGTTGGTGCGCACGGGTGCGATGAGCATTCTTGCCGCGATCTTCATTGTGCTGCTCGTGATCCTGGTGACGTACTTCGTGGTGTTCGTGGAACGCGGTCAACGCAAGATCCTAGTGAATTACGCCCGCCGTCAGGTGGGCAACAAGGTCTATGGGGGTCAGTCGTCACACTTGCCGCTGAAGCTCAACATGGCTGGCGTGATTCCGCCGATCTTTGCTTCATCGATCATCTTGTTGCCGGCCACCTTGGTCAGTTGGGTCAGCACGGGAGACGGTACGCGCTGGCTGCGTGATATGGCTGCGGCGTTGTCGCCCGGTCAACCGATCTACGTGGCTTTTTATGCGGCGGCCATCATCTTCTTCTGCTTTTTTTACACGGCATTGGTGTTCAACAGCCGTGAAACGGCAGATAACCTCAAGAAGAGCGGCGCATTCATTCCAGGTATTCGTCCCGGGGATCAGACGGCTCGCCACATCGACAAGATTTTGTTGCGTTTGACGCTGGTGGGTGCGATCTACATCACGGCTGTCTGTCTGCTGCCCGAGTTCCTGATCTTGCGCTACAACGTGCCGTTCTACTTCGGTGGGACGTCCTTGCTGATCATCGTCATCGTCACGATGGACTTCTGGACCCAGGTGCAGAACTACGTGATGTCACAGCAGTACGACTCGCTCTTGAAGAAAGCCAATTTCAAGGCGTCTCCCGGTGTGTGAGTCATGGCCAAGGATGATGTCATCGAGATGCAGGGCGAGGTCATCGAGAACCTGCCCAACGCTACGTTTCGCGTCAGACTGGAAAATGGACATGTGGTGCTGGGGCACATTTCCGGCAAGATGCGGATGCATTACATCCGCATCCTCCCGGGTGACAAGGTCAAGGTGGAGCTCACGCCGTACGACCTCACCCGGGCCCGGATCGTGTTTCGCAGCAAGTAAGTTTTTTGAGAATTTGTTCAGGAGTAAGACATGAGAGTTTCGGCTTCGGTCAAGAAAATGTGCCGCAACTGTAAGATCGTTCGTCGCCACGGTGTCGTGCGTGTGATCTGCACCGACCCGCGACACAAGCAGCGTCAAGGCTGACACGTTTAGAGGACCACCATGGCACGTATTGCAGGTATCAACATTCCCCCGCACAAGCATGCGGAAATCGGCCTGACGGCTATTTTCGGCATTGGTCGCACGCGCGCTCGCCAAATCTGCGAAGCCTGTGGCATCGACTATGCCAAAAAGATCAAGGATCTGACCGACGTCGAACTCGAAAAGGTTCGTGACCAAGTCAACACCTTCACGGTCGAAGGCGATCTGCGGCGCGAAACCACGATGAACATCAAGCGCCTGATGGATATTGGCTGCTACCGTGGTTTTCGTCATCGCCGCGGCTTGCCGGTTCGGGGTCAGCGCACCAAAACCAATGCACGCACTCGCAAGGGCCCGCGCAAAGCCGCTCAGTCGCTGAAGAAGTAATCGGGTAAAGGACAGTCATGGCCAAGCAACAATCCAACGCTGCAGCACGGGTACGCAAAAAAGTCCGCAAGAACATTGCCGACGGTATTGCCCACGTGCACGCATCGTTCAACAACACCATCATCACCATCACCGACCGCCAAGGCAATTCGCTGGCCTGGGCGTCCTCGGGTGGCCAAGGTTTCAAAGGCTCGCGCAAATCCACGCCCTTCGCTGCCCAAGTGGCTTCCGAAGTGGCAGGCCGCGCCGCCATGGAGCAGGGCATCAAGAACCTGGATGTCGAGATCAAGGGCCCTGGTCCTGGCCGCGAGTCGTCGGTTCGTGCGCTGGGTGCCCTGGGTATTCGCATCACCTCGATTGCCGACGTGACGCCGGTGCCCCACAACGGCTGCCGCCCGCAAAAGCGTCGCCGCATCTGATCGGCCTGATGCCGTCTGAAGCCGGTCTGATGCGCTTGCCTCTTGACAGCGCTTGCTCAATAGGGGTACACTAAAAAGCTTTCGCCACCGTAGCTTGCTGCGGTGGCATTGTCGTTAAGCCCACTGCTGACATGGATCAAGCGTGTCAGCTCCCGCCGGAGTCTGCTGGCGGCAGTTCAATTCAAAGGAAGTCCACGTGGCACGTTACCTCGGCCCCAAGGCCAAACTCTCACGCCGTGAAGGCACCGATCTGTTGCTCAAGAGTGCGCGCCGCTCGATCAGCGACAAAGCCAAATTCGATTCCAAGCCCGGCCAGCATGGCCGCACGTCTGGCCAGCGCACTTCGGACTTCGGTCTGCAATTGCGTGAAAAGCAGAAAGTCAAGCGCATGTACGGGGTGCTGGAGCGTCAGTTCCGCCGCTATTTTGCCGAAGCCGACCGGCGTCGTGGCAATACCGGTGGCAACTTGCTGAGCCTGCTGGAGTCGCGCCTCGACAACGTGGTGTTCCGCATGGGCTTTGCCTCGACTCGCGCCGAAGCCCGTCAGTTGGTGTCGCACAAGGGTGTGCTGGTGAACGGCCAGAGCGTGAACATCCCTTCGTTTTCGGTCAAAGGCGGTGACGTGGTGGCCGTGCGCGAAAAATCGCGCAACCAGAATCGCGTCAAAGAAGCGCTGGAACTGGCCAAGCAGATTGGTTTCCCGGCCTGGGTAGAAGTCGCCGCCGACAAGGCCGAAGGCACGTTCAAGAAAGTGCCGGATCGTGACGAATTCGGCGCCGACATCAACGAGTCCCTGATCGTTGAATTGTATTCACGTTGATCTTGAATCCATCATTAGAGCCCGGATTCTGCCTCGTGCAGGGTCTGGGATTTTGTGCTCCATCGGCCTTATCGGTGTAACGAGCCGAGGGTATTGAAGGAAGTCCGCATGCTGAACAACCTGCTCAAACCAAAAAACATCATCGTCGAGAGTGTCTCGGCCCATCGTGCCGAAGTCACCCTTGAGCCTTTCGAGCGAGGCTATGGCCACACGCTGGGCAACGCCTTGCGCCGTGTGTTGCTGTCGTCCATGGTCGGGCACGCCCCCACGGAAGTGACGATTGCCGGTGTGGTGCACGAGTACTCGTCCATCGATGGCGTGCAGGAAGATGTGGTCAGCATCCTGCTAAACCTCAAAGGGGTGGTGTTCAAACTGCACAACCGCGATGAAGTGACGCTGAGCCTGCGCAAGGACGGCGAGGGTGTCGTGACTGCTGCTGATATCCAGACGCCGCACGATGTCGAAATCCTCAACCCAGAGCACCTGATTGCCACCTTGTCGGCGGGTGCCAAACTCGACATGCAGGTCAAGGTGGAAAAAGGGCGCGGCTATGTGCCGGGCAACTTGCGCCGCGGCGATGAGGCAACGCGATCCATAGGCCGCATTGTGCTCGATGCCTCCTTTTCGCCCATCAAGCGCGTCAGCTACGCGGTCGAAAACGCCCGCGTGGAGCAGCGTACCGATCTGGACAAGCTGGTGCTGGACATTGAAACCAATGGTGCGGTGGGGCCAGAAGAGGCTGTGCGCGCCGCGGCCAAGATTCTGGTCGAGCAACTGGCTGTGTTTGTCAATATCGAAGTCGAAGGCTCTTTCGGCTCGGTCACGGCACCCACACGCGGCGCACAGCCTTTCGACCCGATTCTGTTGCGCCCGGTTGATGAACTGGAGTTGACGGTGCGCTCGGCCAATTGCCTCAAGGCCGAAAACATCTACTACATTGGTGACCTCATTCAGCGCACCGAAAACGAGCTCCTCAAGACCCCGAATCTGGGTCGCAAGTCGCTCAACGAAATCAAGGAAGTGCTGGCTTCGCGCGGCTTGACGCTGGGCATGAAGCTGGAGAACTGGCCACCCGCTGGCCTGGAAAAACACTGATCGCTCTTTTTTTGCCCATGACCCCCCGCAGTACCTGACACGGCTGCAGGTGAAACCAGAAAGGATACTCCCATGCGTCACGGACACGGACTTCGCAAGCTCAACCGCACCAGCAGCCACCGCCTGGCCATGTTGCGCAACATGATGAACTCGCTGCTCACGCACGAAGCCATCAAGACCACAGTGCCCAAGGCCAAGGAATTGCGCCGCGTGGTCGAACCCATGATCACCCTGGCGAAGAATCCCACCCTGGCCAACAAGCGACTGGCTTTTGACCGCCTGCGCGACCGCGACGTAGTCGTCAAGCTGTTCAACGAACTGGGTCCGCGTTTTGCGGCCCGCCCAGGCGGTTACACACGCATTCTGAAGATGGGTTTCCGTGTGGGCGACAACGCCCCGATGGCGCTGATCGAACTGGTGGACCGCGCAGAAGAGGCCGCCGGGGAAGTTTCTTCCCCAAAGGCTGAGTAATTCGTGCTATAATTCAAGTCTTGACGCGGAGTGGAGCAGTCTGGTAGCTCGTTGGGCTCATAACCCAAAGGTCGCAAGTTCAAATCTTGCCTCCGCAACCATGGATTGAGTGGTGTTGCAATGGCTTCCCTGACCGGAAGCCATTGGTATTTCTGGCCCCTGCTCTGCCGAGCGGACAGCAAAAAACCCCGGCCCGCAAGGGCCGGGGCGTAGTCCCCGGATATCCCGTCAGTCAACTATCAATCAAAGGGTCTCGGGCGCGGGGTGTTGTCAGCCGAAGGCGGCAACTGAGGCAGCATGAACTGAGGCTGGTCGCCCGTGAGCGTCTTCAGGAAAGCTACGATCTGAGCATTCTCCTGGTTGCTGAACCTTCTGCCGAGCTGCAGACGACCCATCACATCGACCGATTCGGCCAGCGTATTCGCCCCGCCGTCATGGAAGTACGGGTAAGTCCGGTCCACATTGCGCAGTGTCGGAACCTTGAAGTTGAAGCGGTCGGCATCCTTGCCGGTCACAGCGGCACGGCCATCGGGCATATTGCCTTTGTAGGGCTCCACGACCCCCATCTTTTGGAAGGAAGTGCCGCCGAGGTTCGGGCCATTGTGACAGGCGACGCAACCACTTTCGTTGAAAAGCCTGTAACCTGCCAGTTCGTCCTTGGTGAGGGCGTCCGTCTTGCCCAGCAGCCACTGGTCGAAACGTGAATTGGGCGTCATCAGTGTCGTTTGAAATTCGGCAAGCGCCGCCGTCACTTGCTGCATGTCGATTTTGTCTTTGTTGAAGACCAGCCGGAATTCGCGCACGTATTCAGGAATCGACTCCAGCATGTCGATGGCGAGCGTGTGGCTGAATGCCATTTCAGCCGGATTGGCGATCGGGCCTCCGGCCTGCTCTTGCAGGTTGGCGGCACGGCCATCCCAGAACTGAGCGAGGTTCAGGCTCGAATTCAGCACGGTCGGCGAGTTGATCGGGCCTTGCTGCCATTTGTCACCAATCGAGGTGCGGAGGTTGTCGGTACCCCCACGGCTCAGGTTGTGGCAGGAATTGCAGGAAATGAAGCCCGACCTCGACAGGCGAGGCTCAAAAAACAGCTTCTTACCCAGCTCGGCCTTGCCTATGTTGATGTTCTGAGGTGGGGCAATGGGTGCATAGAGCGCCCGGAACTGGTCGGCCGACGCCGCACTCATGCTCACGAGACCAGCAGCTACGACTGCCACGGCTCCCACGATGGATCTGACTTTCATGACTTACTCCTTCTGGTTGAGACTGTCGCACAGGAGCAGGGTAAACCCTTTCTTAAGTAAGGTTATTGACGCAGATCAAAAGTATCGACGACCGATATTCGCACCGGCAATTAAAAGGGGTGCAAGAGAAAGCGGGTGACCTTGGGAGGGCTTTCGCCCATGTGAAACGCCAACTTGCGCTCGCGCAGAGCCACATCAGAAGCAGTGACGCGGTCGAAGCGACGCAGGTGTTCATTCCAGTTTTCGTCGATGATGCGCTCCACGAAGTGGCCAGGGTCGGCGGCGTCCTGCCAGAGTTCCCACTCCAGTGCACCCATGCGTAGGCGACTGCGACGACTATCCTGCATCAGCGTCCGAAAGGCGTCGGCCTGGGTCGGGTCAATCTGATAGTCGATGCAGACCACCACCCGCCCGGGGACGGGCGCTGCAGGGGTGGCGGGCGCAGGCCAGGCTTGGGCAGGGGTGAGGTCATCGATCAGGCCACGCTCACGAACGAAGCGCTGCGCCAGCGTCACCGCAGTCAGGCCCGACAAAGCGGCTATGCCGACGCTCCAATGCACGTCCGTCCAACTGGCGACGACCCCCCAGAACGCCGCGCCACAGGCCGCGCCACCCATGATGGCCATCTGGTAGACCGCCATGCCCCGAGCCCGAACCCAGTCCGGCAGGCTCATCTGTGCCGAGACGCTCAGTGAATTGGCCGTGGCAATCCAGGCCATGCCCGCGAGAAACATGGCCGCTATGGAACTCCACAGGGAGGCCGACAATGCCATGATGATCATCGCCAGGGACTGCAGGGCCGAGCCCGACCAAACTACCGTGTCGCGTGACAGAGTCTGACGAATCCGAGGCAGAAACAGGGCGGAAATGATGGCTCCGCTGCCCATGGTTGCCAGCAGCAGCGTGAAGGTTGCGGCGTTGCCCCCTTCCACCCGCAAAGCCAACAAGGGCAACAGAGCGATGAGCGCGGTGGAATGGAAAAAGAACAGCGCGATGTGCAGATACACCACCAGCAGACGGGGCGACTGCGACACATACTGCCAGCCTACCCGCATGGCGCTGAAAAACGGTTCACGCCCCAAAGGGCTGGCCGGTTGATCGCGCCTCCAGCGCCAGATGATGAGGGCCGACACACAGGCCAGCACGGCATTCAGAAGAAAGACCCAGGCGCTGCCCAGCGTAGCGATGATGGCCCCCGCCAGCAGAGGGCCGATGATGCGCGAGGCGTTCATCGAGACGCCATTGAGCGCCAGGGCTTGCGGCAACTGCTGCCGGGGCACGAGTTCGGGAACCAGGGCGGCGAACACGGGCCAGCGCATGGCCAGTCCTATCCCGTTGGCAAATACCAGAGCCAGCAACCAGCCTGGGGTCATGGCGTCGAGCATGATGAAGGTGCACATGACCAGCGCCACGGCGGCGATCCACAGTTGGGTAGCCAGGAAATACCGGCGCCGGTCCAGTGTGTCGGCCAGTGCGCCGCTGGGCAAACCCAGCAGAAACACCGGCAGTGTCGCGGCTGTCTGCACCAGCGCGACCCAGAGCGGGGAAGGCGCGATCGAGGTCATCAGCCAGGCCGCAGCCACATCATTCATCCACATGCTCACGTTGGCCATCAGCCATGTCAGCCACAACAGGCTGAAAAGGCGGTGCTCAAAAGGAGCCAGAGCCGCCAACCCGAGAGGTGGGTTGGGCTGAGAGGGAGCGTCGTGCATAGGGTGATTGTGAGGGGGAAAAGCAAAAATGCGTGTCACTCGCTCGATCTAGTGCCCGATCTAGTGCGCACTGACGCTATGATGGAAACATAGGCGCACTACAGGAAAACACCATGAAATGGCTGATACCGATTGATGGCTCTGAACTCTCATTCGAGGCGGTGGCCCATGCCGTTTCGATGGCACGTGCCGGATTGCCCGCCGAACTCGTGCTGGTGAACGTGCAGGAGCCTGCCACGCTCTATGAAATGGTGACCCTGCACGACGAAGCCGCGATGAAAGATGTGACCAAGGCCGCAGGATTGGACCTCATGGCACCCGCTGCGGAGCTGGCCCGGGCGGCTGGCTTGCCTTTTAGCGAGCACGTGCTGACCGGTGACCCGGTGCCGATGTTGCTGGAGGTGCTCGAAGTCGAGGGTTGCGATGCCATCATCATGGGCAGTCATGGGGCTGGCGCCGTGCGACGAGCCCTCCTGGGATCGGTCTCGCAGAGTCTGCTTGAAAAATCCCCCGTCCCGGTCACCTTTGTCAAAGGTGAGCAGACGGATTCTTGAGTGTCGATGAAGGAGTTTGCATGAGCCGATGGATCACATTGAACAGCCGTGATGGCCGCGACGTCGCGGCTTACGTCGCCGAGCCCCAGGGTCGCCCAAAGGGTGGGGTGGTGGTGCTGCAAGAAATCTTTGGGGTGAA
Organism: Tepidimonas sp. UBA997; assembly: GCA_002291945.1. Classification (GTDB taxonomy): domain Bacteria; phylum Pseudomonadota; class Gammaproteobacteria; order Burkholderiales; family Burkholderiaceae_C; genus UBA997. Next base: position 11,736 of record DBAZ01000040.1, read on the forward strand.
CGGACACATCCGGTCCGTGGCCGACAGTTGGGCTGCCGAGGGTTACTGGGTGATCGCGCCATCGACCTTTCATCGGGTCCAGCCCGGTGTCGAGCTGGGTTATGTCGACAGCGACATGCAAACCGGATTTGGTTTCAAGACGGCTGTCGAGGCCTTGCCCGCCCCTGGAGTCATGGACGACATTCAGGCCGCCATCGATCAGGCGGTTGCCACCAGTGCGGGAAAAGTCGGCATCGTGGGCTACTGCTGGGGCGGCTTGCTGGCGTGGCGCAGTGCCTGCCAACTCCAGGGTCTGTCGGCAGCGGTGACTTATTACGGCGGGGGAATGACGACTGCAGATGAGCTGGGCCGTCAGGCCCGGTGCCCGGTGTTGGCGCATTTTGCAGAGCAGGATCACTGGATTGCGCTCGACACGGTCTTGGCATTCAAGGCCCGGCATCCCGAGGTGGAGGTGCATACCTACAACGCTCACCACGGGTTCAATTGTGATCAGCGCGGCTCCTATGACGCAAGGGCTGCACAGCAGGCACTGGAAAGAACCCGAGCCTTTTTCAAAGCGCACTTGGGCTGAGTCAGACCGGGCGCTGCGGTTGCTGGCGCAACCAGGCTAGCAGGTCATGGGGTGGGAGCCGACGACCAGCACCGCGCCCAACCCCGCGTCGGGCGCCAGGGCATGCAGAACAAAAAGACGGGTCACAACAGAGAAGGCGGCGATCGATTCGGTGGCCCGGACTGTACAACACCGCAAGCCTTGGTCATTCACGCTTTGAGATGCACCAGCGGCAAGGGGCTGTCGGTCTTGACCTCGCCCAGCGAAAAACTGGTATGCAGGTCTTTCACGTTGGGCAGGTTGATCAGGCGTTGCAAGGCGAAGCGCGAAAAACTGTCTAGGTCGGGCACGACGACCTGAATTTCAAACGTGCCTGCCCCGCTGATGTAGTGACAGCTGATCACTTCAGGCAAACGGCAAATGGCTTCTTCGAGGGCGCGCGTGGCATCCCCCGTATTGCGTTCGGCATCGAGTCGCACGAAGGCCAGCACGCCCAAGCCGATCTTGCGGCGGTCGAGCACGGCGCGATAACCGGTGATGTAGCCGGCTTGCTCCAGGGCGCGCACGCGGCGCCAACAGGGAGCGGGAGACAGGCCCACCCGCTGGGCCAATTCGGCGTTGGTCAGGCGGCCCTCCGATTGCAAATGATGCAGGATGGCCAGATCGAATTTGTCTAGTGTTTCCATTGCTGCCCATTGTAAGAAAGAAGCTTTCCAACGAGGCCGATTCGCAGGCGCGAAAAGCAAAGACATTCCATGCACGAAGGCATACACTGTGCGGAACATCAAACCCGTTGCGTCGCTGGTGATCCTGGTGGCGCAGAGGGGCCGACCCGTGACCCACGGGCCTTCAACGCAGGAGACAACCATGAACGCCCCTTTGCCCGAGCACGTCCGCCGTGCCCTGGAAACCGTGACGCTGGATGACAAATACGCCCTCGAGCACGGGCGGGCTTTCATGAGCGGGGTGCAGGCGCTGGTCAAGCTGCCCATGTTGCAGCGCCAGCGCGACGCCCGCTTGGGCAAGAACACGGCGGGTTTGGTGAGCGGCTACCGCGGTTCGCCCTTGGGCGGTTACGACCAGGCCCTGTGGAGCGCCCGCAAGCACCTGCAGGCACAGAACATCGTGTTCCAGCCCGGCGTCAACGAGGAACTCGCCGCCACGGCGCTGTGGGGCACGCAGCAACTCGGTTTTGCCCCGCCGGGCAGCAACCGGTTCGACGGCGTGTTTGGCATCTGGTATGGCAAGGGGCCGGGTGTGGATCGCTGCTCGGACGTGTTCAAGCACGCCAACATGGCGGGCACCACACCGTGGGGCGGCGTGATTGCCGTGGCCGGTGACGATCACGTCGCCAAAAGCTCGACCGCCGCGCACCAGAGCGACCACATCTTCAAGGCCTGTGGCCTGCCGGTATTTTTCCCGACCAGCGTGCAGGACATACTGGACTTGGGCCTGCACGCCTGGGCCATGAGCCGCTTTGCCGGGGTGTGGGCGGGCATGAAGACCATCCAGGAGATCGTCGAGTCCAGCGCCACGGTCGAGATCGACCCAGAGCGGGTGCAGATCGTCCGACCCGACTTCGAGATGCCGCCAGCGGGGGTGCATATCCGCTGGCCCGACGCCGCACTGGAGCAGGAAGCCCGGCTGATGGACACCAAGTGGTACGCCGCACTGGCCTACGTGCGGGCCAACCGCCTGAACCACAACGTGATCGAAGGGCCGAACGACCGCTACGGCCTCATTGCCAGCGGCAAGGCCTACAACGACCTGCGCCAGGCCTTGCACGATCTGGGGCTGGACGACGACACCTGCCGCCAACTCGGCATCCGGGTCCACAAGGTGGCGGTGGTGTGGCCGCTGGAAGCCCAGACCACGCGTGCATTCGCCACCGGTTTGCGCGAAATCCTGGTGGTGGAGGAAAAGCGCCAGGTGATCGAATACCAGCTCAAGGAAGAGTTGTACAACTGGCGCCCGGACGTGCGCCCCGACGTGCTAGGCAAGTTCGACGAGGTGGGCGGCGACCACAGCGGCGGCGAATGGTCCATGCCCAACCCGAGCGCCAACCAGTTGCTGCGCGCCAATGCCGACTTGTCGCCCGCCCTGATTGCCCAAGCCGTGGCGCGGCGCTTGAAAAAGCGCGGCATCCTGCCTGAAGGCAGTGACATCGCCGCCCGCGTCGATGGCCAGATCGCGCTGCTGCAAGCCAAAGAACGCGCCCAGCAGGTGCTCGACGCCCAGGCCGCGCTGGCCGACCGCCAGCCCTGGTTCTGTAGTGGCTGCCCGCACAACACCAGCACCCGGGTGCCCGAGGGGTCGCGGGCCATGGCTGGCATCGGCTGCCATTTCATGACCATCTGGATGGATCGCGACACGGTGGGCTTCACCCAGATGGGGGGCGAAGGGGTGCCTTGGGTCGGGCAGCAGCCCTTCAGCCACGATCAGCACATGTTTGCCAATCTGGGCGATGGCACCTACTTCCACAGTGGCCTGCTGGCCGTGCGCCAGAGCATGGCGGCGGGGGTCAACATCACCTACAAGCTGCTCTACAACGACGCCGTGGCCATGACCGGTGGCCAACCCGTGGGCGAGCGGCCCGAAGGCCACAGCGTGCTGCAGATCGCCCACAGCCTGCGCGCCGAGGGGGTGAGCAAGATCACCATCGTGACCGACGAGCCCGAGAAGTACCAGGGCGCACGCCACACCACCATCGGCGGTGCCACGCTCGAGCTGCCCGATGGCGTGGCGGTGCAGCACCGCGACGAACTCGACCGCATCCAGCGCGAGTTCCGTGACCTCAAAGGCACCACGGTCATCATCTACGACCAGACCTGCGCGACCGAAAAACGCCGCCGCCGCAAGCGCGGCACGCTGGCGGATCCGGCCCGGCGCGTCGTCATCAACGAGGCGGTGTGTGAAGGCTGCGGCGACTGTGGCGTGCAGAGCAACTGCCTGAGCGTGGAGCCGCTGGAAACCGCATTCGGGCGCAAGCGCACCATCAACCAGAGCACCTGCAACAAGGATTTTTCCTGCACCAAGGGCTTTTGCCCCAGCTTCGTCACGGTGGAGGGCGGCAAGCTGAAGAAAAAGGCCAAGGGTTCAGGCTCGCCCACTCTGGCCAGCCTGGGTGAGCTGCCGCAACCCGTGCTGCCCCGTGCCGCCCGGCCCTGGGGTGTGGTGGTGGCCGGTGTGGGCGGCACTGGCGTCATCACCATCGGTCAGTTGCTGGGCGTGGCCGCGCACCTGGAAGGCAAGGGCATCGTCACGCAGGACGCGGCCGGTCTGGCCCAGAAGGGCGGTGCCACCTGGAGCCACGTGCTGATCGCCGACCGGCAGGCAGACATTTTGACTACCCGCGTCAGCATGGCGGGGGCCGATCTCATCCTCGGCTGCGACCCGCTGGTGGCAGCAGGCAAAGAAACCACGTTGCGCATGCTGCAAGGCCGCACCCATGTGGCGCTCAACACCCATGCCACGCCCACGGCGGCCTTCGTCAAGCACGCTGGCTGGCAGAACCCGGCCGAGCCGTGCGTGGCCACCATTGGCGGCATCGTCGGGCTGAGCTCCCTGGGGGCTTTCGACGCCAACCGCATGGCCCACACGCTAATGGGCGACAGCCTTTTCATCAACCCCATGGTGCTGGGCTATGCCTGGCAGCGCGGCTGGATTCCGCTGCGCCTGGAGTCGTTGATGCGGGCCATGGAACTCAACGGCGTGGCCGTCGAACAGAACAAGACGGCCTTTGCCTGGGGGCGTCAGGCAGCCCATGACGGGGGGCAGGTGCTGGCTTTGCTGGAACCCGCGCAGGTCGTCGAGTTCAAGCCCCGCGACTCCCTGGAGACCCTGCTGCGCCGCCGCGTCGCGTTCCTGGTCGACTACCAGAATGCCGCCTATGCCCAGCGCTATGAAGCCTTTGTGCGCCGGGTGCAGCAGGCGGAAACCGCCGCCATGGGGCCGGGCAAGTCCACCCTGGCGGAGGCGGTGGCTCGCGGTCTCTTCAAGCTGATGGCTTACAAGGACGAGGTCGAGGTGGCCCGGCTCTACAGCACCGGGGCGTTCCAGCACCAGCTCAACCAGCAGTTCGAGGGCGACTTCAAGCTGCGTTTTCACCTCGCGCCGCCCTTGCTGGCGAAAAAGAACGCCCACGGCGAGTTGGTCAAGCAGACTTACGGTGCCTGGATGCTGAAAGTCTTCGGCCTGCTGGCGCGGCTCAAGGGCCTGCGCGGCACGGCGCTGGATGTGTTTGGCTACACCGAAGAACGCCGCACCGAGCGTGCCCTGATAGGCGAGTACCTGGATCTGATGGAGGAGGTCATCAGTCAGTTGCAGCCTGATCGCCATGCCCTGGCCGTTGACGTGGCCCAAGTGCCCGAGCAGATCAAAGGGTTTGGGCACGTCAAGGAGCGCCATCTGCGGGCGGCCCGTGACAAATGGCAGTTGTTGATGGCGCACTGGCGGCGGCCTGCCGAGGTGGCGGGCGCGGCCCCATCAGACAAGGCGGCCTGATTTCGCTGGCGGGCGGGTTAGAATAATCGATCAGTCGTGGTGGGCGTGTGCGCACCAGACACTCATTCAGTCATTCACAGGAATCAACGTGTTCATTTCGCCTGCTTACGCCCAAGCCGCCGGTGACGGCACCTCCACCTTTCTGAGCCTGCTGCCGCTGGTTCTGATGTTCGTCGTGCTGTATTTCGTGATGATCCGTCCGCAAATGAAGCGCCAGAAAGAGCACCGGCTGATGGTCGAGGCGCTGGCCAAAGGCGATGAAATCGTGACCGCTGGTGGCCTGTTGGGCAAAGTCACCAAGGTCGGCGACACCTTCATCGACGTGGAACTTGCCTCCGGTGTGGAGGTTCAGATGCAAAGATCCTCCGTGGTTCAGTTGCTGCCCAAAGGCACGGTTCAGTAATCGTTCCTCCCGACAGCTGCCTTGTCCGGCTGGGCGTGCGCCCGGCCGTTTGGTTTTTCTAGGAGCCCTTTGCTCATGAACCGATACCCCCTGTGGAAGTATGCGACCATCGTGGTGGCCCTGCTGATCGCCACGCTGTACGCCCTCCCCAACTTTTACGGCGAAACACCGGCTGTTCAGATTTCTGCGGGCATGGCATCGGTTCGGGTGGACGAAACCACCGTTTCGCGGGTGGAGCGGGCGCTGGCGGCTCAAAACATTCAGCCTTCTTTGATCCAGTTTGACGGTCAATCGATCCGCGTCAGTTTCGACTCCACGGACACGCAGCTTCAGGCGCGTGATGTGATGGATCGGATGCTCAATCCCGATCCGCAAAACTTCACGCACATCGTGGCCTTGAGTCTGTTGCCGCGCACGCCCGTCTGGCTGCAGAGCATCAACGCCGTGCCCATGTACCTCGGGCTTGATTTGCGAGGGGGGGTTCACTTTCTCATGCAGGTGGACATGCCCGGCGCTCTGGATAACCGGGTCGAAGTCCTGGCCAGCGACATGCGGACCACGCTTCGTGATCTCAACATCCGGCATGGGGGGATTCGTCGCGAGGGGCAGTCGATCGAGTTGCGTTTCCGGGATGCCGAAACCCAGTTGGCCGCCTTGCGGATTCTTGAGGAGCAGTTTGCCGAACTTCAGTTCGAGCGCACGGTGGCGGGTGATGACCTGAACATTGTCGCCATGTTGCGTGATGACGCTGCACGTCGGATACAGGAGCAGGCTCTGCGCCAGAATATCACCACCCTCGGCAACCGGATCAACGAGCTGGGTGTCGCCGAGCCGGTGATCCAGCAGCAAGGGTTGGACCGCATCGTGGTGCAGTTGCCGGGCGTCCAGGACACCGCCAAGGCCAAGGACATCCTGGGTCGAACGGCCACTCTGGAGGTGCGGCTGGTCGATGAAAGCCCCGAAGGCCAGTCGGCCGAACGCGGGCTGGGGCCTGTTCCATTCGGTTCCGAACGCCACCTGGACCGCAGCGGGGCCGCCGTGATCACCCGCCGTGAAGTGCTGTTGACCGGTGAAAACCTGACCGACGCCCAGGCGGGATTTGACAGTCAGACCCAGGAGCCAGCCGTTCACCTCACCCTGGACGCCAAGGGTTCGCGCATCTTCCGCGACGTCACCCGAGACAACGTCGGCAAGCGCATGGCCATCATCCTGTTTGAGCGGGGGCGTGGCGAGGTGGTGACCGCCCCGGTGATTCGTACCGAAATCGGCGGGGGGCGTGTGCAGATATCGGGCCGCATGACCACCAATGAAGCGGCCGACATCGCGCTGCTGTTGCGTTCCGGTTCACTGGCCGCCCCGATGGAGATCATTGAAGAGCGCACCATCGGGCCCAGCCTGGGTGCCGAAAACATCCGCATGGGCTTCAATAGCGTGCTGTGGGGCTTCCTGGTGATCGTCGCCTTCATGAGCATCTACTACCGGCTCTTCGGTGTGGTCTCCAGTATCGCGCTGACCTTCAATCTGGCCCTGCTTGTGGCGGTGCTGTCCATGCTGCAAGCCACACTCACCTTGCCGGGTATGGCTGCCATGGCGCTGGCGCTGGGCATGGCGATCGATGCCAACGTGCTGATCAATGAGCGCATCCGAGAGGAACTGCGCAACGGCGCTGCCCCACAAACGGCCATCAACATCGGTTACGACAACGCCTGGGGCACGATTCTGGACTCCAACATCACCTCGCTATTGGCCGGACTGGCCTTGCTGATCTTCGGTTCAGGCCCGGTGCGTGGGTTTGCGGTGGTGCACTGCATAGGTATCCTGACCAGCATGTTCTCGGCCGTTTTCTTCTCGCGCGGGTTGATCAATGGCTGGTATGGGCACCAGAAAAAGCTCAAGCAATTGTCCATCGGCATTTCGACGTCTGAGCAGACGGGCCGCACCTCTCTCAAAGCCGACTGAACGGGGGATCAATCATCATGGAAATTTTTCCCATCAAAAAAGACATCCCGTTCATGCGGCACGCGGTGCTGCTGAACGTCGTCTCAGCGACACTCTTCGTACTGGCGGTTTTCTTCCTGGTCACCCGTGGACTGAACTTTTCGGTTGAGTTCACGGGGGGCACCGTCATCGAAGTCTCCTATGAGCAGGCGGCTGACTTGTCGGCCATCCGTGAGGTGGTTGCCGATCTGGGCTACGAAGATGTGCCGATCCAGAATTTCGGCACTTCGCGCGATGTGCTCATGCGCTTGCCCCTGGTCGAGGGCCAGACTTCGGGCCAGCAAAGCGAAAACGTGTTGGCGGCCTTGCGAGCTCAGGATGCTTCCGTGGAATTGCGGCGTACCGAGTTCGTCGGCCCCCAGGTGGGGCGGGAAATGGCCGAGCATGGGCTCACAGCCCTGGCCCTCGTGATCCTGGGCATCATGATCTACCTGGCCATCCGCTTTGAGTGGAAATTTTCGGTGGCTGCCATCGTGGCGATCATCCATGACGTGGTGATCGTTCTCGGATTCTTTGCCTTCTTTCAGTGGGAGTTTTCGCTGGCGGTGTTGGCAGCGATTCTGGCGGTGCTGGGCTATTCGGTCAACGAATCGGTGGTGATTTTCGACCGGATCCGGGAAACCTTCCGCAAGCAGCGCAAGATGACCCCGAAGGATGTGATAGATCATGCCATTACGAGCACCATGAGCCGAACGATCATCACCCACGGATCGACCGAGGTGATGGTGATCTCGATGCTGCTGTTCGGCGGGCCGACGCTGTTTTATTTCGCCCTGGCCCTGACGATTGGCATCCTTTTTGGCATTTATTCGTCCATTTTCGTCTCGACGTCCGTGGCCATGTGGCTGGGCGTGAAGCGGGAAGACCTGGTCAAACCCACCAAAAAGGTGGAGGATGCCAATGACCCGAATGCAGGGGCGTCGGTCTGAGATGGCATACTTGCCTCCGTGGAGTCTGTCACCCCCGCGCCGATTGCCCTGAGCCGTGCCGCTAGGCAGGCTTACGTGCGCCACCTGCTGGCTGCACTGCCTGCCGTGTCGGAGCGGATTCGTGCGTTCCTGTTGCAGCGCAGTGACGAGGTCGTTTTCGGTGATGAAGCGCAACGATTGCGCGATGCTTTCCTGCGCTTCAAGGCAAACGGGCCACGCTGGCTCGAGTTGTCCTCGCAACGCATCGAGCGGGCCTTGACTCCAGCGACCCTGCCGCTGGCGGCAACCCTGGATGCCGCCGAGCTCAGTCTGGTGGGTGACGACGCGGTCGAGAATCAGATTCTGGCAGCACGTGCCGCCCTGGTGATGGTGGACAAATCGAGCGACGTGTTCAACGCATTTCGTCTGCGTCTTCAGCATCTCGATCAGGTGGAAGAACTCGACAAAAATGATCCAGTTCAATCGCTGCGATTGGCGCAGTGGCTGGTGGAGTCCTGGCTTGAAGCCGGATTGCTGCGTCTGGACTGGCAAATGTGTCAGACGGTGTTGCACAGCGGACTGGCTCAGACGGTCCAGGCTGGCTATCAAGTGGCCAATGAATGGCTGGTGCAGCAAGGCGTGTTGCCCTCCATTGATCTGCGGCAACTCATGCGGCGATCGGATCGATCCTCGGCAGCCGGGTCGTTGCAGGGGGCCGACAGCCTGACGTCGCGCCTTGCTGCGGAATCCGGTTTGGACAGTCAACCGGGCCGGGTGACCCAGCCGATGCCGTATCCCGGACAACCCGGGTCAGGGCCAGCAACCCGGTCGGGTGGCATGTCGGCCATGCAAGCCTTGCGTGCCCAGGAGTCGGCAGGGCTGGCAGGGTACTACCCGGCCATGTTGGGCCCGCGTTCCGGTCACCAGGAAGTCGCTAAGCGACTGCTCCATTTCATCGGCCAACAGTTGCCCCAAGCCGCCTGGGCCGAGAGGCCGATGTCTGGGCCTGACGTGATGGCTGCGCAGTCAGCCTGGTGGATGCAGCCCGGGCTGGCCCGCTCACCCGCAGACTGGAGCAGTCTGGAGGCCGGGGTGGCCGGGGTACGGGAACAATCCCGAGCCTTGAAGCGCACGGCCTCGACCGACAATGAGCGGGCCGTGATTGAACTTGTTGCGCTCATGTTTGACAGCATTCTCAGTGAGGACCGGATTCCGCCCAGCATCCGCCTGTGGTTTGCCCGTTTGCAGTTGCCGGTACTCAGGACTGCACTGGCAGAACCCGAGTTCATGGTGTCCGATGCCCACCCGGCACGCCAGTTGTTGGATCGCATGGGATCCTGCGTCCTCGGGTTTGACCCGGCCGTCAAACTCGAGGCCCTGGAAGCAGAAATCAAGCGCATGGTTCAAGTGATCGAACAGTATCCCGAGACGGGTCGTCGAGCCTTTGCGTTGATGCTTGAAGAATTTGAAGCCTTTCTAGACCGTGCCGTTCAATCGCAGCCTGCACTGCATCAGGTCACGGACATGGCCCGGCAGCTCGAACGAAAGGAAACGCTGACCGTGCAGTACACCATCGAAATGCGCAAGTTGCTGGCGGATGCCCCGGTGCATGAGTGTTTGCGCGATTTCCTCTTTCATCCCTGGGCCTCGGTCATGGCGCAGGCGGCAGTGATGTACGGAGAAAAGGACGATCGCGCCTCCTCATACCGGGCTTTGGCTGGTGACCTGCTGTGGGCCGCGAGCGCCAAGCCCACCCGCCAGGAACGTGCGCTGGTGATTGCCCGTGTTCCGGCACTGATGTCGATGTTGCGTAACGGCCTGGCCTTGCTCGGCCATGACGCTGCACAGATTGAACAAGCGGTGAAGCCAGTCAGTGATGCACTGGCGGCCGCCTTCATGTCCAAGGCCGCATCCATCGATCCTGCCTGGCTGGCCAGACTGACGCAGCAGTTCGCCTCACTGGAGGATGTCTGGCCGCAGGGAGACGCGGGCGACTGGGTACTCAGCCGGGAGTATCTGGAAATGCTCACGGGTCAACAGGCCGACCACCTGGTGGTGCTGCCCAACCCGGAGTCACCCACGCCCAAGCATCTGCTGGCCTGGGCGGCCGTTTTGCCGGTGGGTAGCTGGTATTCGCTGGAGCACAACGGCCAACTGGCCGTCGTTCAGCTGGCTTGGCAGAGTCCGCACAAACAGCTTTTTCTGTTCGTCAATGCAGTGCGCCAGTCTTGGCTGATGCAGCAGGGTCGTGTGGCCCAGTACTTAAAGGCCGGGCTCTTGCGCCCTGGCGAAGCGGAGGCCTTGACCACGCGGGCCACACGTCAGGCCTTGGCCACACTGGAGGCCGACCCGCAACGGCTGTTGCAGACGGACTGATCCGCCTCACAACACGATCATCGGCTTCAGGCCGTCACACAACGCTGAAACTGGCCGCCAGGCAATCGGTTCACGTCGCCCGACAATTCCAGTTCAAGCAGCTTGGCCTGCAGCGTGGCTGTGTCCATGCCCGTGCGCGCCTGTAAACGATCCAGCGAGCACGGGTCGAATCCCAGGGCCTTCAACAGGGCCGGTTCGGCGGTGTCGATCTCAGCAGGTTCAAGCATCGAGAGCTGATCCCCAGGGCGCCAGCGCAGGTCTTCCAGTACGTCCTGGACGGACTCCACCAGCTTGGCACCTTGACGGATCAGCGCATGGCAGCCCCGGGATTGAGGGGCATGGATCGAACCCGGGATGGCAAACACTTCGCGTCCCATGTGCAGGGCTTGATCGGCCGTGATGAGTGAGCCTGATTTGAGGGCCGCCTCGACCACGAGCGTGCCTTGGGTCAGGCCGGCGATGATGCGGTTGCGTTGCGGAAAATGGGGTGCCAAGGGAGGCGTGCCGATCGGGAACTCGCTGAGTAGAGCGCCGTGCTGGGCAATACGGTGTGCGAGATGCAGGTGTCGCTTCGGGTAGACGCGGTCAAGGCCGGTGCCGACGACGGCAATGGTTTGGCCCGAGCTAGCCAGTGCCCCTTCATGGGCCGCCCCATCAATCCCCAGAGCCAGTCCGGAAACCACGCACACACCGGCTTGGCCGAGTGACCGGGCGAAGGCGCGGGCGTTTTCAAGACCTTGCGGCGTGGGGTTGCGACTGCCCACCATGGCCAGCATGCGCGGAGCCTGCAAGGCCGCGACCTGTCCTTGGACATAGAGGATCAGGGGTGGGTCCTCGGCTTGCAGCAGGGCTGCAGGATAACGAGGGTCGCCCAATGGAATGCAATGACGGTCGTGGTCAGCGCCGAGCCAATCGGCTGTGGCACCCTGCAAGTCGGCCAATGCCTGCGTCGGCGTAAGCAAAGCCTCGGCGAGTCGCTCGCCCACACAGGAGGCAAGTGCGCCGAATGGGGCGGAGAAAATCGACTCAGGGCTGCCCAAAGCCCCGAGCAATCGACGTGCATGAACCGGGCCGATGCCTGGCGTGGCAGTCAGTCGTAGCCACGCACACCAATCTTCAGCAGCCATGCGTGCGTCAGGGATTGACGAAACGATCGCCCGACTTGACGCCGTCGGTGACTTGCAGAACCAGCGCGTAGGAGACGCGCTCGAAGGTGCGGAACACCATCATCAGGCCGTTGCGCTCACCGGGCAGGTGCAACGGGGGACGTGCCACATCGGTCGTATCGGTCACCACCTGGGCGTCTTTCAGGATGGCGAGGATGTCGCCTCGTTGCAAGCCGTCCGCAGTACCCCGGTTGATCACGACGACCTGATTCTGTCCACTGAAACGGGCCGCGTTGCCATAGGCCTTCACGATATGGCCGGATTGCGGCTGGGCAGGCGCTCGCGGGATGTAGACCGGGACTTCGCGCGGGGGCTCGGGCAGGAGCCGATCGCCGATGCGAATTTCTTCGCGGGTCATGATGATGTCGATCGTGGCCGGCTCGACGTGCCGCGTGACCCCGCCAGCCCCGGGTGTTTCACGCAGTCTTTCGCCACGGACCAGGCGCGTTTGACCAATGAACTGGGCTTCGTAGCCCAGTGTTTGGCCGGTGATGGGGTCCACCAGCGCAACCGCATTGCGGTACACCCGATGCAACTGGGTGTGGCCGTCGTCCGTGCTCAAGGCAAGACCGGTGAAGGCATCCGGGCTGCCATACTGACCCCGGGCGTATGCACGGTCGCCCCGGCTGAGCAGCACCCGGCTTTCCGGGGTGGCGACGATCCGGGGGGCACGCGCATGTTCGGCGGCATCGACCACCTGGGAATCCGTCAGGAAAGGCTCGATCACAGTGAGCGGGATCGGTGGGATGGCTGCGTCAGCCAGGCTTTCGGCACGCACACGCGGCGACAGACGGACAGTGGGCGCATCCCCCTGCGCGAAGGTCAGAAACGCACGATCACCCACCCGATTCAGCACCAGCACCTGACCCGGAAAAATCAGGTGAGGGTTGCGGACCTGGTCCATGTTCATGCCCCACAGCTCTGGCCAACGCCAGGGGCGCTGCAGGAAAAGGCCGGAAATGCCCCACAGAGTGTCCCCCCGCCGAATGGTATAGCGATCGGGTGCATCGGGAGCCAGTTCGTCCAGGGGAACGCCGGTCTGGGCCACTTGCTGGGCCGTGCTGCGCTGCCCCGAAGTGATCGGCCAATCGGGAAACGCCTGGGCCCATACCGTACCGCCACAAGCGAGCAGGGCCAAGGCCACGATCTGAGGCCAGCGTCCGGCACGTCCGGCATGCGTGGACGGGCGATGTGGGTGTATGGTCATGCGCATGATGTGGGCCCTGTGTGCTGGCCGGCCGGCGTGGTCAAGCGGAAACAAGACAGCCCTCCCGGTCGCGGTCGATGTGTGGAATCACTGGCGATTTTGCAATCAAGCCTTATTTATAGCAATGATATCTGTTGCAAGGGCCTGCCGCATCGGCAGAAAGTAGCGAAAATAACGACATTTTGAGCGAGCGCTGCCCAGAAGCAGCCAAGAAGACGATGACGCAGCCCGATTTACTCACCATTTTGCGATACCCCGATCCGCGCCTGCACAAGGTGGCCAAGCCCGTGGCGGCGGTTGATGATCGTATCCGGGCCATCGTTCCACGCATGTTGGCCACCATGTATGAAGCCCATGGCATTGGTCTGGCCGCCACCCAGGTGGACATCCATGAACGTCTGATCGTGATCGACGTGAGCGAAGGCCACGACCAGCCGCTGGTGCTCATCAACCCGGAGATCGTGTGGTCCAGTGAGGAAAAACGCAAAGGCGACGAAGGCTGCCTGTCGGTGCCGGGCATTTACGACGGTGTCGAGCGCTCGGTGGCGGTGCGTGTCCGGGCCCTGGATGGTGAAGGTTGCTCCCGCGAAGTGCAGGCTGAAGGTCTGCTGGCCGTCTGCATCCAGCACGAGATGGACCACCTCGACGGCAAGGTGTTCGTCGAGTATTTGTCCCCCCTGAAGCGCGATCGCATCAAGACCAAATTGCTCAAAGCCGAGCGCGAGGCGATGCGCTGAATGAGTCATCGACTCCGTGTGGCGTTTGCGGGGACGCCTGTCTTTGCGGCCCGCTCCCTGCAAGCCTTGCTCGGTGCCGGCTTTGACGTGCCACTGGTCCTGACCCAGCCCGATCGCCCGGCGGGTCGTGGGATGAAGCTGCAGCCTTCCCAGGTCAAGCAGGTGGCTCTGGCCCATGGCTTGACGGTGGCACAGCCGCCCGGCTTGCGGCTGGACGGACGCCATGGCGAGGCGGCCGAAGCCACGCGACGGCTCCTCGAGCAGGCTCGACCCGATGTCATGGTTGTGGCCGCCTACGGCTTGATTCTTCCACGCTGGGTGCTGCAATGGCCTCGATGGGGTTGCATCAATGTCCATGCATCCCTGTTGCCCCGCTGGCGCGGTGCTGCGCCGATTCACCGGGCGATCGAGGCCGGGGATACGGCAACCGGGATCACCATCATGCAGATGGACGAAGGTCTGGACACGGGCGACATGCTCCTCGTCGAGCGCGTGCCCATCCTCCCGACCGACACCACCGGGCGGTTGCATGACCGTCTGGCCGATCTGGGGGGGCGGTTGGTCGTTGAAGCCTTGGAAATGGCCGCTCGTGGTGCTTTGTCAGCCATCCCCCAACCAGCCGACGGCATTACCTACGCCCACAAGATCGACAAGGCCGAAGCTCTGATTGACTGGACACAGCCGGCATTCGAGATCGAGCGTCGGATACGCGCATGGGATCCGTTCCCCGGGGCCGTGACGGCCTGGGGGCAGGAGCTACTGAAGGTCTGGGCAGCCCACGGCGGCAACGAGGCGGAGGCCACCCTCGCCGCCCCGGGAACCATCCTTGCCGTGGGGCGTGATGGCGTCCAGGTCCAGACGGGGGCAGGCACCCTATGGCTGACCCAGTGGCAGCGCTCGGGGGGCAAGCGATTGTCGGCCGCCGAGTTTCTGGCCGGATTCGAATGGCCTGCAGGGGCCCAACTGGGCCCGGCGAAAGCGGCGGGTTAACATGTTTTGGCGTTTGGCCTATCGCCAGCAGAGAGAGTACCGAGAAGGCATCCGCGATCAGGCGGGTGTGGCCACCGGCATTGCGGCCTGGGGCCTGATGACCGGTGTGGCCATGGTCGATGCCGGACTGACCGTTGTGCAAGCGGTGGGCATGACGCTGCTGGTTTATGCGGGGAGCGCACAATTGACGGCCGTGCCTTTGATGGCGTCGGGGGCACCATTGTGGGTGATTCTCGCAGCGGCTTTTTGCGTGAATTTGCGCTTTGTCGTGTTTTCGGCCCATTTGCGGCCTTATGTGATGCACATGCCGCTGCGTGAGCGACTGGTCACCGGTTATGTGACCGGCGATCTGAGTTACGTGTTTTTTGCCCGGCGCTACCCCAAGCCCGGTCAGTCCGAGGATGAGCTGCTGCGCCAGCAAGCGTATCTTGCGGGCAACTGTGCGGTCAACTATGTGTCCTGGATGTTGGCCAGCTTGCTGGGCATTGCCATGGCCAATGTGATTCCTGCGCAATGGGGTCTGGGTTTCGCCGGGATACTGGCCTTGCTGGCCGTAGGGTGTTCGCTGGCTACCTCGCCCCTTCGCGTGGTGTCGGCGGGGGTGGCGGGGGCGGCCGCCGTGGCTGCCTGGGCCATGCCGTTGAAGCTCAACATCGTGGTCGCGATTGCGGCGGCCGTGGCGATCTGCCTGATGGCTGAGGCCCATGGCCCTCGCTGGTTGCGCGGCCAACCGGTGCCTCCGCATGGTTGAATGGCACACATTGCAGCCATGGGTCTGGCTCACCATCCTGGGGTTGGCCGCCATCACCGTGATCACGCGCGGGTTTTTCTTCATTTCTTCCCGAAACTGGCAGTTGCCCCGTTGGGCAGAACGGGGTTTGCAATATGCCCCCATCGCTGCGCTGGCGGCTGTGGTGATCCCCGAAATCGTGACCCATCAGGGTGCCTTGATCGGGACTTGGCAGGATGCCAGGCTGTTCGCGGCGGCGGCCGGCGCTGCCTGGTTTTTCTGGCGTCGGGGCGTGTTGGGAACGATCGTTTGCGGAATGGCCGTTTATTTGCCGCTGCGGTTGGGGCTGGGCTGGTGATGCCCGAACGCATCGGCCTGGAGGCAGCGTAGCATGGCTGCCTTCAGGTCCGCGAGTTGCAACGGCTTTGGCAGGAAATCGTTCATGCCCGCCCGCAAAGCGGCTTCCCGGGTTTCTTCCAGTACATCGGCCGTCAAGGCGATGATCGGTACTTGGCTTCGCTGACCGGGAAGTGTGCGGATGCGCCGGGTGGCCTCCAGCCCGTCCATTTCGGGCATGTGCACATCCATCAGGACGAGATCAATCGGCTCGCTGGCAGCGATCGACCATGCGTCCTGACCGTTTTCAGCGTACCGAGCGGTGCATCCTATTTTTTCCAGCAGAAGTCCTACCAGTTTGCGGTTCACCGGGTGGTCTTCGGCGACCAGGATCATGGCGTCGCCAGTCCGCGGGCGGGTCTCGACGAATGCGGGTACGGCCGGTGATGTCTGCGCAGGCGCGGCGCATTCTGGGGCGACCAGGGTGACCGTGAAGGCCGAACCCACACCCGGTTCGCTGACCACCGTGATGTCCCCGCCCATCAGGCGTGCCAGATTGCGTGAGATGTCCAGTCCCAGGCCCGTGCCGCCGTATCGCCGCGCGGTGCTGGTGTCCGCCTGATGGAAGCGCTGGAATAGCTGGGACACGGTCTGCGCATCCATGCCCACTCCGGTGTCGCGGATCATGAGGGTCCAGCGAACTTGTCCCTGTGCAGCAGTTCCTTGCAGTTCGACGTGCACCTCGCCACCCGGGGAGAATTTGATCGCATTACCGATCAGGTTCAACAGAATCTGGCGCACGCGTGTCGGGTCGAGCATGGCCAGAGTGGGTGTGCCGATGTAGGGAGCCAGGGTGAACGTGATGCCGCGTGTGTCGGCGTCGGCTTGCATCCATGGGGCCATCTGCTTGAGCAGGGCGGGCAGGTCGCAACATTCGGGGCGGATGGTCAGGCGGCCGGCATCCATGGCTGACATATCGAGAATGTCGTTGAGCAAAGCCAGCAGATGGTGGGCAGAGCTGCGGGCAGTCAGCAACTGATCCCGCTGGGCCACGGACAGGTCGCTGTCGCTGAGCAGATCCATCATGCCCAGAAGCCCGTTGAACGGGGTCCGCAACTCATGGCTCATATTGGCCAGAAAATGGCTCTTGGCCCGATCGGCCGTCTGGGCTGCATCCCGAGCCTCGGTCAGCTCGCGGTTGCGCTGCTGCAAGGCTTTTTGCTCGCGCTGCAATCGACGGTGACGGTTGAAAAGGCTGGCCGCTGCGACGGCAATCACCAGCATCTGGGCCAACACCAGCCAGCCGATGATTCGATGCTGCTGCCGGACGACCTCGACTTGCTGATCCACCCGATGCGCGACCACGCTGTTGGCGGCGAAGGACAGGGCCTGGATGTCGGGCCCCATATCGACCATTTCCTGCAAGACGCGGGTTAGTGCCTCCCGATGCGCCAGCGGGTCCGCCAACAGGGGTTCCAGTCGCTGGATCAGGGCCTCCAGGGTCGGCAAGACCAGTTGATACTCCGGTCGATCCTGAATCTTGAGCGTGCTGGGGTTGTTGCGAAGCAAAGACGCGCGACTCGCCAGAATGTCGAAACGCAACAACACTTCGGGCCAGTCGGCGGCGTCATTGCTGATCAGGGCTACACGCAATTCGTGGCGAAAACGCAAAAATTCTCGTTCCGTCTGGAAGGCCAGTGCGGTGACGGAGTCGGCCTGGAGTCGAGCGGCCGCCTCCACCGAGTCGGATTGCCGCAAGGACAGAGCCGCAGTGACCGCGATACCCACAAAAAGCGCGAGCGTGGTCAGGGACACCCACAGCAGATAGCGACGGTTGTCGCTGAAAGAAGCCGACACAGCGCGGACGCTATTCAATGGCAAGCAATTTCAGCTGCCAGATGGAACGTTCGAAGTAGGTCGTGGACTTGAGTTCAGGACGGCTGTCGAACGGATAGATGATGAAAAGCGGCCCCTTGGTGCGCACGGACATCGGCTGATCGTTCATCCGGGTCGCGATGATGACGTCGAAAGCAGCGGCATCCGAAGCGGGGATGGCGATGCGATAGTCGTTGAGGGCCGTGGCGCGCAAGGTGGTGCCGCGAGCCTGTACGGCCGCCAGCACATCGCGCAATAGTGGGCCACTGAATGTTACCGGGCCGTTGTCCCACGGCGTGGTGGTGGTGAAGCGGGTTTGTGGCAGGGCTTCCAGCATCGCCATGTCCCAGACGGCGGTCTGCCCACGGTTGGTGACGCCTAATGAGCCCGAAATGGTCAAAACAACACGTTCCTTCGGCGTTTCAAGGGCGTGAGTCGGCAAGGCCGCCATCAGCAGGGCGCTGATGATCAAGAGTCCGGCGCGAAAAATAGCAGAATTGATAAGCATCATGATTTGCTAGCATTTTTTGTTCATCATGATCATAATCGATGGTGCCCCAAAAAGCTAGAGGCTCAATCTCGGTGCTTCATCGAGGCCCGCTGTCGCGGTGCGCATCCGCTCGCTGCGCAAACTCGGCCCGCAGCGCCCGCAGCTTCTGGCGCGGGTCTTCCTTCACGGTGGCGGCATCGAGCTGCATTTCCGCAATGAAGCGGCTGGGCTGGCCGGGCACCAGTTCGCGGCCTTTCTTGCGCCGCTTGAGCCAGCTCACCAGCAGCGTGTGCTGGGCACGGGTGATGCCCACATACATGAGTCGGCGTTCTTCCTCGATCAGCTTGCCCAGGGCCTCGTCGTGCAGGCTGTCGTCGCGCTGGAAGGGCAGCAGCCCTTCGTTGACGCCCACCAGCATCACGTGTGGCCACTCCAGCCCTTTGGCGGCGTGCAGGGTGGACAGCGTCACCACGTCCTGCTCCTGCTCGCGCTCGGAGATGGTGGCGATGAGCGCGATGGTCTGCGCCACCTCCAGCAGCGACTTCGGTTCGCGCTCGCTGCTGACGCCGCCGCTGTCGTCGATCTGGCCGCCGCAGCGCTGGGCCACCCAGTCGCAAAAGTCGATCACGTTGCCCCAGCGTGCCGCAGCGGCCTTGTCGCTGTCTTCGCTGTCGAGCAGGTGCTGCTGGTAGCCGATGGCCTTGAGCCAGTCGTCCAGAAACGCTTTGGCGGCTTGGTGGCCGACGGTCTGGCGGGCGCGGTGCTCCAAGTCGTTGAGGGTGCGGCCGAATTCGTGCAGCCCATGCAGCGCCCGCGCGGGCAGGGCGGCCTGCAAGGTGTGGGCGAACAGCGACTCGAACAGACTGAGCTTGTACTGGGTGGCAAAAGTGCCGAGCTGCGCCAGCGTCTGGTGGCCGATGCCGCGCTTGGGCGTGGTGATGGCGCGCAGGAAGGCGGGGTCGTCGTCGTTGTTCACCAGCAGGCGCAACCAGGCGCATAGATCCTTGATTTCAGCCCGATCGAAAAAGCTGGTGCCCCCCGAGACCTTGTACGGAATCTGCGCCTTGCGCAGGGCGGTCTCGAGGGCGCGGGCCTGGTGGTTGGCGCGGTAGAGGATGGCGAAGTCTTTGAAGGCCTTGAACTGGGCGCCGGTGCTGCCGGCCGCAACCGAGCCGGCGCGCAGGCTCTGGATGCGGGCCACGGCGCGCTCGGCTTCATGGTCTTCGTGGTCGCAGGCAAACACGCGCACCGGCTCGCCTGCACCGAGTTCGCTCCACAGGGTTTTGGGAAACAGCTTGGGATTCGGCCCGATGACGTGGTTGGCCGCACGCAGAATGGCGCTGGTGGAGCGGTAGTTCTGCTCCAGCTTGATGACCTTGAGGGCGGGAAAGTCGTGCGGCAGCTTTTTCAGGTTGTCCAGCGTGGCGCCGCGCCAGCCGTAGATGGACTGATCGTCGTCGCCCACGGCGGTGAAGCGCCCGCGCTGGCCCACCAGCAGTTTGAGCAGCTCATACTGGGTGGCGTTGGTGTCCTGGTATTCGTCCACCAGCACATGGCCCAGCCGTTGCTGCCACTGCTCGCGCACTTGCGCGTGCTGCTGCAGCAGTTTCAGGGGCAGGCTGATCAGATCGTCGAAATCGACACTCTGGTAGGCCGTCAGCCGCTCCTGGTACTTGGCCATGACCAGCGCGATCATCCGCTCGCTCTCGTCGCGGGCCTGGGTCAGCGCCTGTTCGGCGTTCAGGCCGGCGCTTTTCCAGCCGCTGATGGTCCACTGCCAGTGCCGCGCCGTCACCGCGTCGGTGCTGCCGCCGCAGTCCTTCAGCAGGGCCGTGATGTCGTCGGTGTCGAGGATGGAGAACTGCGGCTTGAGGCCCAGCAGTGCGCCATCTTCACGCAGCAAGCGTACCCCCAGCGCATGGAAGGTGCAGATCAGCACGTCCTTGCTGGGCTTGCCCACGAGCTGGCGGGCGCGTTCGCGCATTTCGGCGGCGGCCTTGTTGGTGAAGGTGATGGCCGCGATGCGGTTGGCCGCCAGCCCGGCCTGGATGAGGCGGGCGATCTTGTGGGTGATGACGCGGGTTTTGCCCGAACCGGCACCGGCCAGCACCAGGCACGGGCCAGCGAGGTGGTTCACGGCGTCGAGTTGGGCGATGTTCAAACCAGCGGACATGGGCAAGCAGCACGCACAAAGCGCCCGATCATACCGGGTGCCCGGTCGGCGGCCATCCTGCGACAATGGCGGGCGTGCTCACCGTCCTCCTCGTCACTTTTCCGTTTTTCGCGCTGGTTCTGGCGGGCTTCGTGGCGGCGCGTCGGCGCATGTTGCCGCTCGATGCCATTGCCGGCCTCAACAGCTTCGTGCTGTACTTTGCCTTGCCCGCCATGCTGTACCGCTTCGGCTCCACCACGCCGATCGCGCAGTTGCTGGACGCGGCGGTGTTCGGGGTGTACCTGCTGTGTGGGTTGGTGATGGTGGCGTTTGCCATCGCCATGACGCTGAGCCGCCGCATCCGCTGGAACGACGCCGCGCTGGGTGCGCTGGTGGCCGCTTTTCCCAACACCGGCTTCATGGGGGTGCCCCTGCTGGCCGCCCTGATGGGGCCGGACAGTGTCGGCACCGTGATCGTGCTGATCGTGGTGGACATGGTCATCATCAGCTCGCTGTGCATCGCCCTGTCGCGGCTCGACCAGCGCGACGGGGGTGGCGCGATGGCCGCAGCGGGCAAGGCCTTGCGTGGCGTGGTGACCAATCCCATGCCTTGGGCCATCATCCTCGGTGCGCTGGCGTCGTCGCTGGAGTTCACGCTCCCGGGCCCGATCCAGACAACCGTCTGGCTGCTGGCGGATGCGGCATCCCCCGTGGCCCTGTTCACCATCGGCGCGGTACTGGCGCGTTCGCAGATGCAGGCCGACCACCCCATGCCTTGGGGCGACTACGTGCCCGTGGCCCTGATGAAGCTGTTGCTGCACCCCTTGCTGGTGCTGCTGGTGGGCACCATGGCGATCCAGTTGGGCGTGCCGCTCGACCCCTTTGCCCTGACCGTGATGGTGCTGGTCGCGGCCTTGCCCAGCGCCAGCAACGTATCCCTGCTGGCCGAGCGTTTCGGGGCCGACAACGGGCGTATCGCACGCATCATTCTGGTCTCGACGGCGCTGGCGTTTCTGACTTTCTCCGGCGCGGTGGCTTGGCTGCGCGGTTGAGCGGCTGGGGGTGGCTGGGGGTGGCTGGGGTCGGCGGTGCGCCGTCAGATGGTTAAGGGATCGACATCGATGGCCCAGCGGATCAAGCCTTTGGTTGACGGCTGGCTGCGCAAACCCTGCAGTGCCGGTTGCCAGGCGGCCAGGTAGGCTTGCAGCGCGGGGCGCGAGGGGCTTTCGATCAGCATCTGGGCCCGCTCCACGTTGGCGACCCGCTGCACCGCCATCGGCACGGCCGGGTAGAGGGTCAGGTGGGCGTGGCCCGGCAAGCCTGCGCCTGCGGCAGCCGCCAGCGTCAACCAGGCTTGGGCGGCTTGCTGGGTGCGGGCTTCGGCGCGTAGCAAGGCCTGATGGCCGTACGGCGGCATCTGGGCGGCGGCGCGTTCTGCCAGTTGCTGGGCCGCGAAGGCGGGGTAATCGTGGCGGGCGAGGGCGTCAAACAAGGGGTGCTGCGGGTACCAGGTCTGCACCCACAGTTCCACGCGGCTGCCCTGCGAGGTGACGAAAGCGGCATCGCGGCCGGCCCGCCCGGCGGCTTGCATCAGCAGGGCAAACAGGCGTTCGGGCGCACGGTAGTCGCTGGCAAACAGGCCGCCGTCGGCGTTCAGGCTGGCCACCAGCGTGATGCGCCGGAAGTCGTGGCCCTTGGCGACCATCTGTGTGCCCACCAGTACGTCCACTTCGCCGCTGTGCATGTCGGCCAAGCGGCTCTGCAGGCTGCCCTTGGCCCGGGTGGTGTCGGCGTCCAGCCGGGCCACGCGCACCGCTAGACCATCGGCCCGGCGTGCATCGGCTAGCAAGCCGGTCAGTTGTTCCTCGATTTGCTCGGTGCCGCGGCCCAGCGGCGCAATGTCGAGATTGCCGCATTCGGGGCAGGCCCGAGGCACACGGGCCGTGTGGCCGCAGTGGTGGCAGCGCAAGGTGCGATCGATCTTGTGAAACACCGCATGGGCGCTGCAGTGGGGGCAGTCGCTTTTCCAGCCGCAGTCGTGGCAGGCCAGCACCGGAGCGTAGCCGCGGCGGTTGAGCAGCACCAGACTTTGCTCACCACGGCCCGCTCGCTCGCTCAGGGCTTGCAGCAGAGCCGGTGCAATCACGGTGTGTTTGGGCTGCTGGTGCATGTCCAGCAGACGCAGCTTGGGCAACATCGCGCCGCCGATGCGCGCTGGCATCACGAGGCGTTGGTAACGGCCTTGCTCGGCGGCATGCCAGCTTTCCAGCGCCGGGGTGGCCGAACCCAGCAGGACCTGGCAAGGTGCCTGCGCCGATTCCAGCCGCGCCCGATACACCGCCAGATCGCGGGCCGAGTACCGTGCCCCCTCCTGGCTCTTGTAGCTGGGGTCGTGTTCCTCATCGACCACGATCAGTCGCAGCCGCGGCAGGCTGGCGAAAATGGCCATGCGCGTGCCCAGCACGATCCGGGCGTGCCCGAGGTGCGCCGCCAGCCAGTGTTGCAGACGCTGGGCCGGCGTCAGGCCGCTGTGCAGTGAGACCACGCCCAAGTGGCTGAAGCGGGCCTGAAACCGCGCTTCGAGCTGGGGCGTGAGGTTGATCTCTGGCACCATCACCAGCACCTGGGCTGCCGGGTCTTGCGCCAGCAAGCGCTGGGCTGCCTGCAGATAGACCTCGGTTTTGCCGCTGCCCGTGGTGCCAAACAGCAAGGCGGGTCGTTCACAGCAATCAAGCATTTTAAGCACTTCATCCTGCTCGGGGCTCAGGGTCGGTGTCGGCGAGTCTGGGCTGGTCGAGGGTGCTTCCGCTGCGGGCCGACGCGGTGGGATTTTTTTCAACCGTCGGGCCAGTTGGTCGGGCGACAATTCGCGTAAAACGGGTGGCAGGGCCGCAATCGTCACCTCACCCAAGGAGCGCTGGTAATAGCGGGCTGCAAATGCCGCTAGTTCGCGCCATCGCGGATTCAGGGGAGGCAGGGTGTCAAGCACCGCCAAGACCGCACGAGTCTGTGCCCACTCCTGCGCGTCAGGCGGCTGTGCGTGAATGGCCCAGACGACGCCGAGGGTTTCACGCTTTCCCAGCGGGACCCGAACCAGATGGCCCACAGCCACGGGTGCATCACTTCGGTAAGTCAGACTGTCGCCCAGGCCGCTGTGGGCCGGTGTGGTCACCACCACATCCACCCAGACCGCAGAACTTGGAGGCTGAAGTTCAGTCATTTTTTTAGAGAAATCGCTAAGTCATTGATTCGTCATGCGTAATCGGACTTGCTCAGCATTTCTGTGGATAACTTTGTTGATAGTTATTGAATCCACAGCGCAAGGCCTTGAAAATCAAGGCGTTGACTAGAGTGCTCAGAAATGATGCAGGCATGACATCCCATTAAAATCAATGGCTTAGCTTGAATTTGGGCAAAGTGATCGTCTAAATGCTAAGACCGTTGAGTTGTTGCGCCGCACAGGATTTTTTGTGCATAAGCCCGACCTGAGTCACGTTTGGGGCCCCGATTTTGTGCTAGCCCACGCGTCCCAACCGGTGCACCTGGTTCATCTCACGGGGTGTGTGCATGACGACGCATCTGCCGTGAATGGGCATGCACCGTCTCCACCAGCACCTGCACGTTCTCGGGTGGGGTGAATTGGCTGATGCCATGCCCGAGATTGAAGATGTGGGTCGGGCCGGTGCTGTGGCGGTCGGTGTGCGGCTTGCCGAAGCGTTCCAGCACCTTTACTGCTTCGGCTGCCACCTGTTCGGGAGCGGCAAACAGCACGTTCGGGTCCAGGTTGCCCTGCAGTGCCTTGCCTGGGCCGCCCACCTCGCCGCCCACCGCTGCGCGGGCTCGGGCCAGATTCACCGTCCAGTCCAGACCGAGCACGTCGCAGTCCAGGGTGTTCATGTCGTCCAGCCACAGGCCACCGCCCTTGGTAAATACGATGCGCGGGATGCGCTGGCCGTTGTACGCCTTGGGCAATTGGTCGAGTACGCGCTTGGTATAGGCCAAGCTGAACGACTGGAAGTTGCCGTCCGCCAACACGCCGCCCCAGCTATCGAACACCATCACCGCCTGAGCCCCGGCTTCGATCTGGGTGCGCAGGTACAGCGCCACCGCGTCGGCGTTGATAGCCAGCACCCGATGCATCAGGTCCGGGCGCTGGTACATCAGGGTCTTGACCATGCGGTAGTCGTCGCTGCCACCGCCTTCGACCATGTAGCAGGCCAGCGTCCAAGGGCTGCCGGAAAAGCCGATCAGGGGCACCCGACCGTTGAGCGCCTTGCGGATCGATGTGACCGCATCGAACACATAGCGCAGTTTGTTCATG
Source organism: Tepidimonas sp. UBA997 (assembly GCA_002291945.1). GTDB lineage: Bacteria > Pseudomonadota > Gammaproteobacteria > Burkholderiales > Burkholderiaceae_C > UBA997. Next base: position 36,478 of record DBAZ01000040.1, read on the forward strand.
TCGGGCACCGCCAGCATGGCGACGTCGGCCTCGGTGCGTACCGTTTTTTCAAACTTGGGGCCTTCGCCCTGGGCAAAACTCAGGCCCAGCCCCATGGCGTCGGGCACGGTGAGGATGTCGCTAAACAGAATGGCGGCGTCGAGCGCGTAGCGTTCCAGCGGCTGCAGCGTCACTTCGGTGGCGTAGTCCACGTCGGTGGCCAGGCCCATGAAGCTGCCCGCTTGGGCGCGGGTGGCGCGGTATTCGGGCAGGTAGCGACCAGCCTGGCGCATCAGCCAGATCGGGGTGTGGTCGGTGGCTTGGCGCAGGCAGGCGCGCAGGAAGGTGTCGTTTTGCAGGGGGGCGAAGGTCGTGCTCATGACCCTGATTGTCGCAGGGCTGAAGATTACCCCAAGCAGATTACCCCAGGCTGCCAGCCAGCCGGGCGTGTTCGATCTTCAGGCAGCGGTCGTGTACCACCCACAGGCCGGCTGCGTGGGCGCGGGCCTCGGCTGGTGCATGTTGCACGCCCAGTTGCAGCCACAGACACTGGGCACCCACTTCGATGGCGGCCTCGGCCAAGGGGGGAATGTCCTCGCTCTTGCGAAAGCAATTCACCATCTCGATGCGCTGGCCAAGCGCCGCCAGCGCTTGGGCGGCCTCCTGCACGGTGGCGTAGCAGGGTTGGCCCAGAATCGCGCCGCCCTCGCGGGCTACCAGCGGGTTTACCGGCACGATGCGGTAGCCGTGCGCCTGCATGTACTGGGCGACTTCATGACTGGGGCGGTGCGCATGGGGCGACAGGCCGACCACGGCCAAGGTGCGGGTGGTGGCCAGAATCTGGCGCAGGGTGGGTGTTTCACGCATACAGGCAGTGTAAGCAGAGTCGTGGCTGTGGCTCGCAATGAACCGAGATTGCCCTAATGAACAATCTCGGATTAAAGGCCCAGCAGACGCGCAGTGGGTGCGCACAAACTGCGCGGGTCAGCCAGATGAGCCGACCATGGGCCAGCCGCGCCGCGCCCAGCCGCTCATGCCGCCATGCACGTAGCGCACATTGGTCCAGCCCGCTTCACGCAAGGCTTGCACCGCACGCGCCGACCGGTTCTGGGTATTGCAGATCAGCAAGACCGGCTGGTCGGGTGTGCGCGGAATGTCACTCATGCGTCGATTCAACTGGGACATGGGGAGCAGTTGAGCGCCAGGCGCAACGCCTGTGGCATGCTCACGAGGCTCGCGGATGTCGAAAACCAGCGCCTGACCGCTCTCAAGCAAGGTGCGCCCTTCTTCCAGCGATACACGCGCTTCGGTAGAAGACGATGAACAGGCTGACAGGCTCATCGACAAGAGCAGAACGGAACAAAGGCGTTTGAAATATAGCCGATTGCTCATGATCGAAGCTGGATGGAGCAGCCGTAGGGCTGCGTGATGGGCACACTCACAGGCCGGCCAGACAGTAACTCGTTGAGCCCCTGTTGCACAAAATTGGTGGCTCGGTTGATGTCGCTCACCCGAAAAGAGGCAATGCTGTCGATCGCGCCCGCGTACACCACCACGCCCTGCGCATCGATGATGAACATGTGCGGCGTGACACGCGCACCCAGGGCGCGCGCCGCGATTCCGTCCTCGTCCATGAGCACCGCCGTCGGCGCTGCCCGCTGTGCCTCGACCCACTGGGACAGCGCCGGGGCTGGCAGGTACTGATGGCTGGCCATATCGGTGGATTTGATCGACAACCAGGCCACCCCCCTGCCTGTGAACTCCCGCTGCAAGGCCTGCATGTTGCCCTGATAGTGTTTGCGCACAAACGGGCAGCCCGGATTCAGCCATTCAAGAACCACCGGCCGGCCTTTGAAGTCAGCCAGGTTGACGGTTCGACCCGCCGTGTCCGGGACACTGAATGCAGGGGCCGGTCTCCCAATCGGCGCAGCGTGAGCTCTGTGTGGCTTCCAGGCCCAGGGCGCTGCGGTGATGGCTGCAACCCCAAGAGCAAAAGAACGACGTTGCATGGTTTTCCTCGCAGTCACAGTTGGCGGATGGCTGAACGCACTTCTTCCACCGTCAGGATTTCAGAAAGAATCAAGGGTTCCCGACCGGGTGCATGCAACACGTACACCGGCACGCCGTTTCGACCCAACGCCGCCAGAGCCTGCGTCACGGCTGGATCGCGGCGCGTCCAGTCGGCCCGAAGCAGCGCCACGCCTCGTGCCGCCGCTTCCTGCAAAAACACGTCATCCGACAGGGCATGACGCTTGTTGAACTGGCAAGTCACACACCAGGCGGCGGTGAAATCCACAAAAACGGGTCTGCCCTGCCCCGTCAGTTCGACCATCCGCTGTGGGGACCATGCCTCCCAGGCCAGGCCACCGACTGCCGTGGGGGTTGTGCCTTCGACCAGCGCTTGCTGACGGATCACGTAGGGTCCGATGCTCCAGATGACGCTGACCAAGAACAAGGCCGAGATCAGACCCATCAGCGTTTGGGTGCGACCAGTTTGATGGACGGCCCAAATCACCCAGGCTAGAGCCAGCAGAATCATCAGAAGGGCGGCTGCTCCATCAATGCCGCTTTGCCGACCCAACACCCACAGCAGCCAGACCACCGTGGCAAACATGGGGAAAGCCATGAGTTGTCGGAAGCTCTCCATCCAAGGGCCAGGACGGGGCAGGGCACGGGCCACCGACGGCACCCAGCTCGCGACAAGATAGGGCAAGGCCATGCCCAGACCCAGGACGGCAAAAACGGTCAGCGCCTGACTCGCCGGGAGTGCGATGGCCAGTCCCAGCGAGGCTCCCATGAAGGGGGCCGTGCAAGGGGAGGCCACCGCTGTGGCCAGCACCCCGGTGAAAAACGAGTCGGCGGTGGGATGACGAAGCTGCACACTGGCCAGGCGGCTGGGCACCATAAGGCCAAAACGGAAGAGGCCTGCCAGATTCAGCCCGATCAAAGTGAACAGTACCGCCAGAGCGGCCACCACGGCAGGGTTTTGTAGCTGGAATCCCCAGCCCAGTTGTTCTCCTGCCGCGCGCAGGGCCAGCAACAAAGCCCCCAGTGCCACAAAAGACAGGAGCACGCCCGCCGTATAGGCCAGGCCTCCGAGGCGAAGCAGGCGGGGTTGATCGGCTTTCTGTGAAAAACTCATCACCTTGATGGCCAGCACGGGAAACACGCAAGGCATCAGATTCAAGATCATGCCGCCGATCAGTGCGCCCAGCAAAGCGGCCCAGAGTGTCAGGCCTGGTGTGGGCGGACTCTGCCCCACGCGCGCCTCATTGGCCGCGAGGGCTGCTTTCAAGGCCTCCGAGGCACCGGCGTTTTGTCCGATATCCGCCGCTGGCCATCCCGCAGGGACGGGTACCTCTAGCCGTATGCCAGGCAATCCGGGCCCTTGGCCCGGTGGGTCGGCCAAGGCCACCACCAGCGGGACGCTCTGCGGCCCCTCATGGCGAAAACGAGACAGCGGGATTGAGGCGCTCCATTGACCGCTGGTCCATTGCTGCTGCCAGGTGCCCCCGGGTTCGATCAGCCCGGGTGTTTCCGGAAAAAATTCCAGGGGCTGTCCACGCCATTCGGCGGGCAATCCGGTCAGCACGGCCTCAAGGCGTCCTTCCCGGGCGGTCAGTCGGCTCTCGCCAACCGGCTGGTCGATCGGCATGGCAGCCCAGGCGGCCTCGAAAGCCTCTCGATGACTGGCCAAGGACATCTGGGTGGGCAACTGCAGTTGGAAGCTGGCTTCCTCAGGGATGCACTCCAGGCGGCAGATCAGCCATGTCGCGAGTACCTCGATCTGCAGAGTGGGGGCTGCAAAATGCGTGTCGATCCGAAGCGGCACGGGCAGCAGGACGACCCCGTCGTACCCGTAATTGGCCAGATCACCCAGAGGGAACTTCCGGGGCGTAGGCCACTGCACGTCGCCCGGCACCACGCCAGCAGGCAGTTGCCATTGCAGTTCCGTGGGCAAACCGGAATCGCCAGGATTGCGCCAGTATGTGTGCCATTCGGGCGCATGCGTGATCTGCAGGCCCAGCCAGACAGGTTGACCCGGGGCTACACCATGGGGGGCGTGCACCAGCAGCTCGGCGCGCGAGTACGGGCTTTGAACGGCCGGCGAGACCATGGCGTCTTGCGCCAGGACGCCGCCTGTGATCAGCCATCCGGCCAAAAGGCCGACCAGCCACAGTCTCAGATCAGACATTGCATGCATGTAAAAAGGAACGAAGCCACGCGGCAAAGTTCCTTCCTTGGCCGTGGCGGAGCCTCGATTGTCGTTCAGTAGCGGCTTTCTGTCCTTCCACGCGGATTCATGGTTCACGCACAGGCTCACGCACCAACCCGCTACCCGCTAAGATGCGCCTATGGATCGTCTGTCTACCGCTGGCCATGTGCCCCGCGGTCTGTCCCGGTGGGCAGACCTCTGCACCACTGACTTTGCCCGCCTCGACCCGTCCCGAACGGTGGCTGTGCTGCCCGTTGCTGCCATCGAGCAGCACGGGCCGCACCTGCCACTGTCCGTCGACACCGACTTGCTCGAAGGCATCCTGGAGGCTGCTGGCCCATGCGTCCGCGAAGGCATGCCAGCCTACTTGCTACCCACCCAAGCCGTAGGGCTCAGCCCAGAGCATGAACGGTTTGCGGGGACGTTGACGTTGCGCCCGGAAACCCTCATGCACCTGTGGTGTGATCTGGGAGCGAGCGTGGCTCGCGCCGGAGTCCGGAAGTTGCTCATTTTCAACAGCCATGGTGGGCATGCCGGCATCATGGATGTGGTGGGCCGCGAGTTGCGTGCCCGGCATGACATGGTGGTCTTTGGCGCAAGCTGGTTCAATCTGCCGATGCTCGACGACCAGCAAAACGATCTGAACCATCAAATCGCTCCGCAAGAGCATCGATTTGGCATTCACGCGGGTCAGGTGGAAACCAGCATGATGCTGGCTTTGAAGCCGGCTACCGTTCGCCTCGATCAGCTCAGGCACTTTCCCTCTACCTCCCAAGATCGGGCAGAGCGCTTCCCCATTTTGGGCAACGGACGCAGTGCCAAGCTGGCCTGGCAGATGCAGGACTACAACCCAGAGGGTGCGGTGGGCAATGCGGCTGCAGCCAATGCGAAACTGGGTGCGGCACTCGTGCGGGCGGCTGGCCGGTCATTGGCGGGCCTGCTGCAGGAAATCAGCGACTTGCCACTGGATACCCTGCGCTAGGCACCGCTGTCGGCGCTTGCGTTTTCAGGCGTGGGTGATCCAGTCCCGATGCTCGACGCTACTCAGATGCGGCAGGCCGTTGAAGCTGACCAGCGCAAGCCGCCTGGGTGTCACGGCAATCTCCGTGATCGAGGTGTTGCGCAAGCGCAGGTTCAGATCAATCGTTGTTGCCGACGAGGTGCCCAGCAACTGACCCACCGCCGTCGAGATGGGTCCCCCACTGGTCACGATCAAGACATTCCCGTCCGATTCCCTTCGGGCCAGTTCCAGCGACGTTCGGATACCGGTGGTGAAGTCGGCATAGGTTGGCATGCCGCGCGGTGCGATCAACCCAGCCGCCCACTGCTGCAAAGCCATGCGAAGATGCCGGAAATGCAGTCGATAGCCTTCAGCCGTGCGCGGATCAGGTAGCGGGGGGGCATGCAGAGCGTCCAGGAGCGCTTTGCTGTCAAACTCGTTCCATTCCGACCATGCCTGCCTCGTCCAAGTAGCGCCTAGGCCCTGAGCAATGCCTTCCAACGTTTCTGCGTGCCGACGCAATGTGCCCGTCATGATCGACTGAAACCCCAGTCCATGGGCCTTCCAGTATTCACCCAGACGGATGCTCTGATGCCATCCGAGTGCACTCAACTGATCGTAGTCATCGGCACCGAACGAAGCTTGCCCGTGGCGCACCAGATAGATCGTACCCATGCGACGATGGTTATCGTTGACCGGTTTGCGGATTCGTCATCATCGCGACGGGCGACGAGGCATCAGGCCGAGTGTCCATCGTGCTGCCGGATGACTTCGGCCAAAGCGGCGATGCCGGTCTGAATCTGCTCCGCTGTGGCAGTCACAAACGACAGGCGCAGGGAGCGGGGGTCGGCATGGTCGGCATAAAACGCGGCTCCCGGTACAAACGCCACGCCTTTTTCCACGGCATGCGGCAACAGTTCGATGGCATTCAAGCCTGGTGGCAAACGCGCCCACAGGAACATGCCCCCATCGGGCTGGTTCCAGTGTACGTCCAGGCCGTGCATGTGCTGCGACAGGGCATCCAGCATGGCATCGCGCTGGGCCTTGTACAAAGCCCGTATGGTCGGCACGTGGCGGCCCAGAAAATCGTCTTTCAGCACCTCGCTGACCACCCGCTGGTTGAAGCTGGGGGTGTGCAGGTCGGCGGCTTGCTTGGCCTGTAGCAGCTTGGGGTAGAGCGCTGGCGGGGCCACCACGAAGCCCAGCCGCAGACCCGGTGCCAGCACCTTGGAAAACGACCCCAGATAGACGCAGCCCTCGGGGTGTCGGGCGGTGAGCGGAGCAGGGGGCGGCACGTCAAACCAGAGGTCGCCGTAGGGGTTGTCTTCCACCAGGGGCAAACCCAGCCGCTGCACGTCGTGAACCAGCGCCGCGCGGCGCTGTTCGCTCATGCTGCGGCCGGTCGGGTTCTGGAAATTTGGCAACACGTACATGAAGCGCGGAAAGTCGTGCGCCGGGTCCAGGTCCAGTTGCAGCAGGCGGCGGCGTTCTGGTGCCTGTGGGGCGTCGCCCGGTTCGGCATCCACCCCCAGCGCATGGCGCAGGCTGTGCAGGTCGGGGCCGTGCTCGTCGCTGGCAATGCCTTCGACCACCGGCTCCATCGGTGCAAAGGCTTGCAAGGCGCCGAGGTAGGTGGGGGTTTCCACCAGCACCCGGCTGCCGGGGTCGATCAGCACCTTGCCGACCAAGTCCAGCCCCTGCTGCGAACCGGTGGTGATCAGGACTTGCGCGGGATCGACCGGCCAGGGCAGCATGGCGGCGACTTGTTCGCGCAAGGCGGGCAGGCCCTCACTGGCGGCGTATTGCAGCGCTGAGCGCCCATCGTCACGCAACACCTTGGCGCAGGCTTGGGCAAATACCTCCACCGGAAACGTTTTGGGCGACGGCAAGCCACCCGCAAAGCTGATGATGCCGGGCCGCTCGGTGACTTTCAGGATTTCCCGAATCACCGAGGGGTTCATCTTCTGAGCCCGGTGGGCCAGTGTCCAATACATGCGCGTACCTGTGAAAAACAAAGACTGAAAATCATAACCAATCGGTCGCACCCACGCCCAGCGCACATAGGGTCAACAGGGTCAACAGGG
>DBAZ01000040.1:44089-44470 GCA_002291945.1 Tepidimonas sp. UBA997
GTCAACAGGGTCAACAGGGTCAGCAAGGCACCGCATGCTGCAGCCGTCATGGCTGGGCACCCAGCCGTTCCCAGCGCTCCAGGGCTTGCATCAGCTCGTCTTCGATGTCGGCATGCCGTTGTGCCAGTTGCGCGGCTTCGTGGGGTGCCGTGACGTACAAGGCTCCGTCAGCCAGGCGCTGGTCGATCGCCTGTTGCTCTTGCTCCAACTGCGCGATGCGTTCCGGCATGGCGTCGAGTTCCCGTTGCTCCTTGTAGCTCAGCTTGCGGCGTGGCGGGGCGGCGTTGGTGGTTGCGTTTGTGGTTGGGTTGGTGGCTGGCGTCGAAGCAGCAGGCGGTGCCGTTTTGGGTATTTTTTCGGCGGCAGTGGGAGTGTCCGAAG
>DBAZ01000014.1 GCA_002291945.1 Tepidimonas sp. UBA997
GGCAGATTTGGCCATGGGATGCGTTTCTCGTTATTGGTAGAGCGCGGTCTGCAGCCGGGATACAGCGTCCTTCATGCCGCGCACGCCGCCGAAGTGACGGGTGGCGATTTCGGAAGGACTGCCGTAGCGGTCGAAGGGTTGCACCTTCATCAGCTCGGACAGCGCATTGAATTGCAAAATGCCGCGCTCGACATAGCGGTCGAGCAGCAGCGACAGAATTTCACGGGCAGTCTCGCCATGTTGGGCAAACAGGTCTTGGGCCTGACGTTTGGCAGCTTCCGCACGCTGGCGACGCGTGAGTAGCGGCGCACTCCACCCCAGATGGCACAGCAGATCGAACGGATCAGCATCGGGCTGTTCGCTGCTGGCTGCCAGTTCCTCAAAACTGATGCCACGCTCGGTCAGCTCGCGCAGAACCTCGGCGCGAGTGTCGGGATTGGCCCATGCCGATTGCAGTGCTTCACGCGTCGGGTAGAGGGTGCGTACGGCGCGGCCTGAGTATTCGGTGTACTTGACCACCTGCAGCTTCTTGCCATCGGTGTCGAGGTCATAGACCAGATGTCCAATCACCTCGACCTCGCCGCCGTCGATGTAAAACTTGCGCGGCTCCGCCGGTGGTTCCGTGATGATTTCGCCGTTGCCGCCAACTTCATCGCCCTGTTCAGTTTCGACCACGTACTCCGTTTCGGGCTCAACCACGCCGGGCGCTTCGTCTGCGGTGGTTTCGATGACCTCGCCCGATTCGTCGACCGTTACCTCTTCGATGCGCGCAGGATCACCGTCGAAATCCGGGTCGGCAAAGTGCTGCGTGGCGGTGCCGGTGAAGTCGATGATGTTGAAATACTCTTTGCCGTAATCCACCTTCAGCCGCGTGCCACGACCGACGATCTGCTTGAACTCGGACCGCGAGCCCACCACACGTGCCAGCACCACGTTCTTGACCATTTCAGCATCGACGCCGGTGGTCAGCATTTGAGATGTGGTGAGGATGACCGGCGTGGGCTTGTCCACGTCCTGGAAGTGCGACAAATGGGTAAGGCCAATTGCACCTTCATCGGCGGTAACACGGCAGACGTAGTCGGGGTACTGCTTGACCAGATCGCTGTTCAGGTTGATCAGTTCTTGCCGCATTTCGGCGGCGTGTTCCTGATCCACACAGAACACCAGTGTCTTGGCAAAGCGGTCGGTACCTTTGAGCAGATCGGTCAGGTGGCGGGCCATCGCCCGTGTGCGTGAGCGAAGCGCCACGACACGCTCGAAGTCCTTGGTCTGGTATTCATCATCAGGCACTTCACGCCCATACCGATCCAGCTCATCCTTGCTGGGTCGCCAGCCTGCGGCATCGACCGTGGTGATGACGCGATGCACGCGATACGGTGCCAGGAAACCGTCCTCGATGCCTTGGCGCAGGCTGTAGGTGTAGACCGGGTTGCCGAAGTATTCGTAGCTGTCGCGCGATTCCTCGCGCAGCGGCGTGGCGGTCATGCCGAACTGCACGGCAGGTTCGAAATAATCCAGCACCGCACGCCATGCGCTTTCGTCCCGGCTGGAACCGCGATGGCATTCGTCGATGATGATGAGATCGAAGAAATCTGGACGGTACTGGCGGAAGACATCTGCACTGGCGGTGGTCAGCGCCTGATAGATGCCGAAGTACATATCCCGGCTCTGGCTGGTGTCGCCGCCTGCAATCTTGTGCCGAGCATCGCCAAAGGGCGCGAACATCTTCGCCATCGGGTCATCGACCAGGATGTTGCGGTCGGCCAGGAAAAGGATCTTGGGACGGCGGTGTTCGCCGGTTCGGTTCCAGCGGCTGTTCCACAACTTCCAGCAAATCTGGAAAGCCACGCAGGTCTTGCCGGTGCCAGTGGCCAATGTGGCAAGGATGCGTTTTTGACCCAGCAGGATCGATTCGATGACTCGGTTGATCGCGATCTGCTGGTAATAGCGCGGCACCTTGCCAGAAACGAGGTTGAATGGCTCCAGCAGATGGGGCGATGAATCCTTGGGTAACTGCGTGCTTCCCGTCAGCCGGGCAAACAACTCATCCGGCGTGGCGTAGCGATCCACCTCGCGCTCGGTGCCGGTGGTGTAGTCGATTTCGATGATGCGGTGGCCGTTGGTGGCGTACGCAAACTTGAGGCCGAGAATCTCTGCGTACTCGCGTGCCTGCTGTACGCCGGTTTCGGCAGGTAGGCCGATTTCCTTGGCTTCGACCACGGCAAGGGGATAGTCCCGACGGTAGTACAGCAGGTAGTCGGCGCGCTTTTGTTTACCACGGCGAACCTTGCCACCGGCCACGATGATGCGGCCATTGGTGAAGCTGCGCTGCTCGCCAATGGAATGCGGGGCCGCTCCCCAGCCTGCCTCCACCAATCGGGGGGTGACGAATTCGCGGCAGGTATCCGCTTCGGTGATCACGCCATCTCGCATTGCCTCCCCCTTCATCTTGTCGTCCCTTAGTCGATCAGGATCTTGAAACTGGTTGCCAGCGCGATAGGTTCGATTTCGCGCACGTTCTTTTTCAACTCGACCAGTCCGTAACCCTCCATCATCCGCAGCGTGCGTGACAGGTTGGGAACCTGCCGCCCGGTGAGTTCAGCTAGCTCCGTCAGCGACTTGGGTCGCCGGTCGCGGATGAGGCGCAGCAGGGATTGGTTGTCCTCGGACAGCACCGCCGCCATCGTGGCCATCGAGGGAAACCAGACAGTAGGCGCGTCCTTGGCTGCGCGCCCCCCCGGCTCTCCTGTTCGACGAATACCGACAACGCAGCGTTTCATCACGGGTTTCCTGATTGGCTTGGCATAAGCTGGTCATTTTATCAGTGTGGCACAACTGCATCCAGCGTTTGATGAACAACTTGGCTTCCTGATCGTTCAGCGCGTGAATAGTGGCGTCATCAACCAACCCGGAGCCTGCCATGACCACTCAGCCAAACGCCCTCGACACCTACCTGCAACGCCTGCCGATGATCCGCGACAAGATCGAAGCCCTGCGCCAACTGACCGACGACCACTTCGACCACGACCCGGACGCCATCCACTGGGGCCACGTCGGTGACCTTGGACGGGTGGATCAAACGCTGGACGATCTGCTGGCGATCTTCGACGGCGAAGCCAAGTGAGGGGACGACGATGCACACACTGCCCAAACTCTCCCCAGCGCAAAACCTGCTGCTGCGTACTGCCGCCCGCCGTGTCGATGGGCGTGTGATTCCGCCCGACACCCTGCGCGGCGGTGGTAGGGCCAAGGTGCTGACCGCACTGCTGCAAAGAGGCTGGATTGAGCCCGCCTACAGCGGCCACATCCTGACCGAAGCGGGCTACGCAGCCATCGGACAGCAGCGACCCGCACCACAGGATGACGTCCATCCCGTGGACGGCATCGACGACCTCCAACTTCTGGAGGGCATCGCGGTGCGTCCGGGCACCAAGCTCGCCGCACTGGTGATGACGCTGCGCCGCCCGCAGGGTGCAACCAGCCTGCAACTGATGTTGGCCACTGGCTGGCAGCAGCACACCGTGCGCGGGGCGATCTCCGGGTTGCTACGCAAGAAGCTGGGCCTGAGCGTGGTGCTGGCGCACAACGGTACTGGCGAGCGGGTATACCGGCTGGTCTGATCGGGCGTCCAGGGCGTCCAGTTTCTGGAGGCCCTTGCTGCTGCACCGACGCGTCTGACGCAGCAGACGCAGTTCCACGCAACTCTCTACACGCGTGCGCGTGTGCGGGCCTCACGGAAAGTTTCGTCAAGCTGTGTCCGCTGCGTCAGACGATGTTCACAGCGCTGGTGGGCCGATTTTTGCAATCCAGGCGGCAAATCGGTCGCAAACCCGCGCCAGCGTTGGGTTTTCTTCCCTGGCCGTTTTTAGTGCGACTGGGGTGCAAACCTGCAAACCGGGTACGCACCCAGGTTCGCACCTTCGCCATTCCCCAATTTCCCGCACACGCCTGCACCGACGCCGAATTCAACCCCTCGACTCGCGCACTCGGGTGCGAACCGCAAACCCTGCAAACCTTGTTTTCTGGTCGGACGGTGGCGCGATGCTGCGCTCGCGCCCCCCGTATTGGAATATCGCCAGGAAGGACCCCTTTCGCCTGGGGCATGTATGTGCGCGCCGACCATAACAATAGGCGGTGACCATCACCATCATCACAACCATCACGGAGGGGGGGCTGCTGTGACGATGGTGATGATTGTGATGGTTCTTCTTCTCTGTTTAGCCCGGCGCACGGACACATCACTGATGCAATGGATGATCACCGGCATGACCGGTAATATCTTGGTTTGTCCAATTCCATTCCAAGCCGTGCGGAGGCGTGCAAGCTGCGATGAGTTATTGCCTGCAATTCAACCAGTTCGATCCATTGACCGGCGCGGTCCCTCGCGTGCCGTTCGTGGCGCTGGGCGAGATTGCTGATCGTGCCCGCCACTTGTTGCGCGACGCCACGACGGCGCAGATCATTGAACTGGCCGAAACCGTTGAGTGGATCATAGACAGTGGCGTCGCGCTGGCCAATGAAGAGGCAGATGCTGACAACGCACCTGATTTGGAGCGCAGGCAGCGCAGCGATGGACAGTGGTTACGTGACCGCGTTTTCTTTTATGACATCTCTCCCAAGCCGGGTGAGCGTTTCCCATGCCATCACCACGCCTTTGCTGTACTGGCGCTGTGGCTGGTGGCCGATGCCAATTTCTCCATTCAGCCTGAGCTTGACCAAATAGGGCATCACCGTGCCGTACTCCCAGAAACCGCAGACATCGAGCGGCAATGGGTGACGGCAGGCCGCTACGCTATTGATGCGATGGAAGCGATCTGTCTGGCGGAGGCATTGGCGAGCCGCCATGCCGATGCCCGCCTCGAACGCATCCTGTTTCCCAACGAAGCATCGGGTATCGAAGCCGCAGTGAAGGAGCGCATCTCGATTCAGGCCAAGGCCGCAGCCATCGAGAAACACAAGACCAATCGCGCCGCGCGCTTGCGCGCCATCGAGTTGTACAGCATGCACAACTACCCCAGCGTCGAGGCGGCAGCACAAGCTATTGCCAAGCTGGTGCACAAATCGCCACGCACTGTGGCGAAGTGGCTCTACGACGAGCGCAAAGGCCGTACACCGCCGGTTTCTGACCTGTAAAAGTAACAGTGGCACTCTCGCTGCGCGCAGCGTGTGCAGCCTGCGCGCACAGGTCGTTTCTCGGCCGGAAATAGAGGTATTCAATACAGAGCATCCCAAAACGACCACGGATGCTCGCCATGAACCAACCCCGCCCAATCCTGCCCGAAACCGGCTTCGTTCGGTTGCCGCAGATTCTGTCCCTGATCCCCATCAGCCGTTCGGCGTGGTGGGCAGGCATTCGGGAAGGTAAATTTCCCCAAGGCATCAAACTCGGCAGCAAGACCACGGTCTGGCGCGCTGAGGACATTCGCCATCTCATCGAACGCTCGCGCTGAGCCGGGCGGTAAAGATGAGCGCGTCCATCCCTTCTCCGGACGGAGTAGTAGAGAACGACCGTCACCACCATCACGATCATCACACGGGCGAGGTGGACGTGGCAGCCACTCCGGCACCGATACCTGACGTCGATCCCGTTGGTGTGATCGAGGCTGCACTGGTCCGGCTGGTCGATAACGTGGGCGTGCTGGCCGAAGAGGACGTGGTGCGCGCCTTCTCGATTCTCAAGGCCACCGATCTGCCCAGCTATCTGCGCCTGCGCAATGCCGCCAAGAAGGCTAACCGCGATTGCTCGTTGACGGTGCTCGACAAACTGGTGCGCGCCGAATTGCCCGCCAGCGATGACGATGCCAGCGCGCTCGATGAACTGGTGGCGCTGGCCCGGGCGCAATGCCAGTTGCACCACGATGCCGACCGCAATGCAGTGGCCGTGATTCCGATGCCCGGTCGGCGCGAGGTGTGGCGCGTGTATTCCTCCGGCTTTGAGGACTGGTTGCGCGCGGCCTACTGGCGAGCCAAGGAAATGGGCGTGCCGGAAACCACGATGAAATCGGCGCTGGCCACGCTCGCCGCTGCGGGCATCAACGATGGTGACCAGATTGAAATCCACGTTCGCGCCGCCCGTTGTGACGATGGCTACCTGATCGATCTGGCCGATGAACAGTGGCAGGCCATTCACGTCACCCCGCAGGGTTGGCGCGTGGTGAACGAATCGCCGGTGTACTTCACCCGCACGCCCTCGATGCGTCCGCTGCCGATGCCAGCCACCCACGGTGATGTCGGCTTGCTTTGGCAGCACACCAATATTCCCGCCAACCGCCGCGTGATGGTGCTAGCGTGGCTCTTGGACTGCTTCCGTCCGGACACTCCATTTCCGGTGCTGGAACTGGTGGGCGAACAGGGTTCGGCCAAATCCACCACGCAATCTGTGCTGCGCAGTCTGGTCGACCCCAACAAGGTGATGCTGCGTGGCCGCCCCAAGACCGTGGAGGACGTGTTCGTCGCCGCCGCCAACAACTGGCTGGTCAGCTACGAAAACCTCTCCGGCCTCACGCCCGAACAGCAGGATGCCTTTTGCACACTTGCCACCGGCGGCGGCTTTGCCTCACGCCAGCTTTACACCAACGGCGAAGAGCACGTGATGGAGACCAAGCGGCCAGTGGTGCTCAACGGCATCGCCGTGGTCGCCACGCGTCCGGACCTGATCGACCGGGTGATCCACGTCGATCTGCCCACCATCCCGGCGGATGCCCGGCGCGACGATGCCGACACGCACGCAGGCTGGGAGCGCGATCAACCCACGGTGTTTGCCGGGCTGCTGGATTTGTTCTCAGCGACGCTGGCCATTCTGCCGACGGTCAAGCTGACCCAGAAGCAGCGGATGGCCGATTACGAACGGCTGGGCGAGGCAGTGGCGCGTGCCCTCGGTTTCGAACCGGGCGAGTTCCAGCAGCAGTACGCCGAACTCGTGCGCGCAGGCATCGACCGTGCGCTGGAGAGCAATGCGGTCGCGCAAGCGCTCGATAAATACATCGCGGATCGCATCCTGCCCATCAACTGGCAGGGCACTGCCGGTCAGCTCTACGACCTGCTGAACACCCACAGCATTCCCGACCGCAGCAGTTGGCCACGCTCCCCGAAGGGGCTGGCCGATCAGTTGCGCCGCATCGCCCCGGCCTACCGCGCCAAGGGGATCGACATCAGCCACCTCGGCCACAGCCGCGACGGCGCGCTCTGGCGCATCGCAGAAGTCCGCAATTCCAACACCACCCAGCACGCCACGCCGCCCGGCGTCTCCCACACCTCTGTGGGCGGCATTCGATATGGAGAACACCAATGAAACTGAATCCCTTCAACAAAAAGACCAATGGCTATGTCGAGCAGGTCAGGGCCGAGCACGCACAACTGACCCGACAACTGGAAAAGCGCCAGCAGGAATTGCTGGATGCCGAAGCGGAGCACGCCCGGGAGCGGGCGAAGCAAACCCGCCTGCGGGAGTCTGCCGGTTCGTTGTCGATGAATACGCCGCCCGCCGCCAAAGCGCACTGGCCGGTGCTGTGCGCAGCCAATGAACGGATGGAGCACCTGAAATCCCAGGTGGAAAACATCACTAATCAGCTCCGCCCGCTGGCACGCGTCTTGGAAGCACCCGAGGCGCTTGCCCAAGCGCAGCGCAAGTTGGACGAGGTGCTGACGCAGGACAAAACCAGCGCGCAGGCCTGGAGCAAGACCGAAGCGCAGATCGCAAAGCTGACTCAGCGCATCACCGAGCTGGAGGCGCGTATCGCCACAGAAACCCAAGCGGCGACCGCCACGCTGCTGGCGACCGAAGGCGAATTCGCGGTACCGGAAACGCTCGCCAGGCTGGAAGTGGAACTGCGACTGAACCATGCCACGCTGGCTGGATTGCACGCCGAGCAGGAGGCCATGAAATCACAGCGACAGTCCTTGCCACAGGAAATCAATGCGGCGATCAGCAACTTCAAATGGCGGCGTGCCGATATGGCCGAAGTAGAGCTGTATGAACAACTGCAACCGCTGATGCCTGTGTTGGCCCGCGCCTCGGCGGCCAAACGCCAGAGCGATTACAACCACCGGGAAGATCGATTCGTCATCGAAATTCCGCAGGGCTTGATCGAGGCTGCGCAGACCGCGCTCGGCGCTGAAATGCCGGATGCGTGAGGGGGGAGCCATGGATATTCAGAACCATCGGTTCGACATGACCGACCCGTTTGCGCCAGTGAAGCAGCGCGTCGCGCAGGCCGAAACCCTGATGCAACAGATGCCGCCCGCACAGCGCCGGGCCTTGGTGGCGGCGATGCAGACACCTGCCAGCACGCTGACGCCACGCAGCATCGATAGTCCGGTGACGGTTGTCTCGATACCGGTACCCGAGTGGGATGGCGGGCGCGATGTGATGCCGCGCACCGGCACTGCGCCACTGCCTGTAATCAGGCCACGGCGGGCGCGGGTCAAGTTGCCGTGGTGGTGGCCGTGGTTTCTTGCCGCCGAACGGATCGACCGGCGTCTGCGCCGTTGGTGGCAGAAGCGCATCCAGTGCCAGCCACATCGGCGGCGGCAAGGACTGCGGCGCAGGTGAAACGGGTCCCTCCTACCGAAAAACCCATACGGGGGGCGCAAGCGCGCACCCTCGGTACAGACAGACTACGTAACCGGGTTACCTCCTGAGGTTACCGGTTACCCCCATCAAGGAGTACGCATTGAACACGAACACCATGTCCGGCCAGCCCTTGGCCTACTACGACCCGGAAGTCGCCCAGCGTGCGCAAGGCTGGCTCAGCAGCGGAAAACCGCTGGTCTGGATTCCCATCCTGAACCAGGAGAACTTCCCCGATACGCCACCCGAGATCTTGCACTGGCTTGATTCGCGGCAGGCAGCATTGCACGTGCCCATAGGCGACCCTGCAGACCTTTTGCTGATGCCGGAAGGCGTGACGGGGTGGTTGATGCCTGCTGACGAGACGGACACCGACGTGGCCTGCGGCGTGTGGAACGGCGAGGTCTACATCTTGGGTGTACGGGACCAACGCACCGGCAAACCGCAGACTTTGCTGGGCGAGCGTTTCGATGTGGCGACAGGACAGGTCGATGACTGCCAGTAGAGCGCAGTTTGACTTGGCTTCCGCCCGCCACAGCGCGTTCATGGACCTGTCTCAACCACAGGAGCATTTGAAATGACAGTCATCCCCAACAGCAGCATTTCGGCGCAACTGGCCGCGCTGCCATCCTTGCCCATGGACGATCTCTGGGCGCTATGGGATCAACACTTCCCACGGCGGCCCAGCCATCGCAATCGCCACTATGTGGAATCACGTCTGGCCTACCGCATCCAGGAGAAGGCCTACGGCGCGCTGCCCACCAATATCCGCAAGATGCTGGTCGAGGCCGGGGCCAAGCATTCCAAGATCAAGACCGCTGCTGGGCGCAGCACGCAAACCCTACTGATGCCCGGCACCACGCTGATCCGCGAATGGGATGAGCGCCAGCACCGCGTCACCGTCACGCCCGATGGCCTGTATGAACTCAACGGCCAAGTGTTCAAAAGCCTGTCGGCGGCGGCGCGCCACATCACCGGCACACAGTGGAACGGGCCGAAGTTCTTTGGGCTGCGTGATGGCAAGGGGGCTCAACAATGAACGCGCCGCTGCTCGTGCCACCCAAGCGCTGTGCGGTGTACTGCCGCGTCTCCAGCGACGAACGCTTGGACCAGTCCTTCAATTCCATCGATGCCCAGAAGGACGCCGGGCAAGCCTTCATCAAGAGCCAAAGCCACGAGGGCTGGATCGCCGTGGCCGATGATTACGACGATGGCGGTTTTTCCGGCGGCAACATGGACCGGCCTGCCTTGAAACGACTGATGACCGACATCCAGATGGGCAAGGTCGACATCGTGGTGGTTTACAAAATAGACCGACTATCGCGCTCGTTGGCCGATTTCGCGCGCATGGTCGATGTGTTCGATCGCCACCGCGTCAGCTTCAGCGCAGTCACCCAGCAGATCAACTCGGCCACCTCGATGGGCCGGTTAATGCTCAACGTGCTGCTGTCCTTCGCTCAGTTCGAACGGGAAGTGACTGGGGAACGCATCCGCGACAAGATCGCCGCCAGCAAGGCCAAGGGTATGTGGATGGGCGGGCCGCTGCCACTCGGGTACGACGTGCGCGACCGTCTGCTGGTGATCAACGAGGTCGAGGCCGCGCTGGTGCGTCGCATATTCGACGACTTCGTGACTGTGCGCTCGGCCACGCTGATGGCCAAGGCCTATGGTGCGGAAGGCGTGGTCACCAAGGGCGGCAAGCCCTTCACCAAGCAGACCATCTACAAGATGCTGCACAACCGGATGTACCTGGGCGAGATCGTCCACAAGGGGCAGAGCTATCCCGGCCAGCATCAGGCCATCATCACGCAAACCCAGTGGGACGCGGTGCACGCGCTGATCGCCACCGATGGTATCGAGCGGCGGCGCGAGACCAATGACCGCCAGAGTGAGCCGGTGCTGCTGCGCGGCCTACTATTCACGTCCGACGGCGAACGGCTGGTGCCCAGCTACACGAAGAAGAAGGGCAAGACCTACCGCTACTACAGCCCGATCAAACACCGGCGCTTCGGCGCGTGGGCCAGTCAGCACGGTCCGCTGCCAGCCGCGCCGATTGAAGAACTGGTCACACAGCAGATCGTGGCGGCGCTATCGGCACCGCACATCGTGCAGGTGGTGTGGGATCGGATGCCACACATCCGGCCCGACCTTACCGAGCCACAGGTCGTGCTGCCGATGCG
>DBAZ01000027.1 GCA_002291945.1 Tepidimonas sp. UBA997
TGAAGGCGGTGGACAAGTTCGAATACCGCCGCGGCTACAAGTTCTCGACCTACGCCACCTGGTGGATCCGCCAGGCCATCACGCGCTCGATCGCCGACCAGGCGCGCACCATCCGCATTCCGGTGCACATGATCGAGACCATTAACAAGATGAACCGCATCAGCCGCCAGCACCTGCAGGAGCACGGCTTCGAGCCGGATGCCTCCATCCTGGCCGAGAAGATGGAGATTCCCGAGGACAAGATCCGCAAGATCATGAAGATCGCGAAAGAGCCGATCTCGATGGAAACGCCCATCGGCGACGACGACGATTCGCACCTGGGCGATTTCATCGAGGACCAGGCCAACACGGCGCCGATCGAGGCCGCCATGCAGGCCGGCCTGCGCGAGGTGGTCAAGGAGATCCTGGACAGCCTGACGCCGCGCGAGGCCAAGGTGCTGCGCATGCGCTTCGGCATCGAGATGTCCACCGACCACACGCTGGAAGAAGTGGGCAAGCAGTTTGACGTGACGCGCGAGCGCATCCGCCAGATCGAGAGCAAGGCGGTGCGCAAGCTCAAGCACCCGAGCCGTTCCGACAAGCTGCGCAGCTTCATCGATTCGCTGTGATTGGGCACCAGCGTTGAGTTTTGCACGCGGGAGCCTTCGGGCTCTCGTTTTTTGCCGCTCCGTACCGTGCGTTTCATCGTGGTGCTGGCCCGTGGCGGCGGAGTGAATCGTCGCGTCCACGCGACGGATTCTAGTTCCAGCGGACTGGCTTATCGCAGCGTCAAACCAGCGGCTCCAGCGCCAGCACGCCCGTGGCGGTGTTGGAAATGGGGATGTGGTAGTTGCTGTGCACCTTGCGCACACCCGCACCTGCGGTGGTGAGTGCGCCGCGCATGGCCAGCCACATCATCAACTCCACGCCTTGGGTACCTGCTTTTTCCACCAGTTCCAGGTCGCTGAACTGGGTAGCCCATTCGGGGTTGGACACCATGCTTTCCAGGAATTGCTGGTCGAATGCCTTGTTGATGAAGCCTGCCCGCTCGCCTTCGAGCTGGTGGCTCAGGCCGCCCGTGGCCATCACGGCCACACGCTTGTTGCTGCTCCACGACTGGATGGCTTCGCCCACGGCCTTGCCCAACTTGTACACCCGCTTGGGCGTAGGCAACGGGAACTGCACGGTGTTGATGTCGATGGGCACGATCTGCACCGGTGCCACGGCGTCGTTTGGCCAGAACAACTTGAGCGGCAACGTGCAGGCGTGGTCCACCAGCATTTCCTGGCAGGTGACGATATCGAACTCCTTGGCAATCAGGTGGTTGATGATGTGCCAGGACAGCTCGGGGCAACCGGCCACGGGCGGCGTGGTGGGAATGCCCCAACCCTCGTCGGCATTGCGGTATTGCGCTGCCGCACCCACGGCAAAGGTCGGCATCTTGTCGAGGAAGAAGTTCAGGCCGTGGTCGTTGTAGAACACCACGAGCACATCGGGCTTGACCTGACCCAGCCAGTCGTGAATGGGCGGAAACCCGTCGAAAAAGGGCTTCCAGTAAGGCTCATTCTGCAGGCCCTTGTGGATAGCGCCGCCGATGGCCGGAATGTGGGACGTGGCCAGGCCACCAATGAGTTGTGCCATGTTGTGTGCTCCAGGTGTTTATTGTTGCGAAGCGGTTT
The DNA here is from genome assembly GCA_002291945.1 of Tepidimonas sp. UBA997. Classification (GTDB taxonomy): domain Bacteria; phylum Pseudomonadota; class Gammaproteobacteria; order Burkholderiales; family Burkholderiaceae_C; genus UBA997. The sequence continues at coordinate 1,659 of DBAZ01000027.1, forward strand.
GCCAGTCGGGTTGCTGGTTGGCGGCCACCAGCTTGGCCATGAAGGCTTCCTTGGTGGTGCCGGTCTGCTGGGCACCGATGTCTTGCATGTTCAGGCCAAAAATGCCGGCAAACTTGGCCAGGTAATAGGCGTTGCCGCCTGCGTCCAGCAACGCCAGCACCTGCTTGGAACGGATGGCCGCCGCCTGCTCGTCGGTGAGTTGGTACTTGATCATGTAGGACTCGGGGTCGGCGACGAAAGCCTCCCGGTTGGCCTGCTCGTTGAACGAAAAGCACATCTTGTTCAAGGCGTAGCCTTTGCGGGCCATCTGACCGTCAAATGGGGTGGTGCCGGGGATAAGACGGGGTTCGGTACTCACGGGCGCTCCTAGTCTGGGTTGACAGAGACCCAGTATGGCCGCTCGATTGCCAAAAATAAACCGATGCGTCATCATATGACCCATGAGTCAATTCGATTGGTCAGACCTCGATGCCCATCTGCTGCGGCTCTTGGTGACGGTGGTCGAAACGGGATCGGTCACGGGAGCTGCCCAACGGTTGGGGGTGACGCAGTCCGCCGTGAGTCACCTGCTGGACAAGCTGCGCGCCATCGTAGGCGACCCGCTGTTCGTCAAATCCGGGCGCGGGATCGTGGCCACCGCTCGCGCCGAGGCCCTGGCCCCTCAGGCGCGCGAGTTGCTGGCGACGCTGGAGCGATTCGCCCGCTCGGACGGCTTCGAACCGAGCCGTTGGCACGCCACTTTCACCATCGCTGCCAACGATTTGCAGCGCGACATGCTGCTGCCCCCACTGATGACATGCCTGCGACAGGCGGCTCCAGGCCTCGACCTCCGGGTCATACCGTCGGGGATTCCGAGCCTGGACATGCTGCGTCACGACCGCTGCCAGTTGGCGATCAGTCCGCGCCCGCCGGATGGCGCAGACATCGTGCAAAAGCGTCTGTTTGAGGACCAATACCGCGTCTATTACGACCCTGAAGTCCGGGACGCCCCGGCGGACGCTGCAGCCTATTTGGCCGCCGAACATGCCACGGTGGTGTACGAACCGCGACGGGCACTGGATCTGGATCAATGGCTGGCCGCGCAGGGGGTGCAACGTCGTTTCCGGGTGATGGTGCCCGGTTTTGCCGGGTTGCCGTCGTTTGTGCAAGGCAGTGACCTGCTGGCCACCGCCCCGCGTCTGCTCAAGCTTCATCTGTTGCGCGGGCTTGCCAGCGCACCCGTGCCGCTCCCCTGCCCCGCGTTGCCGATGTACCTGATCTGGCACCGTCGCTACCAGGCCGACCCGGCTCACCAGTGGCTTCGGGCGGAACTGGAAGCGATCGTGCCCCGCGTCATGCCCCCAGACCCTGATGGGCCCGCCGATACGCTTGCGGGCTCACCCCCATGCGGCGTTTGAAGAAGCGTGAAAAATAAGCTGGATCGTTAAAACCGAGTTCCAAGGCCAGGCTGGCTGCGGGGGCGGCTACGTAAATCAACCGGCGGCAGGCCTCCCGCGTGAGGCGGTCGTGCACAAGCTCCAGCGCACTGCGCCCGCTTTCGGCAAAAACCAGGCGGTTGAGCCGCTGCGTGCTCAGGCCCAGATGGGAGGCGTAGCGCTCCATGGGCCAGTGCTCGAGGACATGTTGCTCCACCAGCAACAGAAAGCGTGTGAACAGGGCCTGGTGACTACCGGCCTTCCCGGCTTTTTCGCCCGACCCTGCCTCCCGCCCCGTCGAACGAGCCTGGGCCAAACGCCAGACCACTGAGCGCGCCAGCCAACCCACCACAGGGGTGTCGCAGCCTCCCGGCCAGGCGAATTCCTGCGCAAGTTCATGGAACAGCGCCTGCAGGCGTTGCACCACGACGTCCACCGGTGACCAACTCAGGATACCGGGCGCGGCAAACAACTGCCGGAACGCTGCACCCACGGCCTCGAACTCCCCTTCCACCAGGAAGCGGGCGCTGAGCGTCAACACCTTTCCGTCGGTTTCAGGATCGAAGCGAAAGCCATGCACCACGCCAGGCGGCACCACGATCGCCGCCGGTCCTTCCACGTGGGTCAGTCGTTCATCCAGGGCCACTTCGGCACGACCGCAGAACAGCCAGAGCACCTGGTAGAGCCCGTGGTGGATGTGTGGTCGGATTTCCCAGTGATGAGCCAGACTTCTTGCATGCACTTCTTCAATGTGCAGCATCTCCTGACCTGGGGCAGATACTTCGCCATAAAGGGAAAAGCTTGGGATCACCGCACCGGCGCGGGTCGTTCGGGAACGGAAGTCCATAACCCCCATTTTGAACGAAAAGTGCAAGCAATGACCCGAATAATTGCAGTGCCTCCTGAACCCTCAGGGCCTACAGTTCGAACCGTTGCCCTCAGGAGACACCCATGTTCGAATACCGGTTTGACCCCTACTCTCCCGCTGTCGATGCGGACCCTTTTCCATACTACAAGCGCCTGCGCGACGACTTTCCCTGCTTTTGGAGCGAGGAAGCGCAAATGTGGATTCTCTCGCGCTACGCCGACATCGTGACTGCAGGGCAGGACTGGCAGACCTATTCCAGCGCCAGCGGCAACCTGATGACCGAACTGCCCGGCCGCGCTGGCTCCACACTCGGAAGCTCCGACCCACCCAAGCACGACCGCCTGCGCGGCCTGATCCAGCACGCGTTCATGAAACGCAACCTGATGGCGTTGGAAGATCCCATTCGCACCATAGCCAAAGATGTATTCGGCCAGCTTCGGGACGTAAAAACCTTCGATTACAAGGATGTATCCTCCCAATTCACCGTGAAGGTGCTGATGGCTGCGCTGGGACTGCCCATGGGCGGCGAGGCCATCGTGGCCGAACAAGTTGTGCGCGACAACGCGGTCCTGATGGTGCAGAGCGATGCCCGGACCCGGGCCAAGGGTCCGGAGCACATTGCCGCCTTCAACTGGATGAAGGACTACGCCGGCAAGGTGATCGCCCTGCGCCGTGCCCAACCGCGCAACGACCTCATCAGCAACTTTGCCCTGGCCGAGATCGACGGCGATCGGCTGGATGACAATGAGGTGCTGCTCACCACGACCACGCTGATCATGGCGGGTGTGGAATCTCTGGGCGGCTTCATGATGATGTTCGCGTACAACCTGGCGACTTTCGACGAAGCGCGCCGCGCTGTGGCGGCCAACCCGGCGCTGCTGCCCGACGCCATCGAGGAAAGCCTGCGCTACAACACCTCGGCCCAGCGCTTCCGCCGTCGCCTGATGCAGGACGTGCCCCTGCACGGCCAGACCATGAAAGAGGGCGATTTTGTGTGTCTGGCCTATGGCTCGGGCAACCGCGACGAGCGCCAGTTCCCCAACCCCGATGTTTATGACATCACGCGCAAGCCGCGCGGCCACCTGGGCTTCGGTGGCGGCGTGCACGCCTGTCTGGGTACGGCCATCGCCCGACTGGCGGTGAAAATCGCCTTCGAAGAATTCCACCAGGTGGTGCCTGCATACAGGCGCGTAGCCGACCAGTTGCCCTGGATGCCTTCTTCCACTTTCCGCAGCCCGCTGGTGCTGGAACTCACCACCGCCTGACCGTCAAACGCAATATGACTCACATCACCTACATCGAAGCCTCTGGGCAATCGACCACGGTCGACCTTCCAGACGGCTGGAACCTCATGCAAGGCGCAATCACCAACGGCATCGAAGGGATTCTGGGCGAATGCGGTGGCTCCTGCGCCTGTGCCACCTGCCATTGCTATGTGGACGAGGCCCGCCTGAGTGACCTACCCCCGCCTTCCGACACTGAACGGGACATGCTATCCAATGCGGCGGCCGAGCGCCGCCCCAACAGCCGCCTAGCTTGCCAGATCAAGGCGTCACCGCGGCTGGAAGGGCTGATGCTGCAACTGCCCGAAACACAGGAGTGACTCGGTGGGCATGAGCGCGGATACCCCCATCCCCGACAGCGTGGTGATCGTGGGCGCTGGCCAGGCCGGTGTGCAGAGCGCCGAGGCCTTGCGCAGCGGCGGCTACAGCGGCCCCATCAGCCTGCTGGGCGACGAGCCGCATAGCCCGTACCACCGTCCACCCCTGTCCAAGGCCTGGCTGGCTGGAGAAATGGACGCCGCCCAGTTGGTAATGCGCACGCCGGAGATGCTGGCACGCAAAGGCATCGAGCTGCGCACCGGCGTGACGGTGCTGCGCATCGACCGCGCAGCGAAAACCCTGCACCTGGCCGATGGCACCACCCTGCCCTACGCTGGCCTGGTATTGACCACCGGTGCCACGCCGCGGGCCCTGCCCTTGCCTGGCGGCGATGCCGACGGGGTGTTGCCCCTGCGCTCACGCGCGGATGCCAGCGCGATGGCCGTGCGCATGGCGGCGTGTATCGAAAAAGACCTGCCTGTCGTGGTCATCGGCGGCGGTTTCATCGGTCTGGAAGTGGCCGCCACCGCTCGCAAGAAGGGCGCACACGTGACGGTACTGGAAGCAGCACCGAGGCTGCTGGGGCGGGTACTGGCCCCAGTGCTGTCCGACTGGTACGCCAGTCTGCACCGTGGCCATGGCGTGCGGCTGATGCTGAACGCTCAGGTAGCAGCCATTGAGGCAGATGCCACCGGCGTGAACGGCGTGAGGCTGGCTGACGGCCGCATCCTGCCGGCTGGCCTGGTGGTGGTCGGCATCGGGGTGGTCGCCAACGACTCGCTGGCCCACGACGCCGGTCTCGAATGTGACCGTGGCATCGTGGTGGATGCCTGCGGGCGCACCCGCGATCCGTCCATCGTGGCCGCCGGTGACTGCACCGCGTGGCGCCTGCCCGATGACCGTCTGCTGAGGCTGGAGTCGGTGCAGAACGCGACCGAACAGGGCAAGAGCGCGGCCGCCGCGCTGCTGGGGCAGGAACGCCCTTTCACCGCCACCCCCTGGTTCTGGAGCGACCAGTACGATCGCAAGCTGCAGATGGCCGGCCTGTCCGGGGGTGCCGACACCTGGGCGGTGCGCGGCGACATGACCAGCGGCAGCTTCAGCGTCTATCACTTCCAGGGCGACCGCCTGCTGGCGGTGGACAGCGTCAATGCGGCCAAGGACCATTTGCAGGCACGCAGGCTGCTGGACACGGGCGTATCACCCACACCCTGGCAGGCCGGGGATGGAAGTTTTGACCTTGCTCAACTGATCATCCGCTGACGGGCAGTTCCACCCGCACCCGCAAGCCTGGCCGGGCGTTCTCCAGCGTCATCCGGCCGCCATGCGCCTGGGCCACCAAGCGGCACAGGTACAGGCCCAGGCCCACCCCGCCGGCGGCGCGGGTGCGGGCGCTGTCGGGGCGGTAGAAGGCCTGAGCCAACTGGCCCAGTTGTGCGCCAGGAACGCCAGGCCCGTGGTCACGCACGTCGATGAACACGGCATCGGCCGAGTGGGACAGAGCCACCTCGGGGGGCTGTGCAGCACCGGCACCATGGCGCAAGGCGTTGTCCAGCAGGTTGCGCAACAATAGGCGCAGGCGAGCTTGATCCAGATGGATGGCAGGCAGATCGGGTGACGCCTCGATGATGACGGAGGCGGCAACGGTGTGTCGGCTCTGCAATTCGTGCAGTACCTCACCGGTCAAGCCCACCAGGCTGATGGGTTCACGCTGCAAGGCCGAATGGCCGCTTGACAAGCGTTCGCTTTCCAGCAAGTCGCTAACCAGGTTGGCCATCTCCTTCAAGTCCCTCAGGAGGGCCTGGCGCTGCGCAGCAGCATCGCCCTCTTCCGGCAACAGTTCGGCGTGCAAGCGGGCTCGGGTGATAGGACTGCGCAACTCGTGACTGATGGCCAGCAGCAGCGCACGCTTGGCTTCCAGCATCTGGTGGATATCTCGCCCCATGGTGTTGATGGTGGTGGCGAGTTCCCCCAATTCGTCCTGGGCCTCAGAGCAGCGTTGCGCAATTGGCTGGCTGAAATCTCCCCGGCCAAATCGCCGGGCACCTTCCCCGATCGCATCCAGCGGTTTGAGCTGTCGGCGTACATAGAGCCAGGCCAGCAACGTGAGCACCAGCAGTGCCGTCAGAGCATTGCCAATGAGGCGCGGCCGCCTCTCGAAGACTTCCTGGTTGATGTCAAAACTGATCCGGTGGCCATCGGACAAGCTGCGACTGAGGATGCGATCCCAGTCCTTGGAGTCGCGCCAACTCTCACCGTCCCAGCGTTGACGCCGTTCTTCATGTCGTTCAAGCCAGTCTGACGGTCCCTGGGCGGGGTGCGAAGACCAGTTGACCTTCGGGCCACTGATGCGCACGACCAAAGGCAGGCGGTCAGCGATCGCCTGGGCACGGGTGGTGCTGGGCAGCCCGCTACCCTGACCGGCCACATCGGCCGCCAGGCGGTCCACGTAGTCCATCAGCAGAGGCCGCGCCGCCTCGCGCCATCCGACCGAAAACGCTTTTTGCGCACCGCTGATGAATACGAAGGTCATGGCGCCAGCCAGCAGCAGGAATACCAGCACCATGCGCAGCTTGATGGAATGAGCCACACGGTGCCTGACCTGCCGCCAACGCGGGGGCGGTTGTGGTGAGGCAACGCTCATGACGACAGCCGACGCAGCGCCAGCGAGTAGCCCGCGTTGCGCAGGGTTTTGATGCAGTCCAGCGGCTCAAGCTTCTTGCGCAGACGGCTGACCACGATGTCTACGGCCCGCGTGTACAGGTCGGCCTCGTGGCCACGGATGTGGTTGAGGATGTCATCGCGGTGGTAGACGCGGCCGGGTTCTCGCGCCAGCAGCACCAGCAGTTCGTATTCCGAACCGGTCAGCTCCAGCGCCTGGCCGTCACGCAGCACCTCACGTCGGGCCAAGTCGATGGTCAGGCTGTCGAAATGCAAGGCCTCCTGCGCCGGGGCAACCGGTGGGTGGCGGTGGTTGCGCCCGTTCTGGCGGCGAAGCACGGTCTGGATGCGGGCCACCAGCTCGCGCGGCTCGAAAGGCTTGGGCAGATAATCGTCAGCCCCCAGTTCCAGTCCGATCACACGATCCATGACCTCGCCGCGGGCAGTCAGCATGACGATGGGCACATCGCTGTCACGACGGATAGTACGACAGACCTCGAAGCCATCCATCTCGGGCAGCATCACGTCCAGGATGACTGCATCAAAACCGCCGCCGCGCAGCCGGGCCAGACCGTCGCTGGGTCGGACGGCCTGGGTCAGTTGCAACTCGTAGCGCTGGAAGTAGGTCGCCAGAGGAGGCCCCAAATGCTCGTCGTCGTCGATCAACAGGATGCTGTACATGGCTTGATTCTGACACTGCCAAGCGCCGTCACGAGCCGTGCCTTCGCACCAGGCGAAGCCGCTGCAACGGTCGCGCAGTGAGCGCATGGAAGCGCTCGGCTGCTGACAGCGACTCTAGGTAACATGAGCAAGGCCTTGATGCAGGTTTCGCAGGGCCAGTGACCTGTCGGCCTCCCGATCAGCTGCGGCCCCACAAGCCGTGGCCTCGGCGCTTCTCAAGCCGTTCACGCAACTGCATCTGCTGCTCGGGGTTGAGGCTGTCGTAGAAGTCGCCGAACGCCGCCAGAATCCGAGGTCCATGGCCCTGCGCTGCCTGCAGTTTCTGGTCCAGCAGTTGCTGCGCCTTGGCGCGGTCGAACTTGTCGCTAGCAATCAGGGACTGTATGTCAGTGCGCGGATCGCTGCCGCCGCGGAAGTCCTGGCGCGAGGCGATCACCTGGTCGGCCAGGGTGCCCAGCTTGGCCTTCTGCTCGGCATTCAGATCCAGCTTGCCACTGATACGCTCGATGGCTTTGCCGCGCACTTCCGTGATGCGCTCCTCACTCCAGCCTTGGCCGTGATGACCACCGCGTTGGCCGCAGGCAGTCATGCCAGCCACGAGAACGGTGACGCCGGTCAGGCCGACGAGGGTTCGTATGATCCAGGGTTTCATCATGTCGTGCTCCTTGCAATGACGTTGGGATGAACGGATGATGCCCGTTCCCTGCAAAGGCGTGGTTTCTTGGTGGTCGCGTTTTTTTTCGGTTTGTTTCGACGCAGGCCCGGCCGCGCCTTTGAGGCCGTCTTCATGAAACCTTCTTTGTCCTGTCACAAGGCACTGGCATCGTGGTGCTGGCCGATCCGAAGAGATCGACACATCCTGATCCACACAACGATTCATCGCACCGCACCATGCACCTCACTCTGCTTGCGGCCACTGCCGGCGCCCTCCTCACCCTGACCTCTGTTCACGCCCAGACGGCCTACCCCGCGCGTCTGGCTGGCCACGCCATCTTGCCAGCCCAGACGTTCATCGCCGCACCCCAAGATGCACCGTCCGACCTGCGGGTCAGCGGCAAATTCACCACGGGTCAGCGCGTCGAAGCCATCGGAACGATCGAAGGCAGATCCGCTGGACGCCCCACCGGCGTGTCGCTGCCCTTCGAGGGCCAGGCCGTTCAGGGTCATTCGGGTATCAAGCACATGGCCGATGGGAGCTTCTGGCTGCTGACCGACAACGGTGCCGGCTCCAAAGCCAACTCGCCCGACTTCATGCTCTTTCTCAACCGCTACGCGGTGGATTTCCAGAGCGGCCAGTTCAAGCGACTGCAGACGGTGTTCCTGCACGACCCCGACAAGAAGGTCCCGTTCCGCATCGTCCACGAAGGTGTGAAGCCGCGCTACCTCACCGGCACCGACTTCGACACCGAAGCGTTCCAGATTGTCGATGGCCATTTCTGGATCGGCGACGAATTCGGCCCCTACCTCATCCAGGCCGACCTGAATGGCCGGATCAAGGCGGTCTTTGAAACCCAGGTGGACGGCAAAACCATCGTCTCGCCCGACCACCCATCGGTCGTCACGCCTAGCCTGCCCACCGGAGTACTGCGGTTCCAGACACGCCGCTCCAGGGGCTTCGAGGGCTTGGCCGCCTCCCCAGACGGCAGCAAGCTCTACGCCATGCTGGAGGGTGCGCTCTGGGACGAAGCCACCCAAGCCCCCGAACAGCTCGACGGCCAGCAGTTCCTGCGCGTGCTGGAATTCGACGTCAAGGCCAGGCAGTGGACCGGTCGCCACTGGAAGTACGTGCTGGATGCCAACCACCACGCCATCGGCGACTTCAACATGATCAGTGCAACTGAGGGCTTGGTCATCGAACGCGACAACGGCGAAGGAACGGCCGACCAGGCCTGCCCCGAAGGCCAGCGACGCACCGACTGCTTCCACGACCCGGCAAAGTTCAAGCGCGTCGTCAAGGTGGCACTCAACGAAACCAACGTAGGCGGCCCGTTGCGCAAAGTGGCCTACATCGACTTGATGAACATCGCCGACCCGAACCGGCTTGCCCGCCAGCCGCTCAACGGCGGCGTGCTGACTTTTCCGTTTTTCACCATCGAGAACGTGGACAGGGTGGACGCACGGCACATCGTGGTCGGCAACGACAATAACCTGCCGTTCTCCAGCAGCCGCCATCCCAACCAGGCCGACGACAACGAACTGATCCTGCTGGAGGTGACGGACTTCCTGATGGCTCGTTGATCGAAAGTCAGCAAGGCAGCCGACCCAGGCCGTCACGTCTGACGCTCAGAACACCTCGGTGTCCACCTCAAGGCTGGCCTGTTCGTTGTAGCGGTCGCCGTGCACCGTATGCCGGTTGATCAGCGCATTCAGGCGCTCCAGCAGGTCGGCCGACAGCTTTACGTCCACCGCACCCAGGTCATCCCTCAGGTGTTGGACGCTGCGCGTGCCGGGGATGGGCAGGATGTCCTGGCCCTGGTGCAGCAACCAGGCAATCGCCAGTTGCGAGGGCGTGCACCCCGCCTCGGCCGCGAGGGCGTCGTAGGCTGGTAGCAAGGCGACGTTCTTCGCGTAGTGGCCCGGCGCAAAACGGGGCATGCTGCGGCGGATGTCCTTGGCGTCAAAGGCCGTCACGTCCAACGGGCCACACAAGAAACCACGGGCCAACGGGCTGAACGCCACCAAGCTCACACCCAGTTCGCGACAGGCTTGCAGCACCGCAATTTCGGGGTTGCGCGTCCACAGGGAATATTCGGTCTGCAACGCGGCAATCGGGTGCACGGCATGAGCGCGGCGCAGCGTGGCGGCCGACACTTCACTCAAGCCGATGCTGCGAATTGTGCCTTCGCGCACCAGATCGGCCAGCGCGCCCACGCTGTCTTCGATCGGCACCTGCTTGTCCCAGCGGTGCAGGTAGTACAGATCGATCACGTCGGTGCGCAGGCGCTGCAAGGCGGCCTCGCAGGTGGCTTTCAGTGTGGCCGGTCGCCCGTCGATCACGCGCACCTTCACACCCTGTTCGTTGGGCACGCCCTGCATGCCGCACTTGCTGGCTAGGGTGAATCTGGTGCGGTGTTTCGCCAGGTATTTGCCTACCAACGTTTCACTGGTACCAAAGCCGTAAAGCGCCGCAGTGTCGAAGTGCGTGACACCCGCGTCCAGCGCGGCCAGCAGCACGCGTTCGGCCTGCTGCTCACTGACCGGTGCGCCATAGGCGTGGCAGAGGTTCATGCAACCCAGGCCGATGGCACTGACGCGGAAGGGGCCGAGTTGGCGCTGTTGCATGGTCAGACCAGTTGCCGTTCCAGCTCATGCAGCACACGGTAGCACGGCAGCACCTGCGCCACGCTGGCATTGGGCTCGCGGCCTTCGCGGATGGCGGCGAAGAATTCACGGTCCTGCAGCTCGATGCCGTTCATGGACACCGCCACCTGGGACACGTCGATCTTTTCGTCCTTGCCGGTGAACAGGTCGTCGTAACGCGCGAGGTAGGTCGCGGTGTCGCCGATGTAGCGGAAGAAAGTGCCCAGCGGGCCGTCGTTGTTGAACGACAGGCTCAGCGTGCAGATGGCGCCGTTGGCGGCCTTGAGCTGGATGCTCATGTCCATGGCGATGCCCAGCACCGGATGGATCGGGCCCTGGATGGCATTGGCCTGCACGATGGGGCTGTTGCACTGGTAGGCGAACAGGTCCACGGTGTGGGCAGCGTGGTGCCACAGCAGGTGATCGGTCCAGCTGCGCGGCTGACCCAGCGCATTGGTGTTGGTGCGGCGGAAGAAATAGGTCTGCACATCCATCTGCTGGATGTTGAATTCGCCGGCCGTGATCTTCTGGTTCACGTACTGGTGGCTGGGGTTGAAGCGGCGGGTGTGGCCGCACATGGCGACCAGGCCGGTCTGTTTCTGCAGCGCCACGACCTCTTCACCCTCGGCCAGGATGTCGCACAGCGGGATTTCCACCTGCACGTGCTTGCCCGCTTCCAGGCAGGCCTTGGACTGGGCGGCGTGCATCTGCGTGGGGGTGCAGAGGATGACGGCGTCGACTTCCTTCAGCGCCAGGCTGTCTTCGAGCCGGGTCGTGATGTGCTGGATGCCGTACTTGTCGGCGACTTCCTTGGTCTTCTCCAGGTCGCGGCTGATCAGCGACACGACTTCGACGCCGTCGATGTTCTGGATGCCGTCCAGGTGCTTGATGCCGAAGGCGCCGGCACCGGCGAGTGCGACTTTGATGGTCATGTCAGGTGTTCTCCAGAATGAGGTGGCCCACCGCCGTGTTGGACGCGGGCACGTGGTAGAAGCGGTGCTTGACGGTGGGCAGCGGGCCGGTGACCTTGCCGTCGTTGACATCGGCCATGGCGCCGCGGGCGATCAGCCACATCACCAGTTCGATGCCTTCGCTGCCGGCCTCGCGCACGTAGTCGATGTGCGGCGTGTCGGCGCAGCCCACGGGGTCGGCGATCATCTGGTCGAGCCAGGCGTTGTCCCACTCACGGTTGATCAGGCCGGCGCGCGCGCCCTGCAGTTGGTGGCTCATGCCGCCCGTGCCCCAGATGTGCACGTTCAGATCTTCGTCGTAGCACTCCACCGCCTTGCGGATGGCTTGGCCCAGCGCGAAGCAGCGCTTGCCCGAGGGCACCGGGTACTGCACCACGTTGACCGCGAACGGGATCACCGGGCAGGGCCAGGCGTCTTTCTGCGGGTCGAGCTCGCCGCACATCAGCGACAGCGGCACGGTCAGGCCATGGTCCACGTCCATCTTGTTGACGATGGTGAGGTCAAAGTCCTGCTGGATGACCGACTGTGCGATGTGCGAGGCCAGCTCGGGGTGGCCTTGAACCAAGGGCACCGGGCGCGGGCCCCAGCCTTCGTCGGCTGGTGTGAACTCGGCCGCCGTGCCGATGGCGAAGGTCGGGATCATCTCCAGGCTGAAGGCCGTGGCATGGTCGTTGTAGACGAGGAAGATGACGTCCGGCTTGTTGTCCTTCATCCACTGCTTGGAATACTCGTAGCCCGCGAACACGGGCTTCCAGTAATCCTCCTGGGTCTTGCCCAGGTCCATGGCCGCGCCGATGGCGGGCACGTGCGACGTGAAAACGGATGCGGTGATCTTTGCCATGGTCAAGCCTTCTTTCCTGCGGCGCCAGAACCGGAACCTTGGGGTTGGCGGTGCGCCTGCGCATCGCCGTCTTCGCCGACGTAGCGGTTGCCTTCGGCGCTGCGGCCGCCGCCGATCATCATGTCGCGGTACTCCTGCTCGGTCATGCCGGTCATGGAGCCCGCCATCTGCTGGAAGCTCTTGCCGTCGGTGGCGCCGATCTTGGCCAGGAAGTAGATGTTGCCGCCCGTGCGCATGCACCAGTTGAGGTCACGGGCCAGCACGGCCTGCTTCTGCTCTTCGGTCATCGGCCATTCGTCGAGGTAGGCGCGTTCGTCGGCCTTGAAGCGCTCGCGGTTGGCGGCCTTCATCAGCGACATGCAGAACTGGTTGAGCCAGTAGCCTTTGCGGCTCTGCTCAGCGTCGAAGATGATCGTGCCGGGCACGTCCTTGTAGGGCTTATCGAGTGCCATGTCAGACCTCCTCAGGCCAGTAGAGTTTCATGGGGTTGGTCACCAGCAGCTTGCGCTGCAGTTCGGCGGTGGGCGCGATCTGCGGGATGAAGTCCACCAGCAGACCGTCGTCGGGCATGTGGTCCTTGAGGTTGGGGTGCGGCCAGTCGGTGCCCCAGAGCACGCGGTCGGGGAACTGCTCGACGATGCGGCGTGCGAACGGGATCACGTCCTGGTAGGCGGCCTGCTCGCCGTTGAGGGCCTTGGGGCCCGTCACGCTCAGGCGCTCGGGGCAGCTGACCTTGCTCCACACATTGCTGTGTTCGCGCATGAACTTCTCGAACAGCGCGAACTGCGGGCCGTCCACCGGCAGGCTCACATCGGGCCGGCCCATGTGGTCCACCACCACCGTGGTCGGCAGCGCGGTGAAGAAGTCCCACAGCTCGGGCAGGTCCACCGCCTCGAAATAGATCACCACATGCCAGCCGAGCTTGTTGATGCGGCTGGCGATCTCCATCAGCTCGTCCTTGGGCGTGAAGTCCACCAGCCGCTTGACGAAGTTGAAGCGCACGCCACGCACACCGGCGGCGTGCAAAGCCTGCAACTCTTCATCGGTCACCGAGCGCTTCACGGTGGCCACGCCCCGCGCCTTGCCGCCGCTGGCCAGGCAGGCGTCCACCATGGCACGGTTGTCGGCACCGTGGCAGGTGGCCTGCACGACCACGTTGCGCGCAAAGCCCAGGTGGTCGCGCAGGGCAAACAGCTCGTGCTTGCTCGCGTCGCAGGGCGTGTACTTGCGCTCGGGCGCATAGGGGAACTCCGCACCGGGACCGAACACGTGGCAGTGCGCGTCCACCGCGCCCGCGGGCAACTGGAAGCGGGGCTTGGACGGGCCAGTGGTCCAGTCCAGCCAGCCGGCGGTTTTGGTGAAGTCACCCGTTGTGGGTTGGGTCATGGGTTCTTCCTTCTGATCAAGTGATTTGAGCTTGTGGCATATGGTTCTCTTGGGTCATTGGCGTTGGCCCCGGCGACTGGGCAGGGATGCGGGGCCCGCGCTCATACTGTTCTTCGGCCAGAAAATCGCGCAAACCCCTCACCCCTGCCCTGCCGCCTGCACGTTGGAACACCACATAACCGGTATTTGTATGCCAGCACGCAGCGCAGCGACCGTCGGGGTTCGCTGTGGGGCGCTATGCCGGCCCGCAGGGACGGCTAAGCCCCATTGCGAACCCCCACGGTCGCCCCACACATCAAAGCGATCAACCCCCACATGCCGGGGATCAATCCACATACCGCAACCCGGCAGCCGCCAGAGGCTCGCGCATCTTGTACATGTCCAGCCCCAGCACGCCAGCCGCCAGTTGGTCGCGCTTGGCACCTTCATTGGCCTCGCGCTTCTGTGCCTCGGCCAACGTTTTGGCAGCTAGGGCCTTGGGGACGCAGACCACGCCGTCGTCGTCAGCCACGATCACATCACCTGGCGTCACATAGGCCCCGGCACAGACGACGGGAATGTTGACCGAACCCAGCGTCGCCTTGATGGTGCCCTTGGACGAGACATAGCGGCTCCACACGGGGAACCCCATCTCGCGCAGGGTACGTGTATCGCGCACACCCGCTTCGATGATGAGCCCGCGCACGCCGCGTGCCATGAAACTGCTGGCCAGCAGGTCGCCAAAATAGCCGTCGCTGCACTCGGCCGTCACCGTGGCCACCACGATGTCGCCCGGCTGCACCTGCTCGGCAGCCACGTGCATCATCCAGTTGTCGCCAGGCTGCAGCAGCACCGTCACCGCCGTGCCCGAGACGTTCACACCCTGCTGGATGGGTCGCATGTAGGGCTTCATCAGGCCGACACGGCCCATGGCCTCGTGCACCGTGGCAGAGCCCAGAGCGGCCAGCGTGTCGGTCGCTTCACGGTCCGCACGGGTGATGTTGCGATAGACCACACCCAATTCGTACATGGTTCTGTTCCTCGTTGAAATCACAGGCCCTTGGCCTTGAGTGCGGCGTCCAGGCGCGAAAACACGCGACGTGCGTTGCCTTCGAAGACCTTGAAGCGCTGCTCTTGCGTCAGGTTGGGCGTAGCAGCCACGTAGCGCTTGGTGTCGTCGTAGGGGTGGCCGCTTTCGGGGTCGATGCCGCGCACCGCGCCGATCATCTCGCTGGCGAACAGGATGTTGTCCACCGGGATCACCTTGGTCAGCAGGTCGATGCCGGGCTGATGGTACACGCAGGTGTCGAAGAACACGTTGCCCAGCAGGTGGTCCTTGAGCAAGGGCTTTTTCAGCTCCTGCGCCAAGCCCCGGTAACGACCCCAGTGGTAAGGCACCGCGCCGCCGCCGTGCGGAATCAGAAATTTCAGGGTCGGGAAGTCCTTGAACAGATCGCCTTGAATCAACTGCATGAAGGCCGTGGTGTCGGCGTTGATGTAGTGCGCACCCGTCGTGTGGAAGCAGGCGTTGCAACTGGTAGAAACATGGATCATCGCCGGGATGTCGTACTCGACCATCTTTTCATAGATCGGATACCAGTGGCGGTCGGTCAGCGGGGGGCTGGTCCAGTGGCCGCCGGAAGGGTCAGGGTTGAGGTTGATGCCCACGAAACCGTAGTCCTTGACACACTTTTCCAGCTCCGGAATGCAGGTGGCCGGGTCCACGCCGGGGCTTTGCGGCAGCATGGCCGCACCGATGAAGTGATCGGGGAACAATTGGGCCACACGGGCGCAGAGCTCGTTGCAGATGGCGGCCCATGCGGCGGACGTCTGAAAGTCACCGATATGGTGGGCCATGAAGCTGGCGCGCGGGCTGAAGAGGGTGAGGTCACTGCCGCGCTCGCGCATCTTGGCGAGCTGGTTGGTCTCGATGGACTCGCGGATCGCGTCGTCGCTGATCGTCAAGGCCTTGGGATCGGCCACGATGGACGGGTCCTTGAGGGCAGCGATTTGCAAGTCCCGCCAGATCCCCAGAGCAGCAGGTGCGGTGGTGTAGTGGCCGTGGACGTCGATGATGAGAGGTTTGCGCATGGGGTTTCTTGTGCATCCTGCAATGGGGTTGAAGGGGGTCAGGCGGGCTCCATGCCCTGGCGGCGCTTGGCGTCTGCCGTGTCGGGAGCGGCCATGAAGGTGAGCAGATCACGCACAGCCTCGGGATGCCGTGACGACGTGGCCACCGCGCCGGAAAAGACGGTCACGATCTCGCAGCCAGTCGGCAGACCGCCGAGCACAGCAATACCGGGCACATGAAGCATTTCGCTGAGTTGCTGAAAACCGAGTTCGACCTCGCCACGCGCCACCAGCGAGGCCACGGGCACGCCCGGCGGTGGCGTCACCAGACGCGGGTGCAGTGTCTCCGCCAGACCCCAACGCGCCAACAGCCCCCGCAGAGCCACCCCGCTGGGTCCGGTGGAAACACTGAGCGAGCGGGCCTGAAGCACGGCATGGCGCAGAGCGGCTTCGGTGGAAATGTCTGGGCACTGGGTGCCTGCACGCACCGCCACGGCTACGCCAGAACGCACCAAATCGACCCGGCTACCCGACAGCACAAACCCGGCAGTCGCCAGCCTGTCGAGCGCGTCGGCGGCGAGGAACACCACGTCAAACGTCTCGCCGTCCTGCACCCGACGGGCAGCGTCAACGCCGCCGACCGACTCCAAACGCAACTCGACACCGCTGCACGCACGGTAAGCCATCGCCATGTCTTGCAGCACCTGGCGAGTCGCCATCGACGAGATGCCGTCCAATAAAAGCGTCATAGCGTGCATGTTGTTGATCCACCAGCGCCCGATTTTCCTCAGTTAGACCGCACACCTCAAGTCACCCACCCGACTAGCAGATATTCTTTTTTGCTATTGCACAGAGGAAGGTATCTACAATAACCCCGATGGACCTCAGGCAACTGGAATATTTTGTGCGCGTCGCTGAAATGGCCAGCTTTACCAAAGCAGCGGCAGCCCTCGGTGTGGCTCAGCCAGCCTTGAGTCGTCAGGTTCGGCTGCTCGAAGTGGAATTGCGCCAGACGCTGCTGCTGCGCAACGGCCGGGGTGCCACACCCACCGACGCGGGCAAGCTGTTGCTGGATCATGGTCGTGGCATTCTGCACCAGGTCGAGCGGGCGCGGGACGAAATGCGGCGAGTACGTGGTGGCCTGATGGGCCGCGTGGCCATCGGTTTACCCCCTACCTTGGCGCGATTGCTGACCGTACCCCTGACACGGGCCTTCCGCCAACACATGCCCCAGGTGCAGCTATCGATCATGGAAGGGCTGTCGGCGGCAATGGTGGACGGCGTGACGCTGGGTCGCCTGGATCTGGCTGTCCTGTACAACGCCCAGGCCATGGCCGACATTGAGCTTGCCCCCCTTTTTGATGAGCCGCTGGTGCTGGTGCAAGCGCGTCAACCCGGCCTGCTGGAGGACCCGCCCCCACTCCCGGTGAGTCTGCGGGAGGTGGCGCACCAACCGCTCGTCATTCCCAGCCGACCCAATGCCTTGCGCATGCACGTCGAAACCGAAATGGCTCGTCAGGGTTTACGCCCCACGATTGCGCTCGAAATCGACGGAGTGGGCGCGATTCTCGATCTGGTCGCCGACGGCATGGGCAGTGCCATTTTGTCCGCTCATGCGGTAGCGGGCTCGGTGCGCCCGTCAGCCTACGTGACCCGACCGATTGGCCACCCACCGCTGCTGATCAACGTGTCGTTGGCCACCAGCGCCAGCCGCCCCACCACACCCGCCCTGCAAGCCTCGGCCGAGCTGATCCGTCGAGCCTGCAGCGCCTGGCAATCGGACGACAAGGTCAAAGGATCTCGAAACGACCCAATCGATGCGGCCCCGACACGATAAGCAACCCACGCATCAGGGACGTGCAGGCAATACCGTTCCGCTGCATTCACCAAAGCCAATGCGTGCCACGCCCGGCTTTTCGCACCACCCGCGAAGGACAACGGTATCACCATCGAGTAGGAAAGTGCGCGATTCACCGTTGGGCAATTGCAGTGGCTGTTGCCCCCCCTGGGTGCGTTCGATCAGGGCTGCAGCCTGGTCCAGCGCGGGACCCGAAAGCGTCCCAGTCCCCAGCAGATCGCCTGGCTGCAGGTTGCAGCCATTGACGGTGTGATGCGCCACCATTTGAGCGAGCGTCCAATATGCATGCCGATAGCTGGTGGCACTGATGCGGGTGGTCGCAAGCCCAGCATCACGCATGGTCTGCGTCTGCAAGCGTACTTCAAGCTGAATGTCAATCGCACCTGCGAGCCGGTGATCGGCCGAGTCCAGATAAGGCAAGGGCTGGGGGTCATGGATCGGCCGCTCGAAGGCTGTCCGGTACGGGGCCAGCGCTTCCAGCGTCACGACCCAGGGCGAAATATGGGTCGCAAAGTTTTTCGCCAGAAATGGCCCCAGTGGCTGGTATTCCCAGCCCTGAATGTCACGGGCCGACCAGTCATTGAGCAGGCACAGACCAAATATATGCTGTTCTGCTTCCTCGATCGGCACTGGGTCGCCCAGGGCATTGCCCGGGCCGATGAACACCCCGAGTTCGAGTTCGAAGTCCATACGCTCACTGGCCCCGAGTACGGGCACGTCCGCGTCAGGCTTTTTCAACTGGCCTTTGGGGCGATGAAAATCGGTCCCGGAAATCACAATACTGGAGGAGCGCCCGTGGTAGCCGATGGGAATCCATTTGTAGTTCGGCAGCAACGGGTTGTCGGGACGAAACTGCTTGCCAATGTTGGTAGCGTGATACACCGAGGTGTAAAAGTCGGTGTAGTCACCGATCCGGCCAGGGACGTTGTATTCGGCTTCGGTCTGATGCACCAGGCAGGCCGTCAACGCCGCCTGATGCGTACTGCCTGTGCGCAACGCCCGCGACAGAGCCAGACGCAAAGCCGACCAAGCCGCAGGCCCCATAGCCATCAGGTCGTTCAGTCTGGATTGCGCTCCAGCTTGAGCCGCCTGCGCGGCCAGTCCGTTCAGTAGGCCAACCTGGGCGCTGGCCGCCAGATCGATGATCCGGTCACCAATCGCGACGCCGCCTCGCCAAGGCTCCGATGTACCCCGACGTCGGAACACCGCGAAGGGCAGATTTTGTATCGGGAAATCCGTCCCTTGATTGTGGGCGGACGCCAACCAGCATTGCAGAGCCGGGTTGTGAGTTTCGTTCCATCGTGTCATGGCACCCCTCAACTTGCCATGCTGCCATCGTGCATCCAGGCGGCATGGCGAGGTGCCTGTTTGGTACGACTCCATGCATCCAGCATGTCCCACTTCACTGCATCCAATTTCTGGTACATGTCGGGCGTGCCGACATCCACCGCCAATTCCAGTCGGTGTCCGTTGGGATCGAAAAAGTAGATGCTTTTGAAGATGGTGTGGTCGGTCGGGCCGATCACATCAATACCCGCTTGCTGAAGTTGGTCTTTGGTGGTCAACAGCGTCTCAAGGGAATCGACCTTCAGGGCCAGGTGCTGCACCCAACTGGGCGTGTTCTCGTCGCGCCCCATGGGCTTTTGGGTGGGCAACTCAAAGAAGGCCAGTATGTTGCCTTGCCCCGCGTCCAGGAAAATGTGCATGTACGGATCCGGCGCCTTGGTCGAAGGCACTTCATTTTCAGCAATGGCCAGCACGAATGTCATGCCTAAGTGGCGGGTGTACCAATCGACTGTTTCTTGTGCATCCTTGCAGCGGTAAGCCACATGGTGAATCTGCTGAATGAGCGACATGGCGAGTCTCCTTCGGTGGGGCTGATCGTATCAACAAGGCCTATCCTAAAATTCAACCATGACAAATTGATTTGCCATCAAACAATTTCACATCTTACTCCTCTTATTTATCATTGACAAACCCGCGACGACCCGTGAACTCCAAACACCACGCAGGCGCATGAGGTACACCCCCTTCGTCCCGACCCTCCGAGCATGACAATCAATCCCTCTCCCCGCTCCCAATTTTCTGAGGAAGAACAACCCTCGCGCACATCGCGCGGCATCCAGAGCGTCGAAGTGGGCGGCCAGTTGCTCAAGGCACTGGCCCACACCGGTCGTCGCATGGCCTTGAAAGACCTGGCCCGCGAGGCCGACATGACACCCGCCAAAGCCCACCCTTACCTGGTGAGCTTCGGCAAACTCGGGCTGATCGAGCAAGACCCCCTGACGGGTCACTACGGCCTGGGCCCGTTGGCCATGCAGTTGGGCCTGATTAGCTTGCAGCAGGTCGATCCGGTGCGGCTGGCCATTGCCGAGTTGCCGGGCTTGGCCCTGCGGGTGGGTTGCACCGTTTCAGCTGCGGTGTGGGGCACCCAGGGGCCGGTGATCATTCGCGTCGAGGAAAGCCCGACCCCGGTTCACGTAGCCATGCGCCATGGCATACCGGCATCACTGCGGCACACCGGAACGGGCAAGATTTTTGCTGCTTACCGCAGCCGCACCGAGGTGGCTGCCGCCCTGAAACGTGAAGGTCTGGCCGACGAACTCGACGACCCAGCGTTTGCCGCCGAACTGGAAGGCATTCGGGCTTGTGGCATCACCCAGGTGCGCGATGAGCTCCTGCCAGGTATCAGTGCCATGGCGGTACCGGTGTTTGATGGCTTCGGCAAACTGGCCTTGGCGATTGCCGCCATCGGACCGAGCAAGATGCTGGACCTGCGACCTGCGGGCCCCCACGCCGTTGCCTTGCGCGAGGTGGCCGACAACCTGACACAACGCCTGGGCGCGCACAACCCCTCCCAACCCAGCCGAGCCGCATGACCGCCCTTCCCTCCCCATCCACAACACCGGAACTGAGCATCAACGATGCCGTGGCCACCCTCCGGATCAACCGCCCAGACAAGCGCAATCGCCTGCAAACCGAAGACCTGCACACGCTGATCGCGCATGGCCAGCGCATCAATGACGATCCGGCCATCCGGGTCGTCGTACTGACGGCCAACACCACGGGGCAGCCCCGGCCCGTGTTCTGCTCGGGGTATGACATCGGCGGTTTCGATGGAGAGGATCAGGACACCCGCTTGTTCGAGCAAACGGTGCAAGCCCTGGCCGCCTTGCGCCCTGTGGTGGTGGGCGCGTTGAATGGAAGTGTCTACGGTGGCGCCACCGACATGGCCCTGGCTTGCGACCTTCGTGTCGGACTCAGCGGGAGCGAATTCCGCATGCCCGCAGCGGCACTCGGTCTGCACTATTACCCAAGCGGCTTGCGCCGGTATGTCGCGAATTTCGGGGTCAATGCCGCCAGACTCGCCTTTCTGACGGCCCGCCCCATGTCGGCGCAGACCTTGCTCGACGCGGGTGTGCTGCACGAAGTCCGTGACAGCGATCAATTCTTGGCGACCGTCGCCGCCCTGGTGGCTGATGTATCCCGCCTGGCACCGCTGGCCGCGCAGGCCACCAAACGCTCGCTCAGCGAGATTGCCCACGGCCTTTACGACGAAGAGCGGCTGTTGCAACGGCAGTCAACGACTCTGAAAAGCGAAGATTTTCTTGAGGGGCGCAACGCCTTTACCGAACGCCGCAAACCGGTTTTTCAGGGTCGATGAATGCCACTCCCGACCCCCGCCTGGGGGTGATCACGCTTGCGGGTGGGGAGGCGAAGCGAGAGTGGTTGCCCTCTGGGGGATGCAAGGGCTGCTGGGTGCCGTCCGCGCGGAGGGTGGCCATGGACTTGCCACACCGCGTTGAGTCGAATCGAAGGACGGACGACCCTGGCAATTCGGGAAAACACTGATGAATTATAACGATTATTGGACTAAGCTTGGCAACCATCTACCTTCCGGGCGTGAATGTAGAGCATCCAGACAAAGCCCAACCAGGAGCCAACCATGACCTCTCGTCCCCTTCACCTGACACGCCGCCACGTTCTCGCCATGGGCGCTGGGCTGGCATTGAGTGCCCCGATGATGCCCGCCTGGGCACAGACCAACTGGCCCACCCGACCCGTGCGCATGGTGGTGAACTTCCCCACCGGCGGCAGTTCGGACGCCATGGCTCGACCGATTGCAGCCGCCCTGACCGAAGCGCTGGGCCAACCAGTGGTGGTGGACAACCGGGCGGGGGCTTCGGGCAACCTGGGTGCTTCCGAGGTGGCTCGTGCAGCGGCTGACGGCTACACCATGCTGTTCAGCCCGGGCAGCACCATGATCTCCAATCCTTTCCTGTTCGCCCAGATGCCCTTCGACGCCGACCGCGATGTCGCGCCGGTCGCATCCGTGGCGCGCCTCTCGTTGTTCCTGATGGTCCACCCTTCCGTACCCGCCAACAGCATTCAGGAACTGGTGGCCTACATGCGGGCCCATCCGGGCCGCCTGAACTACGGATCCAACGGGCTGGGCAGTTCGCCCCATCTGGCTGCTGAGATGATGCTGCGCCAGCTCGGCCTGCAAGCCACCCACGTACCTTTCCGTGGTGCCGCCCCAGCGCTCACTGATCTGCTGGGTGGTCAGATCCAGTTCATGTTCGACTCCGGCCCCGGCTTGCCCCACGCCGCCGAAGGTCGCTTGCGTTTGCTCGGTGTGGGCAGCCCTGTTCGGTCTGCACAAGTGCCCAATACCCCCACGATGGCCGAATCCGGATTACCTGGCTTTGATGTCGATACGCTGTTCGGCATTTACCTGCCCAGCGCTACGCCTGCCCCCCTGCTCGACCGGCTGAACCAGGAAATCAACAAAGCGCTGCAGACGCCCCGTGTGCAGGAGGCGATTCGCGCCATGGGGGCTGTCCCATTGGCGCTGAGCCGTCAGGCGTTTGCGGAACGGATGGCGAGCGACCGCAACCGCTTCGGCCAGTTCATACGCGAAGCCGGCATCACTGCACAACAATAAAGCGGTCTCGCTCCACGCCCGTTGCCCGGGGCTGCGCGGCTTGTCGTATCCTTCAAGCCTGTGAAGCCCCTTTTCGACGAGCACCTCTACCGCGAACCTGGTCACCTGATCCGTCGTGCGCATCAACTGGCCGTCGCCACCTTCCACGAGGTTCACGGTCGGCACGTGACGCCTGTGCAGTACGCGGTTCTGCGAGCACTGGCCGAACACCCCGACATCGATCAAGTGACGCTGGCCGACCAGGTCGCCCTGGACACCTCCACCACGGCCGACATTGCGGCCCGGCTGGAAGCCAAAGGCTGGATCGTGCGTGAACTCCTGCCTCGAAGACAGCGCCGGTTGCGCCTGACCGACGAAGGCTTGGCCATCCTGAGCGACATGCTGCCGCGCGTGGCACCTATGTACGCCCAGATGATGGCCCCGCTCACGACCGAAGAGCAAGCCGAATTCCTGCGGCTGCTGGCCAAACTTGCTGGTCTGCCCCATCCCTTGGCGGGTGTCGGAGATTCGGGGTAACCCTATTGCGCGATCCAAAGATCGGCGTAAAATCGCATGTCATTCAGCATACTGAATGACTCATCTTTTTCAGGAGACCTGCATGTTCCCGCTCAACACCTGGTACGTCGCCGCACGCAGCCATGAAATCGGCACTGAACGCCCGCTGGGTCGGCGCCTCTGTGGCAAGCCCATGGCGCTGTTTCGCAATGCGGCAGGCCAGATCGCTGCCGTGGAAGACTTCTGCCCTCATCGCGGTGCCCCTTTGTCGCTGGGCTTTGTGCAAGGCGATGCACTGGTGTGCGGCTACCACGGGCTGGCCATGGGCGGAGATGGCAAAACCGTCTCGATGCCCTGCCAGCGCGTCCGGGGCTTTCCAGCCATCGCCCGCTATCCGGTGCACGAGGCACATGGTTTCGTGTGGGTCTGGCCGGGCGACGCGAGCCGTGCCGATCTGGCCGAGATTCCCACTTTTGAATGGATGGGGCATCCGGCTTTCGGGTATGGGGGTGGCCTGTACCACATTGGCTGCGACTACCGGCTGATGATCGACAACCTGATGGACCTGACCCACGAAACCTATGTCCACAGCAACAGCATCGGCCAGAAGGAAATCGACGAAGTACCCTGCCAAACGCGGGTGGTCGGCGATCACGTCATCACCGAACGGTACATGAACAACATCGAAGCACCGCCTTTCTGGAAGATGGCCCTGCGCATGAACGGCTTGCCGGACGACCAGCCCGTCGATCGCTGGCAGATCTGCCATTTCACGCCACCCAGCCATGTGATGATTGAAGTCGGCGTAGCGCTGGCAGGCCATGGCGGCTACCACGCCCCCGATGCGGTCAAGGCCGCCAGTTGGGTGGTGGACTTCATCACCCCGGAAACCGAGACGTCCATGCACTACTTCTGGGGCATGGCCCGCCGCTTCAAGCCGACCGATGTCGAACTGACTGAAATCATCCGTGAAGGCCAGGGCAAGATCTTCTCTGAAGACCTGGAAATGCTGGAGCGACAACAAGCCAACCTGAGCGCCCACCCGGACCGCAAGCTGCTGATGCTCAACATCGACAGCGGCGGGGTGCAGTCGCGCAAGATCATCGATCGCCTGCTGGCGGCTGAACAGGGAGGGGGCGCATCAGCATGAGCACGACCCTGCCCGTTCGTGTGATCGCTCGCCGTGTCGAGGCACAAGACATCGTCAGCCTGGACTTGGCCCCGCTGGCGGACGCACCGCTGCCCGCATGGACGGCAGGCGCCCACATCGACGTCCAACTGCCAGGCGGACTGGTGCGGCAATACTCGTTGTGCAACCGGCCCGGTGATGCGGGGTTCTACCGGATTGCGGTGCTGCGCGATCCCGCCAGCCGGGGGGGATCCCAGGCCGTGCATGACCAGTTGCTGGAAGGAACCACCTTGGCGATCAGTCCACCTCGCAACCACTTCCCTCTGACCGAAAACGCACCGTTTCATCTGCTGCTGGCTGGCGGTATCGGCATCACCCCACTGTGGGCCATGGCGCAGTCCCTGTCGCAGGCAGGCCAGCCTTTCGCGCTGCATTTTTGCACCCGTTCCCGTAAGCGGACGCCGTTCGTGGATGCGTTGGCGGCTTCGCCCTACGCCCACCGGGTGCAGCATCATGTGGACGATGGCCCCGACCACCAGAAACTCGACATCGCAGCCACTTTGCAGCAGGTGCCTGCAGGGACCCATCTCTACGTATGCGGCCCCCAAGGGTTCATCGAGGCTGTGCTGCAGGCGGGCCGGGACGCGGGCTGGCCGGAAGAACGTCTGCACCGCGAATACTTTGCTGCGACTCCCGCCACGACGGGCAGCGATGGCACCTTTGAACTCGAACTCGCCAGCAACGGTCGGGTGATCCCGGTCAAACCTGACCAAACGGCACTCGCTGCCCTGCTGGCCGCTGGCGTGGAGGTACCGATGTCGTGCGAACAAGGGGTCTGCGGCACCTGCCTGACGGGCGTTCGGGCGGGCACTCCCGACCACCGCGACCACTACCTCACCGACGACGAACGCACCGCCAACGACCAATTCCTCCCCTGTTGCTCCAGGTCTCTGAGCCCCCGGCTGGTGCTGGCACTTTGACCCTGCGGCATTGGTGTAAACACCAAGTGACGCCGTCGGCCCATTTGGTTATAGTGAATAACATTTTCACAAAAATGTCATCTACCCCATGCCACCCTCGATCGCCGCCCCAGCCTCCGATGCCGTTCAACTCACCCTGCAAGGCGATGTGGCGCTTGTCCGCCTGTCTCGTCCGGCCAAGCGCAATGCCCTGAGCGACGGGCTCATTCTGGCCCTGCGCGACACGTTCCAGCATCTGCCCGCTCACACCCGCGTGGCCGTGATCCACGGCGAAGGCGAGCACTTTTGCGCCGGGCTTGACCTGTCTGAACTGCAGGAGCGCGATGCTGGCGAAGGCGTGTTCCACTCGCGCATGTGGCACACCGCCCTCGATGCGGTGGAAAAAGGCCGTGTGCCGGTCATTGCCGCCCTGCATGGTGCCGTGGTGGGGGGTGGACTCGAACTGGCCAGCGCCTGCCACATCCGTGTAGCCGACGAGTCCGCCTTCTACGCGCTGCCCGAAGGAACTCGCGGCATCTTCGTCGGCGGCGGTGGTGCCGTGCGCGTACCCAAGCTGATCGGCGTGGCCCGGATGCTGGACATGATGCTGACCGGCCGTGTGTACAACGCCGCTGAAGGCGAACGCATCGGCCTGTCGCAGTACCTGGTGCCAGGTGGAACGGCGCTGGACAAAGCGCTCGACCTGGCCGCCCGCATGGCCACCAACGCCCCGCTGACCAACTATGCATTGATGCACGCCCTGCCCCGGATTGCCGAACAGCCAGCCGACCACGGCCTGTTCACCGAGGCCCTGATGGCCTCCATTGCCCAGGCCGCCCCGGAAGCCAAGGCCAGGGTACGGGCCTTTCTGGAGGGCAAAGCCACGAAAGTGCAAAAAAACTGAATACCCCCTCAGAGGCCGCCAAGATGAGCACACCGCCACGGTTCCGCCCCCTGACCTTCGGCGTCACCCGCGTTACCCTGCGTGACGGCCCGAGCGGCGTCCATTACCTCAGTGCCGAGCAGTCGCTGCAACCCTACCCCGATCGCCTGACCGATCGCCTGCGCTATTGGGCCGAGCTACGCCCCCACCAAACCTGGATGGCGCAGCGCACGCGCACCACCAGCGACGGCACCATCACCCTGGGTGACTGGAGGCACGTGAACTACGGCGCAGCCTGGGCCACGGCGCGGCGTATTGCACAAGCCCTCATCGACCGCGGGCTGAGCGCCCACCGGCCGGTCGCCATCCTGAGCGAAAACAGCCTGGAGCATGCGCTTCTGGCCCTGGGCTGCCTGGTGGCGGGCGTACCCTATGTGCCCATTTCACCGCCCTACTCACTCGTCAGCACCGACCACGACAAGCTCAGACACGTGCTGAAAACCACCACGCCAGGGCTGGTCTTGGCCCAGGACGCCCGTTATGCCCGAGCGATACTCGCCACCGTCGGGCCCGACACGGAAGTGGTGCTGGTGGATGGCCGCATCAACGGCATCGCGAGCACCCGCTTCAGCGATCTCGCCGCCACCCCCGAGACGCCCGCCGTGGACGCGATGATTGCCAGCACAGGCCCCGACACCATCGCGAAATTCCTGTTCACCAGTGGCTCCACCAAGTTGCCCAAGGCAGTGGTCAACACGCACCGCATGTGGTGCGCCAACCAGCAGCAGATGACGCAGTCCATGCCCGTACTGGCCGAAGCGCCGCTGGTGCTGGTGGACTGGCTGCCCTGGAACCACACCTTCGGTGGCAACCACAACTTCGGAATGGTGCTGTACCACGGCGGCACCCTGTACATCGACGACGGCAAGCCCACACCGGCACTGATGCACGAAACCCTGCGCAACCTGCGTGAGATCGCCCCCACGGTGTACTTCAACGTCCCGACCGGTTTCGAAGCCATTGCACACGCCATGAAGACCGACGACGCCCTGCGCCAGACGCTGCTGTCGCGGGTCAAGATGTTCTTCTACGCTGGGGCGGCGCTTTCGCAACCGATCTGGGACAGCCTGTACGAAAGCCAGGAACGCGAGATCGGCCAGCGCATCGTCATGGCCACTGGTCTGGGCATGACCGAATCGGGGCCGTTTGGCATTTTCGTGACCAACCCCGACGTGAAAGCCGGCGACCTGGGTGTACCCGCCCCCGGTCTGGAGCTCAAGCTGATCGACACCGACGGCAAGACTGAGGTGCGCTACCGCGGCCCCAACATCACGCCTGGCTACTGGCGCGCACCCCGGGAAACCGAAGAGGCCTTTGACGAAGAAGGCTTTTTCAAGTCCGGCGACGCGGTCCGATGGATCGACGAGACCGATATCCACCTAGGCCTCAGATTCGATGGTCGCATTGCCGAGGACTTCAAGCTCGCCACCGGCACTTTTGTCAACGTCGGCCCCTTGCGCGCCAAGATCATTGCCGCTGGGGCTCCGTACATCCAGGACGTGGTCCTGACCGGTCTGAACATGAGGGAGGTGGGGGCCATGGTATTTCCTACGGCCAAAGTGCGCACGCTGTGCGACTGGCCCACCGACACCGCGCTGCACGAGGTGCTGAATCACCCGGCGGTGCTGGCCCGGTTTCAGGCCATCCTCGACGAACTGGCCACAACCGCCACAGGCAGCGCCAACCGCATTGCCCGCCTGTGCCTGCTGGCTGATCCGCCCTCGCTGGATCACGGTGAAATCACCGACAAAGGCTCCATCAACCAGCGCGCCGTCCTCAGTCACCGGGCCGATACCGTGGCCAAACTGCATGCGGACGAACTCCACACCATCCTCAAACCGCAGGCCTGAACCTGCTCTGAAGCAAACCCATGGCACACAAAGGCTTTTTCAACGCGTTCCAGGACGTCTGGATGCTTGCGGGCGTACGCACGCCCATGGTGGACTACTGCGGGGCCTTGGGCCACATCTCGCCCACCGATCTGGGCATCAAGGTCGCCCGCGAAACCCTGGCCCGCCATGGCGTGAACCCGGCCGACATCGGCTCCGTCATCACCGGCAACATGGCCCCCGGCGACTTTGACCAGTTCGTGCTGCCACGGCACATTGGCCTGTACGCTGGCGTGCCGCAAGACGTGCCGGCGATCATGGCGCAGCGCATCTGTGGCACGGGCTTCGAGTTGTTCCGTCAGGCTGGCGAGCAGATCGAGGCTGGCGTGTGTGATGCCGCCCTGGTGGTGGGCACCGAGAGCATGACGCGCAACCCCATCGCCGCGTTCGACCACCGCAGCGGCTTCAAGCTCGGCGCACCGGTTGGCTTCAAGGACTTCATGTGGGAAGCGCTGAAGGATCCGGCCGCCGGCGTCAACATGATCCAGACCGCCGAAAACCTGGCCCGACAATACGGCATCTCCCGCCAAGAGGTGGACCAGTTTGCAAGTGACTCGTTTGCCAAGGCCGTGGCCGCACAGGAAGCCGGTTTTTTTGACGAGGAAATCGTCCCGGTGGTGAGCGAAATCTTCGAACTGGACGGCTACAGGCCCCGTGGCATCAAGCTGCAGGGCAAAGCAACCTCGGTGGAGCACGACACCCACCCGCGCCTATCGCCGGTGGAGGTGCTGGCCAAACTCAAGCCCGTTTACGAAGGCGGCGTGCAGACCGGCGGCAACAGTTCGGCGCTGGTGGACGCGGCGGCGGCGTGCATTGTCACCTCCGGCGATTACGCCAAGGCGCAGGGCAAGAAGCCCGCTGCCCGCGTGGTGGCCGCCGCTGCCGTGGGCGTGCCGCCCGAAATCATGGGCATCGGCCCGGCCCCCGCCATCCGGTTGCTGCTGGAACGCACCGGTCTGCGCCTGGACGATATAGGCTGCTTCGAAATCAACGAAGCCCAGGGCGCACAGACGCTGGCCGTGGGCCGCGAGCTGGGCCTGGACCTGGCCAGGCTCAACGTCAACGGTGGTGCCATCGCGCTGGGCCACCCGCTGGCGGCCACCGGCGTGCGCCTGACCCTCACCCTGGCGCGCGAGTTGCGCCGCCGCAGCCTGCGCTGGGGCATTTCCAGCGCCTGCGTGGGGGGCGGCCAGGGCATTGCGCTGCTGATCGAGAACCCGGACGCTGCCTGAGCCCTACCACCGCAAGGGTACACAATGACCAAAACCGTGATCTACGAAGTCGAAGTGATGTTCGGGGACTGCGACCCCGCCGGCATCGTCTTTTTTCCCAACTTCAGCAAATGGATGGACGCCTCGTCCCTGAACTTCTTTGTGAAATGCGGCGTGCCGCCCTGGCGCGAGTTGATCAAGACGCGCGGCATTGTCGGCACCCCTTTGCTGGAGATCAACACCAAGTTCATGCGACCCGCCACCTATGGCGAGCGCCTGCAGGTGCACACCAGCATCATCGAGTGGCGCGAGAAAGTGTTCATCCACCAACACGTGGTTCGGCGTGGCGACGAGATACTCTGTCAAGGCACGGAAGTGCGTGCCTTCGTCATACACCCACCCGAGAACCCTGACCGAATCAAAGCCATTGCGGTACCTGAGGACATCAAGGCTTTGTGCCGTTGAGACACACTACTTCGAAAACTTCTACTTCTCACCCCTCTGGTTTTTCAGGGGGATTACCTCGCCACCCGCCGTGGAAAAGAAGCATGTACACTGACGCCGGTGCCCAACACTCATTCTCACCCGATGAGTGAATCCGCGACGTACTCGTTTTGGGGTGCGTTCGACTGAGGTTTTGAAAATTAATAACATGACCGACCCCAGGAGATCAGGATGATCGACACGCATGCCCCTGCCGGTGAACGACACGATGGGTCGGCCCGCAGGCATTTCAAACGCCCTGCCGAACGCGCCTTCACCGCTCGGGAACGCGCTCGCGTGACGCTGCTGTTTGGCGGCCTGACGGTTCGTCACGACCAGCTCATGGCTGCCGGCATCGAGGGGCTGGGCTACCGGGCACAAGCGATCCTGCCGCCCACCAAGGCCGACTTCCAGGCCGGTCGCGAGTACGGCAACAACGGCCAGTGCAACCCAACCTATTTCACGGTCGGTGCGCTGGTCAATTTCCTCAAGCACCTGCGTGACGAACAGGGGTTGCCGGTCGAACGCATCCTGGCCGATTATGTGTTCGTCACCGTCGGCTCCTGCGGACCCTGCCGTTTCGGCATGTACGAGGCCGAATACCGCCTTGCGCTGCGCAACTCTGGCTTCGACGGCTTTCGGGTGCTGGTCTTCAGCCAAGAGGCGGGCTTGTCGCAATCGGAGGCCGCCGAAGTCGGCTTGGCGCTCAATCCGCTGTTTTTCGCCACGCTCATCAACGCGGTCATGGTGGGGGATCTGCTGACCGAGCTGACCCATCAGTTGCGTCCCTACGAGGTCGAAGCGGGCGCGACCGACCGCATCCTGGCACGTTGCCTGGCGATTTGCCAGGAGGCCTTGCGCCAGGGCGAAGACGCCAACCGTGCCGGCATGATGTGGCGCGGGCTGGCCAAGCTGCTCAGCCTCGACGACGCCGACTCGTACGCCGATCTGCTGGCCCAATATCGCGGCCAGCGCCTGTGTGCGGCCCTGGAGCGTTGCCGCGCCCTGATCGAAGCCGGTTTCGCGGTGGACTACACGCGGCCCCGGCCCGTGGCCAAGATCACCGGTGAGTTCTGGGCCCAGACCACCGAGGGCGATGGCAATTTCCACATGTTCCGCTTCCTGGAGGGCGAAGGCGCGGAGGTGCTGGTGGAGCCCGTGGCCACCTGGATCGACTACACCTTGTACCATGCCCGGCAGTGGATGCGCGACCGGCAGGGTCTGGCGGCGGGTGACATGCCCTGGCGGGGGGGGCTGCGGCAGGCATGGCGTTACCGCAAAAACCTGTTGCTGCTGACGCTGGCCAGCAAGCTGTTCCGGCGCGCCTACGAACGCCGCCGCCTGGCACTGGGCGGCACGGCACATGCCCTTGCCAGCCAGTTCGAACTGCAGCGTGTCGGCCACCCTTATTACAACAGCCGCTGCGGCGGCGGCGAAGGCCATCTGGAGGTGGCCAAGAACATCTACTACAGCCACCGCAACCTCGCGCATCTGGTGCTGTCGCTCAAACCCTTCGGCTGCATGCCTTCCACCCAGTCCGACGGTGCCCAGGCGGCGGTGCTGGCGCATTACCCGGACATGAGTTTTCTGCCCGTGGAGACCTCCGGCGAAGGCGACATCAACGCCTACTCCCGGGTGCAGATGGCGCTGGGCGAGGCGCAAGCCAAGTGCAGGCAGGAGTTCGGCCAGGCATTGGCACGCAGTGGCTGGCGTCTGGAGGACATCCGTGCCTTTGTGGCGCGACACCCCGACCTGCAACGTCCGCTGCTGCAGATTCCGCACCCGCCGGGTGTCACCGGACTGGCCGCCCGTTTCATCTTGTACGTCGCGGGCCAGATGGACCGCGACCAGACCTGGGCCGGGCGCAAGTCCGCCGTCCCAGCAGAGGGGGCGACATGAGCGCCGCCGGGCCGCTCCC
>DBAZ01000071.1 GCA_002291945.1 Tepidimonas sp. UBA997
CTTGCTCGGCACCACAGCACGCTGCGCCGATTCCTGACCCAGGCGGAAGAAGGCCATGGCCTGCACCATGTCGGCCGACTGCTGGCTCAGGCTGTTCGCTGCCGCCGCCATTTCTTCCACCAGCGCGGCGTTTTGCTGCGTGGTCTGATCCATCTGCGACACGGCTTCGCCCACCTGATTCACGCCTTCGCTCTGCTCGCGGCTGGCGGCCGAGATTTCACCGATCATGTCGGCCACGCGGCTGATCGAGCTCACCACCTCCTGCATGGTGCGGCCAGCCTGATCGGCCTGCCGGGTGCCTTGCGCGACCTTGTCGGCGCTGATGTCGATGAGCCCCTTGATTTCCTTGGCTGCCGCAGCGCTGCGCTGGGCCAAGGTGCGCACTTCGCCCGCCACCACGGCAAAGCCACGGCCCTGTTCACCGGCGCGTGCCGCTTCCACGGCGGCGTTGAGCGCCAGAATGTTGGTCTGGAAGGCGATGCCGTCGATCACGCTGATGATGTCGGCCATTTTCTGGCTGCTCTGGCTGATGCTGTGCATGGAGCCGACGACTTCGCTGACTGCTTGGCCACCGCGCTGGGCCACCGTGCTGGCGGCGGCGGCCAGTTGGTTGGCGGCGGTGGCATTGTCGGCGTTGTGCTGCACGGTAGATGCCATTTCTTCCATGCTGGCCGCCGTTTCTTCCAAGGCGCTGGCCTGCTCTTCGGTGCGTTGCGACAGGTCGTCGTTGCCAGCGGCGATTTCCTTGCTGGACGAGGCCACCGTGTCGGCGCTTTGCTTGATTTTCACCAGACTGTCCAGCAAGGTGGCGCGGAAGCGCTCCATGGACTGGCTGAGCAGACCGATTTCGTCGTTCGAGCCGTGGTGGATGGGCTGGGTCAGATCACCCTGCCCCAGCACGCCCAAGGCGCTCGACAAGGTTTGAACCGGTCGCACCACGAGGCGGTTGATGGTCCAGATGATGGCCAGCGACAAGGCCAGTATGGATGCCGACACGCCGGACCATAGAAAAAGCATGGCCCTGTATGCAGGTTCCATCAGCTCTTCGTGGGCTGCATCCGCCACCACCGACCAGCCCAGCGCAGGGATTGGGTAGACGCTGACCATCCGAGTTTCAGATGACTGTCCGGAGTCAATCGGCGACCAATGCAAGCGTAGATGGTCCGCAGCGCTCAGGCTCGATACGCGTTGGAACCATGCCTGAGCCTGAGGGTTGGATAGATCCAGAATGGCCGACGGGTCGTCGAGTCCGACCAGCCGGCCTTGCTCAGAGCTACTGCTCATAGAAATGGCATACACACGCCCACTCGTGCCGACGCGGGTTTGTTGCAACTGTGAAGTCCACTCCTCCAGAGAGCCACCCAAATCGGTCGCAACTGCCAAAGCGCCAATCACCTGATTGCCTTCCCTGATGGGTTGAAGAATCGTCAGGTGGTTTCTTCCAAGCAACAAAACGGACCCTTCAAAACGCTCTCCTCTGAGCAAATACGCATGCCCGGGGTGCGTTCGTTCCAGCGTTGTTCCTACGGCTCGCTGGCCTTGGGTATCCAGCAACGATGTTGAAATGCGCAAGAAGTCGTCACCCTGGCGCTCGAAGACGGTGGCAGTGGTGCCACCCCTGGCTTCAGTGAATAGATCAATGACAAAAAAATTGTCTCGCATGGGCATGTCAGACCAAAGTAACTGGACTGAAGGAGTCTGACCCGTTTCATCACTTGGGGTTGGTGTGCCCAAAGTGAAGGGCGCCCCAGAAAACTCGGCCAGCAAGGCGTCGAAGTCCGCCCGAAGGGATTTTTGCGCATCTTGCAGTTTAGATTGGACAGCGTCATGAGCGTTTTGGGCCGATGTGTCTGTGACCTCTTGAGCACTCGAGACGAAATCCAGCCAGATGGAGCGGCTCACCAAAGCCATACTCATCCCCTGCACTACGAAGATCGAGACGCACAGAATGGCAACCAACTTTGTGCTGAGTTTTTGTGTGGTGGGAGGTGATGTGGACGACGTGTTCATCGTGGAGTTGAGTCTGTGCCAGCGTTGTCGAGCAAAACAGCCGATCGTTCACTGAGTCTACTTCACATCGATGACAGCCATGTGACTGTAACAAGGTCGTATCAAGCAGGGCGATCGGCCTGCTCCAATCCTTTTCTGGTCGCCTGGGTGGTACGGTAGTGGTCCAGGGCGGCAGGATCGCTGGTGGCCTTGGCGGCCCATTCCGTTTCCAACTGCTTGAGGCGCTCGATGTGCATGCGTCGCAGCAATTGCCGCAGTTCGACTTGCGGGCCATGTGCTTCGGTCCCGTCGTTGCCATTGCCGTTGCCATTGCCTTGGAGGTCGGGCCGCTCCAGTTCCAGGGCGCTGCCGTACAAATCGAGTGCCAGCCCTTCGAAGGGCAGGCCGCGCATGGCCTCGCGCAGCACCGCCCACGGCTGCGGGCCGTGTTCCAGCCACTGGGTTTCGAGCCAGGCAAACAGCAGGCCGTGCGGCGGCGGCTCTTGGGCCAGCAGATGGTGGTCGTCATGGGTCAGCCAGTCCCAGGCGTCGGGGGCGCTCAGCACAATCCGGGCTACCCGATCGCCTCGACCGAGCAAGCCTCTTTTGCGCTGGGGCCGCTTGGGCGGCTGCAAGGCAGGGCTGCTGCGGCTGGACACGAGGGGCGCGGCCTCAGTTGGCTCCTGCACCAGAGGGCTGCTCCGGTTCGATGCCGCGCCTGTGGGCGGGCTTTGCCGCGGCGCATGCTGGCGCCAGCCAGCGGTCGCTGAGCCGAGGCTGGGGCGTGCCCCTTTGGGCTGCCACAGTTGGGTCAGTTCGCGGGCATCGAGGCCGATGCCATCGGCCAGCTCTTGCAGCAATTGCCGCTTCAGGGTGCCATCTGGCAGCGCCGTCCAGAGAGGTTGGGCTTGGCTGCCCATCCGGGCACGGCCTTCGGCGGTGTCGAGTTCACAGCCGCTGGCGGCGCTGTCGAGCAGGAAGCGGCTCAGTGGCGTGGCCTGCTGGATGGCGTCGGCAAACGCTTGCGGCCCATGCGCCCGGACAAAACTGTCGGGGTCGTGCTCGGTTGGCAGAAACAGGAACTTCACGGTGCGCGTGTCGGTGGCCCAGGGCAGCGTCGCCTCCAAGGCTTTGCGTGCCGCCCGCCGACCCGCTGCGTCGCCGTCGAAGCCAAACACCACCGTGTCGCTGAAGCGAAACAACAGCCGCACGTGGTCGGGCGTGCAGGCCGTGCCCAGCGTAGCCACGGCCTGCGGGAAGCCCAGTTGGGCCAAGGCCACCACGTCCATATAGCCTTCGGTCACCAGCACATAACCGGCTTGCCGGATCGCCGTTCGGGCCTCGAACAGGCCATACAGTTCATGGCCTTTGCTGAACACCGGGGTTTCGGGCGAGTTCAGATACTTGGGTTCGCCTTGGTCGATCACGCGCCCGCCAAAGCCGATGCAGTCACCCTTGACGTTGCGGATCGGAAACATGATGCGGTCGCGAAAGCGGTCGTAGCGCTTGCCTTGCTGGCCCGTGTCGGGCGCGGCGTCGGCGTCGCTGGCTATCACCAGTCCGGCCTCGACCAGCAGCCCGCTTTGGTAGTCCGGGAACACGGTGGACAGAAACCGCCAGCCTTCGGGCACATAGCCCAGGCCAAAAGTCTTGGCGATCTGGCCGGTCAGGCCCCGGCGTTTCAAGTAATCCACCGCTTTCGGGGTGTTGCGCAACTGGGTTTGGTAGGCTTGGGCGGCTTTGAGCAACACGTCGTTGAGCGTGCTCTGGCGCTGGCGCTGCGCGGCGGCTCTGGCGCGTTCCTGCGGCGGGAGGTCTTCCTCGGGCACCTGCAGCCCGACTTGCTGGGCCAAGTCCTTGACCGCTTCCACAAAGCCGATGCCGGTGTGATCCATCAGAAAGCCGACCGCGTTGCCACTTTTGCCACAACCAAAGCAATGAAAAAACTGCTTGGTCGGGCTGACGCTGAAAGAGGGCGATTTTTCGCCGTGGAACGGGCACAGGCCCATGAAATTGGCCCCGCCTTTTTTGAGCTGCACGTAGCGGCCCACCACCTCGACAATGTCAACGCGGGTCAGCAGTTCCTGAATGAAGTTTTGCGGGATGGCCACACGGTATTTTGACCGAGTTGACCGGCTTTGCGCGGCCCCGGATCGGGTAAAGTATCAGCCGACCTCAGATTGCCCACGACCCGCGAGAGACCAGCCATGACATCGATTTTCGACCAGCACCTGCCACGCCATGCCGCCAACTTCGTGCCCCTGAGTCCGCTCGATTTTCTGCAGCGTGCGGCGCTGGTCTATCCGGATCGGTGGGCGCTGGTGCATGGTCTGGGCGCACAGGCCATCCGGCGCACCTGGGGGCAGACTTACCAACGCTGTTGCCAGTTGGCCAGTGCCTTGAAGCGTGCGGGTATCGGCAAGAACGACACCGTGGCGGTGATGCTGCCCAACGTGCCCGCCATGGTCGAGGCCCACTTCGGAATACCCATGGCCGGGGCGGTGCTCAACACCCTCAATACCCGGCTCGACGCAGAAGCGATTGCCTTCATGCTCGACCACGGTGAGGCCAAGGCGATCGTGGTCGATCCCGAATTTGCTGCCGTGCTGCAAAAAGCCTTGGCCCTGCGCCAGAGTCAGGCCCCCATGCGTGTGCTGCTGGCGCAAGATGCGCTGTATGGCCCGCCCACGGCCGATCTGGACGCGGACGATTACGAGGCTTTCCTGGCCAGCGGTGACGCGGCCGATCCGTGGCAACTGCCCGACGACGAATGGGACGCCATCGCCCTCAACTACACCAGCGGCACCACCGGCAACCCCAAGGGGGTGGTCTATCACCACCGGGGTGCGACCCTCAACGCGATTTCCAACATACTGGAATGGGACATGCCCAAGCACGCCACCTACCTGTGGACGCTGCCCATGTTCCACTGCAACGGCTGGT
>DBAZ01000065.1:0-725 GCA_002291945.1 Tepidimonas sp. UBA997
ACCCGCCCCCGCCCCTCCGCCCATCCCGTCAACACCACCCCTTGTCGGTGGCATGCCTGCGGCCTCGCCCCCAGGAGTGGTGCGCACGCTGCGTGCCGTCATCGGTCCACTGAGCGACTTGAGCCAGGCCGACCCCATCAAAGACCTCTTTCGCGACATTGCGGGACTGGGCACCATCCTCCATGAATCGTCGGCACATGGATCGCGCATTTACGACCTGACCACCAGCAGCAGCAACGACGACCTGCTCGATCTCTTTGCCTTTCACGTCTCCAAAGACAGCATCCGTCTGGAAGTACCGGGGCCAACCCCTGCGGCCAATCCTCAGGCTAGCCTGGCAGACGACCACAGTGCGGACATCATCGAACAAGGCTTTGGCCTGTTTGCCGGCGCTCCGGGCAGCCCAGTGGGCTCCACCGTCACCGATGTTCACGGGGCAGCCGTCCCGGCTGAAGACTTGATCCAGGGCTACGGCCTGTTCACCGGGGCGCCGGGTAACCCGCTCAACCCGCAGGAACATGCAGCCAGTCTGGGGGTGGACGTCCCGGAAAGCACCGCCATGGCATCGGGGGTGCCTTCGGCGGAAAGCAAATCTCGGGAGGCCGCCAAAGCCGCCAAGGCAGCCTCCTCCGCGCAGCTTGAAACGACGACGCTTCGGGTATCGGTCAGCAAGATCGATCAGTTGATCAACCAAGTCGGCGAACTGGTCATCACCCAGGCCATGC
>DBAZ01000065.1:1046-6269 GCA_002291945.1 Tepidimonas sp. UBA997
CTGGTCATCACCCAGGCCATGCTCGCCCAGTACAGTCAGTCCCTGGATGCCACCGTCAACCAGCAATTGCTCGCCGGCTTGGCCGACCTGGAGCGCAACACCCGTGACTTGCAGGAATCGGTGATGTCGATCCGCATGATTCCCATGTCGGTGGTATTTAGCCGCTTCCCCCGCATGCTGAGGGATCTGGCCGGCAAACTCGGCAAAAAGGTGGATCTGATCACCCACGGGGAAGCCACAGAACTGGACAAGGGACTGATCGAAAAAATCACCGATCCCCTGACGCA
Source organism: Tepidimonas sp. UBA997 (assembly GCA_002291945.1). Lineage (GTDB taxonomy): Bacteria > Pseudomonadota > Gammaproteobacteria > Burkholderiales > Burkholderiaceae_C > UBA997. The sequence continues at coordinate 1,334 of DBAZ01000065.1, forward strand.
CCTGATCCGCAATAGCTGCGACCACGGCATCGAGATGCCCGATGTCCGACTGGCCAACGGGAAACCCGATATGGGCACCATCACGCTGTCGGCGGCGCATCAGGGCGGCTCGATCCTGATCGAGGTTCGGGACGACGGCAAGGGCCTCAACCGCCAGAAGCTGCTCGACAAAGCCCGCTCGAAAGGCATGGATGTCTCGGACGACATGCCCGACCAGGATGTCTGGGGTCTGATCTTCGCCCCCGGCTTTTCGACCGCCGAAGTGGTGACCGACGTCTCGGGGCGTGGCGTGGGCATGGACGTGGTGAAGAGAAACATCGCGTCCTTGGGCGGTTCGGTCGAAATCGATTCCTCGGAAGGATTCGGCATGAGCGTCAAGGTGCGGCTGCCGCTGACCCTGGCCATCATGGACGGAATGACCGTGCGTGTCAGCGACGAGGTCTACATCCTGCCCTTGTCGTCGGTGGTGGAGTCGTTCCAGGTGGAAGCGACGTCGATCAACACCGTGGCCCAGAATGCCCAACTGGTGAAGGTGCGCGACGAATACATGCCGGTCATCGAAATCGACCGCACGTTCGGCGTGCCACGCCAAGCCGGTGACGCCTCGGCCAACAGCATCATGGTGGTGATTGAATCGGATGGTGCCCGTGTGGCCCTGATGGTCGACGAGTTGCTGGGACAACAGCAAGTCGTGATCAAAAACCTGGAGGCCAATTACAAGAAAGTCCCCAACGTGTCGGGGGCGACCATCCTGGGTGATGGCAGCGTGTCGCTGATTCTTGACACCTCAGCACTGGTTCGCCGAGTACGGCAATAAGGCAAGCGATCCCGCCCATGGACGACACCGCCAGCCTTCAAAGTCGAGAGTTCACCTGGACAAAGGCTGACTTTGACCGCATCAAGGCACTGATCTACCAACATGCCGGCATCAGCCTGCACGACGGTAAACAGGCCATGGTCTATAGCCGCATTGCACGACGACTGCGGGATACCGGGCATGGCACCTTCAGGGACTACCTGCAATGGCTGGAACACCAGCCGGGTGGCGACGAGTGGCAGGAATTCGTCAATGCCCTGACGACGAACCTCACGTCTTTTTTTCGCGAGAACCACCATTTTTCTGAACTGACACGCTTGGTCCAGGCAGCGCCAGCGGATCACGAGTGGAAAATCTGGTGCAGCGCAGCGTCCACCGGCGAAGAACCCTACTCGATTGCCATCACCCTGGCGGACACACTGGGGTTGAACGGGCGTTTTCAAATCTGGGCCAGCGACATCGACACCAAAGTGCTCAACACCGCCTCCCAAGGTGTTTATAAACTGGACGGCCTGAAAAACCTCAGCGCCAACCAGTTGCAGAAATACTTTCTGAAAGGCAAAGGCAACAATCACGGACTGGCTCGAGTGAAACCCGAGTTGCAACAACACCTCACGTTTTTCGCACTCAATCTCATCGAGGACAACTGGAGCTTGCGAGAGACGTTTGATGTGGTGTTCTGCCGCAACGTGATGATTTACTTTGACAACCCGACGCAGCGACAAGTGCTGGGCCGCATCCATCGGCTCATGAAGCCGAAGGGAACCCTGTTTGTGGGACACGCTGAAAACTTCAGCGACGCCCGGGCGTTGTTTGCTCTGCGTGGTAAAACCGTTTACGAAAAAGTCTGAGGCCATGCACCGCAGTTCCGATTACCTCAAAGTCCTCAAAACCCGTGCACGCAAGCCGGGCGAGGCATCGTTTTTCTTTCACGACCAGCACTTCAAGTACAACGCCGCCAAGGTGTTGCCAGGCGAATATTTCGTCGCCAACGAGGACCTGGTCATCATGACGGTGCTTGGCTCCTGCATTGCCGCCTGTATCTGGGACTCGCGCTTGCGCATCGGCGGCATGAACCACTTCATGTTGCCCGACGGCGGTGCCGACACATCGGGCCGCTATGGCTCCTACGCGATGGAACTGCTGATCAACGAACTGGTGAAGATGGGTTCGTCGCGCGAATACATGCAGGCCAAGGTCTTTGGGGGCGGTGCCGTGATTTCTGGCTTCACCAGCATGAACGTGGGCGAACGCAACACCAAGTTCGTGCTGGACTACCTGACCACTGAACGCATCCCCGTGGTTTCCAAGGATGTGCTCGACATCTATCCGCGCAAGGTGGTGTTCTTCCCGCTTTCTGGCAAAGCCATGGTCAAGCGTCTGGCCCACGCCCACCCGGACACTCTCGAAACCCAAGAGCGCCAAGGCGTGGCAACCCGAGTGGTTCAGTCCACCTCGGGGGGGTCTGTGGATCTGTTCTGACGAGGACCCTGACCGATGCAAAAAATCAAAGTGGTGGTGGTGGACGATTCCGCCCTGGTCCGCAGCCTGTTGACCGAGATCATCAACAAGCAACCCGACATGTGCTGCATAGGCGCCGCCAATGACCCCCTCATGGCGCGTGAGATGATCCGGGAGCTCAATCCTGATGTGATCACGCTTGACGTGGAAATGCCCAAAATGGATGGGCTGGAATTCCTTTCGCGGCTGATGCGCTTGCGCCCCATGCCGGTGGTGATGGTCTCCACCCTGACCGAGCAGGGGGCTGACACGACGATGCGGGCCCTTGAAATGGGCGCGGTGGACTTTGTGGCCAAACCCCGTATCGGCGTGACCAGCGGTCTTACGGCACTGGGGGCGGACATCGTTGAAAAAATCCGGGTGGCCAGCAAAGCCAGAGTGACCCGGCATGCGCCCCCTCCCCCGGCTGCCGGGCAGCATGCGTCGGGAGGGATTCATGGGTCGACGGCCGAGACCAAGCCGCTGACCGTGCATCGAATCTCCACGGAAAAAGTTATTTGCGTGGGCGCTTCGACCGGGGGCACCGAAGCCATCAAGGAGATACTGGTCGAACTGCCGCCCGATTCGCCGGCTATTGTCATCACCCAGCACATGCCGGCCGGATTCACCACCAGCTTCGCTGCCCGGCTGGACTCGCTGTGCAAGATTCGCGTCGCAGAGGCGATCAACGGCCAGCGGATTCTGCCGGGTCACGCCTACATTGCCCCGGGGGGCCAGCAGTTCCACATCGAACGCAGTGGTGCCAATTACGTGGCCGTGGTGGACGACTCTCAGCCGGTGAATCGCCACAAACCATCGGTGGAGGTGCTGTTCAAATCCTGTGCCCGCGTCCTGGGGCCGAATGCAATCGGGGTGATGCTGACGGGCATGGGGGCCGATGGTGCCGCCGCGATGAAAGAAATGCGCGATGCGGGCAGCTACAATCTGGCACAGGACGAGGCCAGCTGCATTGTCTTTGGCATGCCCAAGATGGCCATACAGCAGGGGGCCATTCACGAAGTGTTGCCGCTCAAGTCCATCGCCAAGGCCATCGTCGATCGTGTCAACAGCGCTGGCGGCGTTCGTCACCGGATCTGATGCAGGGGTCTCATCAAACCAAGCGGTCTATCGTTCGACCAGCGACGGGCGGCTCGGGCAGGTTGGATGTCCGATTGTAGTTTTCCGCGGCCTCATTGACTCGCTCTGCATGGCTCGTCAACCGGCCTGCCAGTATTTCAGAGCGAGCGACAGACGCCGCACGGGCTTCTTCCCCAATCAGGACATCCACCGCAGCACGGCTGGCTGACCACATATTGGGCAGCAGATCATTGATCTGGGCTTCCATGGCTTCCATGACCGGATTTTTCACTTCGGGGGGCAGTTCACCCCGAAAACGGGGCGATTCGCTGCGCACCTGTGCTGCTGAAGAAGCAGCTGCATCGGCGTTGAGACGGGTCGCATCCGACGCATCTTCAGGCGTGAGCGCATTGACACCGCTCTGGGCGGAACGCTCGTTGCGAGCACCGTTGATGGCCAGCGAGGCAGTGGGCCATTGGGCTCGAGCCGCAGAAACCCCTGTCACATCCCCCAAACGTTCGGGCGTCGCGTTGTTGTTGAACGGATTGACCCGAGGGGTTTCGCCCGTGGGATGGACCGGCGGGAGGGAAGAAGGCGCAACCACTCCCTGGGCGCGAAGACTGACGTCGGCAGGAGCCAATGGGGTCGCGCCCCCTTGATTGTCGGCTGACACGTTGTCACTGGCCTTGACCGTGGGGGTCGGCTGAACACGAACCACCGTCGGCATCTGAGGCGGCAACGGCGAAACGGCAACAGAAGAAATAGTCAGCATGGTGAACTCCTCGCGAGAGTCAATCGTCCAGACGGGATGCCCGCTTTCTTCCCATTTCGGCAGTAAGCCCGCCAACTTTAGGGCCAAAAGAAAAAATAGTTGAGCATACGTAAAGCCGTAAAATCGCCTTCGTCTGAAAAAACGGGGGAAAACCTCGTTGTTTGAGCTTGACTTAGAACCATTCGTTTGAGGCAACACATGACCATCACCCCTTCGATGTCCGACCGCGACGGCAAGATCTGGATGGACGGCCAGATGCTGGATTGGCGCGACGCCAAAATCCACGTCCTGACCCACACCCTGCACTACGGCTGCGGGGCTTTTGAAGGGGTGCGTGCCTACCACACCGCCAACGGCCCGGCCATCTTCCGCCTCCAGGAGCACACCGAGCGCCTGTTCAACAGCGCCAAAATCTTGCGCATGAAAATTCCGTTCACCCAAGAGCAGGTGAACGAAGCGCAGAAGTCGGTGATCCGCGAGAACAATCTGCAAAGCGGCTACCTACGCCCGCTGACTTGGATCGGCGACAAAAAGCTCGGTGTGTCGCCCAAAGGCAACACCGTCCACCTGATGGTGGCGGCCTGGGCCTGGGGCGCGTACCTAGGCGAAGAAGGCCTCAAGCGCGGCATCCGCGTCAAGACCAGCAGCTACACTCGCCACCACGTCAACATCACCATGACGCAGGCCAAGGCGGTGAGCAACTACACCAACTCCATCCTGGCCAACATGGAAGCCACCGACGAGGGTTACGACGAGGCCCTGCTGCTGGA
>DBAZ01000025.1:0-19207 GCA_002291945.1 Tepidimonas sp. UBA997
ATTTCTGGGAGTTTTGCTGATGTTCGTCTGCCCCGCCACCGACGATTTTTTCCGCAGCCGCATCGACCACATGATCGACCTGCGCCATCCGCTGGCGGTGCTGTCTTCTCGCATGCCCTGGCAGCAAATCGAAGCCTCCGTCTCCCACCTGTTGAGCCGTAAGGGCCGCGCTGGCGTGGCCATGCCCGATCTGGACTTGTTCGGCGAAGCCCCTGTGATGCAGGCACGCAAGAGCAATGCTGGCCGGCCCCGCGTGCCCCTGCGCATCATGATTGCGCTGCTCTACCTCAAGCACGCCTTCAACGAATCCGACGAAGGCGTGGTCGAGCGTTGGGGGGAGACGCCGACTTGGCAGTTCTTCTCCGGCCAGGCTTACTTTGAACACCATCGTCCCTGCGATGCCACCACCCTGGTCAAGTTTCGCCGGTTGCTCGGCGACGAAGGCGTCGAAGAGCTGCTGGCGCAAACCGTCAACACCGCGGTGGAGCTCAAGCTCATCAAACCCCAAGAGTTGCAGCGCTTGATCGTGGACAGCACCGTGCAGCACAAGGCCATTGCCCATCCCACCGACAGCAAGCTGCTGGAGACGGCACGGGTCAAGCTGGTAGAGGCGGCCAAAGATGCCGGCATTCATCTGAAGCAAACCTATGCCAAAGAGGGCAAAGCCCTGGGGCACAAGGCAGGCCGCTACGCACACGCCCGACAGTTTCGGCGCATGCGCCGCACCATCAACCGCCAGTGCACCGTTGTCGGCCGACTGCGGCGCGACATCGAACGCAAGGCTGCCGGTCTGACGAGTGTGGCCGCTGCGGTGCACGTCGCTCTGCAGACCACCCTGGCACGGGTCGCGCAGATCGTGGCGCAAAGCAGCAGCAAGAAGGCCAAGCACGGCACACCGAAGCTTTACAGCTTCCACGCCCCTGAGGTCTCGTGCATCAACAAGGGCAAGAGCAAACAACCCTACGAGTTTGGCGTGAAGGTGGGCATTGCCAGCACCCTGCGGGGCAACCTCATCGTCGGTGCCAAAGCGTTCCACGGCAATCCCTACGATGGCCACACGCTGGCACCCCAGCTGGAGCAAGCAGCCATCCTGATGCAGGACACGGGAGCCAAGCCCAGGACGGCTTTCGTGGATCTCGGTTATCGCGGAGTGGATGCCGACAACCCCGATGTGCACATCGTCCACCGGGGCAAGAGCAAGCGCATCACAGAAGAAGAGCGACAACTGCTCAAACGCCGCCAGGCCATCGAGCCCATCATCGGCCACCTCAAGGCCGACCACCGTATGGACCGGTGTCACTTGAAGGGTGAAACGGGTGATCGGCTGCATGCGGTGCTGTGCGCAGCGGGCTACAACATCCGCTGGCTGCTGCGCATGATCGCCAAGAAGGGCTTGTCCTTCCTGGTCAGCCTTTATTTGCGCCTGCGGGCGGGGTTAGCATTTGCCGCGCTTCAGCTGGGATGGATGGCAAAAGAGCATCTATCGCGTGCACAGCTGGCGTCAAACCGGATGGTTCTTGCCTGATATGAATAAATCAGGGACGACCAATTACCTGGTCTGCGCCATGGCGGCTCTGGAGATGAACATCTTGCGCCTGATGGGGCAAAACGCACTCATGGGCAAAGACGCGCCGGTGCGTCACGCAGCCCAGCGCAGGCGCATGAAGACGGTGCTGCAAGAATTGATGTTTAAGGCCGCACGCATGATCAGGCATGCGGGGCAATGGGTGTTGGGCCTGGGTGCGAATGACAGTGCCTACACGGTGTTTGAACGGTTGCACCGCCAACTCGCGCCTGAACGACAAGCGAGACGAGCGGCTGCGTGCGCGGTCTGACTGTGAATGGCAACGCACAGCCTTGACCCACACAAGCGTAGGCACGGGTGTGCAGGTGCTGCTTCGCCCAGAAACAGGGAACACACGCGAAATGGGTGTAGCGGGGTGCACGCAGGTGGGCTTCAAGGGGTTTTGGCGCATGCGGGCGCAAGAACTGCGGGCAAGGTTGGCGTAAAAAATGAAAAAACCTGCCGATTGCCTTCAGGCGGGGTGGGTGGTCACGGATTCAGGCCTATAGAGAAAACTGTGGCTTTGTGGGACACTCTAGTGAGGCTCATTTACACCATTTTTATCCTCGGCCATGACCCAAACCCTCGCCCCTACAAAGCAACAAACGCGCCGCATCTTCGTCAGCGTGAAGATGCACGATGGCGACCGCTTTCGTGGCTACGTCTATCTGGCCCAAGGCGAGCGCATGCAGGACCTGCTCAACGACGAGCGCAAGTTCTTCCCGATCCAGATGAACTCGGAAATCGGTGAAATGGCGATCCTGTCCAAAAAGTTCGTGGTCTCCATCGAGGAAGTGGACGACGCCAAGGCGCGCTCGTTTTCGTTTTCTTGACGCCAGCTTATGGCTGAGGCTCAAGACTGGCCGGCCCCAGACTGTTTAGCTAGAATTGAATTCCTTACTTCATTACTACAGGGTTCAACATGCTAGCCAAACGAACTGTCAAAAATCAAGTCACCTTGCCGAAGGCCATCGTCCAGAAAGCGGGTGAGGCGGACTACTACGACGTCACCTATCAGGACGGCAAAATCGTCCTGACGCCTGTTCGCCAGCTACACGCAGACGCGGTACGCTCCAAGCTTGATGAGTTGGGCATCACGCCAGCTGATGTCAACGACGCCATCAACTGGGCTCGCAAGCGCACATGATGCCTCCGCGCGTCGTCATCGACACCAACTGTCTGGTGTCCGCGCTGATCTTTTCTCGCAGTCGTTTTGCATGGCTTCGGCATGCTTGGCAGACCAGGCGCATCATTCCCTTGGTCAGTCGCGATACGGCCCATGAACTGCTGAGGGTGCTGGCCTATCCAAAATTCAAGCTCACAAGGCAGGAGCAAGACGCATTGCTGGCTGAATGTCTGCCATACACGGAGGCCGTACGGGTTGACCAGACACCCAGCGGCCTGCCCAGCATTCGAAATGCGGATGACATCATCTTCCTGGTAGTGGCAACCGTGGGCAGTGCGGATGCTTTAGTGAGTGGCGATGGTCACCTACTGGCCGTTAAAGATCATTTTCATATCCCGATTCTGACCCCTGCGCAGTTCGAAGAATGGTTGCAGCCACACTGATACGCCCATCACACCATGACTCAATGGCTATCCTCCCCCCACTTTGGCCCCCGGCCTGCGGGCGCGGCGGTGTCGTTGCTGGTGCTCCACTCCATCAGCCTGCCGCCCGGCCAGTACGGCGGGCCGGAAGTGGAGCAACTCTTCACCGGCACGTTGGACTGGGACGCCCACCCCTACTTTCAATCCATCCGTGGGCTGCAGGTGTCGGCGCACTTCTTCATCCGCCGCACCGGGGAGGTGATCCAGTTCGTGGACACGCAACACCGCGCCTGGCATGCCGGCCAGTCGTCATGGCAGGGGCAGCCAAACTGCAACGATTATTCGGTGGGCATCGAGCTCGAAGGGTTGGAGGGAGACGCCTTCGAACTGGCCCAATACCATGCCCTGGCCGCGTTGTGCGAGCAACTGGCCACCCAGCACCCCATCGAGCACGTGATGGGCCATGAACACATCGCCCCTGGCCGCAAGCACGACCCCGGCCCTGGGTTCGATTGGGTGTTGCTGCAGCAGCTCACCGGCTGGCCCCCCTCCCGTTTCCCGCCAATCGGGGCACAATAAGGTCATGCGCCTTCAACCCGCCGACATCGCCACGATACGCCAAGTGACGCAAGACGTCCTCGGCTACGCGGTGCCCATTCGGCTGTTCGGCTCGCGTTTGAACGACGACGCACGCGGCGGCGACGTCGATTTGTTTCTGGAGCTGGACAAGCGGCCAGACAACCCAGCGTGGCTGGCCGCCACCCTGTCAGGCAAAATATCCCGGCGCATGAGGGGCCGCAAGATCGACGTACTCATTGCGGGCCCCAGGTTTGCAGCACTCTGCCATTCACGACATCGCCCGCGAGGAAGGGGTGCTTTTGTGAGACCGGACGACAAGACACTGAAACGCCTTGCATTTTTGTACAGGGTGGTGAACAAAGAATCACGACTACTGCTGGACACGAGGCAACGCCTGTTCAAGCCAGGGTTCAACCTCCAGTCGCTGGTCACGCTGGATAGCACGCCAGACCTGGCTGACCGGATCGAGTCGTTCGTCGCTCGTTTTGGCCGACTGCAAGACACCACGGGCGACAAACTGCTACCGCAAGTATTGGCAGCACTGGGTGAGCGTGTGGCTTCTTTCGCAGACAACCTGGACCGCGCGGAAAAACTGGGATGGATTGCATCGGCTGACGACTGGTTTGCCATGTGCACCTTGCGTAACCAGATGGTGCATGAATATGTGGAAGACCCAGTGATTCTCTGGAACGCGCTGGACGCAGGGCAGCGTTTCACGCCTCCGCTAGCGCAGGCGGCCCATGCCATGTGTCAGGAAATGGTTCGCCGATCTTGGGTTTCGGTGTGATGCGCCTTTCACCGCAGCAATCCCTCCTCATCAAACGTCAGGCCGAGACGGTTTTCGGCGCTGGAGCGAAGGTTCGCCTTTTCGGCTCGCGGACGGACGACACTGCACGCGGAGGTGACATCGACCTATTGGTAGAAACTCAGGAGCCCATCACGGATCCTGTACGACGCGCAGCACAGTTATCCGCCAAGCTTGTCATGTCGCTGGGAGAACAACGCTTCGACATCCTGGTGATAACCCCACAAACCCCACTACAGCCGATACACCGCGAGGCTATCGAAAAGGGGGTTCTGCTGTGACGCAGCCTAGCACTGAACGATTAAGGCATTTATGCGAGGTGGTTGAGCGAGAGATTCAACACCTCCAACTGACCGACCGTCACCTGTTTGCCGAGCCTTTTACTGCCAACCGAGCAGAAGGCTTGAACTCCAACCACAACGAAGCCGAGCGAGTCGATGCATTTGTCGCTCGTTTTGGCCGACTGCAAGACACCACGGGCGACAAACTGTTGCCAGCTCTCCTAGGATTACTAGGTAACGAACCAGGGCCTGTGATTGACAATCTGAACCTGATCGCGAAATGGGGGTGGCTGGAGCAACCTGAACACTGGCTGGAAGCTCGCTGGCTAAGGAACCGAATGATCCACGAGTACATCCGGGATCCGGCTCTTTTGTCTGAAGCTTTGAACGAAGCACACCTCCGTGTGCCCCTCCTCGTCCAAACAGCGCAGCGTTTGACTGCAGAAGCGCATCGGCGTATCCCAGACGCCTGAGCGCCCCCGTATTGACCCTAGCCCGCCCGCCACGCCCCAGAGCGCCACGCGTTCTGAGCTGATTTTTTTAGGGCCAACCCCCACGCCGACACAATGCCGCGCTACACTACCCCTAGTGTTTAACGAGTGTCGGCACACTACCCCTAGTGCCCAACTTAGCAAGAGGACGCATGCAATCCACCCCCCTATCCCACCAGGCCAGCGCTCCGGCGGCGACCGGCCACAACCCGCAAGCGGGCCGTTCGGTGTCAACCAGCACCCTGCAGAACTACCAGATCATCCGCCGCAATGGTGCCGTGGTGCCGTTCGAGCCCAACAAGATTGCCGTGGCGCTGATGAAGGCGTTTCTGGCCGTGCGCGGCGCACAGGGCGCGGCGTCGGCCAGCGTGCGCGAGGACGTGGACGTGCTGACCCAAAACGTGGTGCGTGCCCTGATGCGCTCGCGCCCGGGCGGCGGCACCTTCCACATCGAAGACGTGCAAGACCAGGTGGAACTGGGCCTGATGCGCAGCGGCCACCACGAAGTGGCCCGTGCCTACGTGCTGTACCGGGAACGCCGCGCCCAAGAGCGGGCCGCCAAACAGGCCGCCATGCAGGCCGAGCAGGCACCCGCCACCCCCGCGCTGCACGTGATCGACCACGGCCAGCGTGTCGCCCTGGACCTCAACGCCCTGCAGGCGCTCATCAGCAACGCCTGCGCCCACCTGGGCGCGGACGTCAGGCCCGAGCCGATCGTGGCCGAGACCATGCGCAACCTCTACGACGGCGTGCCCATGACCGAGGTCTATAAGGCCGCGATTCTGGCCGCCCGCACCAAGATCGAGACCGACCCCGACTACACCTACGCCACCGCCCGGCTGCTGCTGCACACCATCGTCAAGGAAGTGCTGGGCACCGAAGTGCCACCAGCCGACATGGCCGCCCGCTATGCCGACTACTTTCCCGGCTTCATCAAAAAAGGCGTGGCAAACGACCTCCTCGACGAGCGTCTGCTGCAGTTCGACCTCCAGCGCCTGGGCGCGGCCCTGAAGGCCGAGCGCGACCTGCAGTTCGATTACCTGGGCCTGCAAACCCTGTACGACCGCTACTTTTTGCACCTGCGCAAGACGCGCATCGAACTGCCGCAGGCCTTCTTCATGCGCGTGGCCATGGGCTTGGCGCTCAACGAAATCGACCGCGAAACCCGCGCCATCGAGTTCTACGAAATCCTGTCGTCGTTCGACTTCATGAGCAGCACGCCCACGCTGTTCAACAGCGGCACCCGGCGCTCGCAACTGTCGAGCTGCTACCTGACCACCGTGCCCGACGACCTCGACGGCATTTACGAGTCGATCAAGGAAAACGCGCTGCTGAGCAAGTTTGCCGGCGGCTTGGGCAACGACTGGACGCGCGTGCGCGCCCTGGGCAGCCACATCAAGGGCACCAACGGCGAGTCGCAAGGCGTGGTGCCGTTCCTGAAGGTGGTCAACGACACCGCCGTGGCCGTCAACCAGGGCGGCAAGCGCAAGGGCGCGGTGTGCGCCTACCTCGAAACGTGGCACCTCGACATCGAGGAATTCCTGGAGCTGCGCAAGAACACCGGCGACGACCGCCGCCGCACCCACGACATGAACACGGCCAACTGGATTCCCGACCTGTTCATGAAGCGCGTGATGGAAAAAGGCGACTGGACGCTGTTCAGCCCGTCGGACGTGCCCGACCTGCACGACAAGTTTGGCACCGCCTTCGAGGCAGCCTACACCGCCTACGAAGCCAAGGCCGAGCGCGGCGAGATCAAGCCCGCCAAAAAAGTGCCCGCCACCGACCTCTGGCGCAAGATGCTGAGCATGTTGTTCGAGACCGGCCACCCTTGGATCACCTTCAAAGACCCATCCAACCTGCGCAGCCCGCAGCAGCACGCCGGTGTGGTGCACAGCTCCAACCTGTGTACCGAGATCACGCTCAACACCAACGACGCCGAAACCGCCGTCTGCAACCTGGGCTCGGTCAACCTGGCGCAGCACCTCACGGCTGACGGCGAGATCGACCACGCCAAGCTCAAGAAAACCGTGTCCACCGCCATGCGCATGCTCGACAACGTGATCGACATCAACTACTACGCCGTCAAGAAAGCACGCGACTCCAACCTGCGCCACCGCCCGGTGGGCTTAGGCATCATGGGCTTCCAGGACGCGCTGTACCGCAAGCGCACGCCTTATGCGTCGCCAGCCGCCGTGGCATTCGCCGACCGCTCGATGGAAGCGGTGTGCTACCACGCGTACTGGGCCAGCACCGAACTGGCCGCCGAGCGCGGGCGCTACGCCACCTTCCGGGGTTCGCTGTGGGATCAGGGCATCCTGCCGCAAGACAGCTTGGACCTGCTGGCGCAGCAGCGCGGCACCGGCCCGGCCAAGGACGGGGCCCCACCCCCATCCTATGTGGAAGTGGACCGCTCCAGCAGCCTCGACTGGGACGCCCTGCGCAAGAAGATCGCGCAAGACGGCATGCGCAACTCCAATTGCGTGGCGATTGCGCCCACCGCCACCATCAGCAACATCATTGGTGTCGATGCATCCATCGAGCCGTGCTTCGGCAACCTGTCGGTCAAGTCCAACCTGTCGGGCGAGTTCACCGTCATCAACAGCTACCTGGTGAAGGACCTCAAACGCCTGGGCCTGTGGGACGAGGTCATGATGATGGACATCAAGCACTTCGACGGCTCCCTGTGGCCGATCGACCGCGTGCCGCGTGAGTTGAAAGAGCTCTACCGCACCGCCTTCGAGGTGGAGCCGGTGTGGCTGGTGGAAGCCGCCGCGCGGCGCCAGAAGTGGATCGACCAGGCGCAGAGCCTGAACATCTACATGGCCGGGGCCTCGGGCAAAAAGCTCGACGAGACCTACAAACTGGCCTGGCTGCGCGGCCTCAAGACCACCTACTACCTGCGCACCACCAGCGCCACGCACGCCGAAAAATCCACCGGCCGCATCGGCCAGTTGAACGCGGTGGCGAGTTCAGCCATGACCGCGATGCCCGTGGCCGCTGCAGCCGCCCCAGCCACTGCAGCCGCTGCCCCGCAAACCCCGGCCACCGACATCAAGTTTTGCGCCATCGACGACCCCGGCTGCGAGGCCTGCCAATGACCCAGCCACCGATTTCGATGCAGCCACACAACACGGCCCCCCCGATGATGCGTGCGCGGCTCGATAAGGCTTGCATTTCTGCCATGCCATTTGATAATTCGAGAATAGGAAAACACCATGCTGACCTGGGACGAACCAAGCACGCCTGCACTGCAACCCGTGCGCCCCACGCCGTCTGCCGCGCCTGACTTCGCGCTGGCTGCGCTGTCCGCCGCCGCCAGCCCGCACAGTTCGGTCAAAGCCGCGTCAACGCAGCGCATCAACGCCGCCGACAAGCGCATCATCAACGGTCAGACCGACGTCAACCAGTTGGTGCCGTTCAAGTACAAGTGGGCCTGGGAAAAATACCTTGCCACCTGCGCCAACCACTGGATGCCACAGGAAGTCAACATGAGCCGCGACATCGCGCTCTGGAAAGACCCCAACGGCCTGACCGAAGACGAGCGCCGCATCGTCAAGCGCAACCTGGGTTTCTTCGTCACCGCCGACTCGCTGGCCGCCAACAACATCACGCTGGGCACCTACCGCCACATCACCGCGCCCGAATGCCGCCAGTTCCTGCTGCGCCAGGCCTTCGAAGAAGCCATCCACACCCACGCCTACCAGTACATCGTCGAGTCGCTGGGGCTGGACGAAGGCGAGATCTTCAACGCCTACCACGAGGTCGATTCGATCCGCAACAAGGACGAATTCCTGCTGCCGTTCATCGACGCCATCATGGACCCGAACTTCAAGACGGGCACCCCGCAAGCGGATCAGACCCTGCTCAAGAGCCTGATCGTGTTCGCCTGCCTGATGGAAGGGCTGTTTTTCTACGTCGGCTTCACGCAGATTCTGGCGCTGGGCCGCCAGAACAAGATGACCGGTGCCGCCGAGCAGTACCAGTACATCCTGCGCGACGAGTCCATGCACTGCAACTTCGGCATCGACCTCATCAACCAGCTCAAGCTGGAAAACCCACACCTCTGGACGGCCGAGTTCAAGGCCGAGATCAAGACCCTGTTCCTGAAGGCGGTGGACTTGGAATACGCCTACGCCGAAGACACCATGCCACGCGGCGTGCTGGGCATGAACGCCAGCATGTTCAAGGGCTACCTGCGCTACATCGCCAACCGCCGTGCGGTGCAGATCGGGCTCGACCCGATGTTCCCCAACGAAGAAAATCCCTTCCCCTGGATGAGCGAGATGATCGACCTCAAGAAGGAACGCAATTTCTTCGAAACGCGGGTGATCGAATACCAGTCGGGAGGTGCGCTGTCCTGGGATTGAGCCTCCAGCCAAGCAGCCTGCTTTCATGCCGCCTATCTCTGACTTCTGCCCTAGCCCGTCGGCCCCGTTGGCCGTGTTGGCCGTTTCGGCAGAAGCCTTCCCCATTCATCACTCGGGAGGGCTAGGCGCACACCGTGCGCCGGTGGTCCGGGTGCTGAATCGCCGGCCCGGAATCGTCCGAGGCCGTGCGTTTTTGGCCACTTGATCTAGAGGAGTACCACATGGCAACTGCGAAGAAGGCCGCCCCGGCCAAGAAAGCAGCGGCACCGGCGAAGAAGGCCGCTGCCCCTGCGAAGAAAGCTGCGCCGGCCAAGGCCGCAGCCGCCCCCGTCACGGCAGCACCAGCCGCCCCGGCGACAAAGGCCGCTGCACCCGCCAAGAAGGCCGCTGTCCCAGCCAAAAAAGCGGCTGCGGCGGCGGAAAAGGCACCCCCCGCCGTGAAGGCGGCGACACCGGCACCGGCCCCTGCCAAGAAGGCTACCACTTCGACCCAAGAGGCAACCGCCGCCAAAAAGGCCGCCGCGCCCGCCAAAAAAGCGGCTGCCCCTGTCGCCAAAGCGGTTGCCGAGGTGAAGAAGGCGGTCCAGAAAACCGTGGCCAGTGCCAAGAAGACGATCGCCAAAGAAGAAAAAGTGATCGAAAAGAAAGTGGCCGAAGTCAAGAAGGCGGTCCAGAAAAAGGCCTCTGCCGTCAAAAAAGCCGTGGACAAAAAAGTAGCTGAAGTGAAAAAGGCGGTAGAGAAAAAAGTGGCCGCACCGAAGGCCAAAGACAAAGCCAAGGAGCCACCAAAGAGCAAAGCGCCCAAGCCCAAGGCAGCTCCCAAGGCCGCCGCTGCGGTGCCTTCTTCCCAGACCAAGCTCAACCCACAGGCCGCCTGGCCTTTTCCCACGGCCAAAAAGCCCTGACGATGCCGAGCCCGCTCCCGGAGCGGGCTTTGTTAGGGTTCAACGGGTGAATGAGTAGTTCTGGCCACCGCGAGAGGCGATTTTGGTGGCACCCATGCGATTACCCAGCGCCACAGCGTCCAGCAGACGCCAGCCTTGTGAGAGGCCGTACAGCAGGGCCGCCCGGAAGGCATCGCCGCAGCCAGTGGGATCGACCACGTCCGCCGCCTGAACACCCGGTACGCGGGTGCAGACACCCGCTTGCCAGACGTCACACCCTTCGTGCGCCAGGGTGATGACCAAGCCCTGCAGGCACCGGGACAGGGCGGCGTAGTCCAGGCCCGTGCGGTCACTGAGCATGCGGGCCTCGTAGTCGTTCAGCGCGGCCCAGTCGGCCAGTTCGATGAAGTGCCGCAGTTCCTCGCCGTTGAACATCGGCAGGCCCTGGCCGGGGTCAAAGACAAACGGCACGCCCAGCGCCTTAAGCTGTTCGGCGTGCTGGAGCATGGCGTCGCGCCCGTCCGGAGAAATGATGCCCACCGTGGCACCTTGCGCCGCCTGAATCACACGGCGATGCGCCTGACTCATGGCCCCCGGATGGAATGCCGTGATCTGGTTGTTGTCTCGATCGGTCATGATCATGGCCTGGGCGGTGTAATGGTCATCCACCAGTTGCACATGACATGTATCCACCCCCAGGGCCTGCAGGCGCTCCAGGTACTCGTGGCCGTCACTGCCCAGTGTGGCCACGGGACGCACGTCGGCCCCCAGCTGGCGCAAACCGTAGGCAATATTGCCCGCACACCCCCCGTATTCACGACGCAAACCTGGCACCAGAAACGACACATTCAGGATGTGCAACTGATCGGGAAGGATTTGGTCGGCAAAACGACCCTCGAAGGTCATGATGGTGTCAAAAGCCAGGGAGCCACAAACAAGCAGGGTCATGGTGTGCGTCGGTTCAGGGATAAAAAAGAAGCGCTCGGTAACCGGTCATGGCCCGGTCACTGGCATGTTCGAGGGCCAGATCGAATGACAGGGACCATTCGGCCCCCGCATCGAGGATGTCGGCGGGTCTGGGCCATTGCGTCGGGAGCAGTACCCGGCGAACCAGCACCTGATCCTGCAGGTCGGTCAGGGTGAGTTCGATGGCGGGCATCGCGACGGCGTGCGCCGCACGGTTGCGAATGACCACGTTGAAGCTGTAACGGCCCGGCGACCGCCGCAACAACACCGAACTGTCGATGACCAGATCGTCGAGTTGGAGCGGGGTCTCGATGACGCAGTCCAACAACGCGCAAAGCGCCTCCAGGGCCGGGCGCGCGGCCGGGTAGTCCCGGGCGGCGATCAGATCGCGTCGATCGAGCACCACCTGTAACGCCAACAAGCCCAGCAGCCACAGCAGCAGGATTCCCAGCAACCAGCGCATGACGGGTTTGCGCCAGAAGGCACGACGTTCGGCCTGGCGCACAAACGAAGGCGCTCTAGTGTGATCGGCATGCACCTGGGGTGCCCGACGGTCAGCGACGGCTTCGATGACGAGGGTTGGTTGAAAATCCGGGGGCGGTGCGGGTTCTGGCTCGGGTTCCTGCGGCTCGGGCAACGGCTGCATGGGAGGAACTGGCACGGCTTGGGCCATCGACGCCGGGGTGGCATCGACAACAGCCGCAGGCGGGAGGGGCTCG
This sequence comes from Tepidimonas sp. UBA997, assembly GCA_002291945.1. Lineage (GTDB taxonomy): Bacteria > Pseudomonadota > Gammaproteobacteria > Burkholderiales > Burkholderiaceae_C > UBA997. Next base: position 12,208 of record DBAZ01000025.1, read on the forward strand.
GCCGGGGGTTCGGTAGAACGCGGCTCGGCTGCGGGGGGGTCCATCGGCGCGGAGGCGTCCGCAGATGGCGGTTGGCCCAGTTGCCAGGGCTGCAGGTCCAGCGTGGCATCAAAAACCTGGTGGCAATGCCCACAACGCACCCAGCCGTCCGAAATCTTCAACTGATCGGGCACGACCTTGAAGGCGGTCGTGCAGGCGGGGCAGCGCGTGATGTAGCTCATGCAGGCAGGCGGGTCGCTGTCATCAGGATCCAGCCATCTTCGGCATCCGACACCTCCAGCGTCACCCACGGCGCGTACGCGGCCTTGAGCCGATCGGCTTGCCGCTCAAGAATGCCCGCCAGAACGAGTCGCCCCCCAGGGGCCAGGTGCTGGCACAGCAGCGGTGCCAGCACCTCAAGCGGCGTCGCGAGAATGTTGGCGAGCACCAGGTGAAACGGCCCCTCGGCCAGCTCAGGCAGGCCAGCGCAGAGCGTGACCTCGTTATGGGCGGCGTTACCCCGCGTGGACTCGACGGCCGCAGGATCGATATCCACCGCCACAATGGAAGACGCACCAAACTTGCCAGCCCCGATCGCCAGAATGCCCGAGCCGCAGCCGTAATCCAGAACCCGTTGGCCGCTCCAATCATGTCGGGCGATCCAGCGCAGACACATGCGGGTGGTTGGGTGCGTCCCCGTGCCAAAGGCCAGCCCGGGGTCGAGGCGGATGACCTGTCGCGCATCGGGGGGGATGTCGTGCCAGCTCGGCACGATCCAGAAACCGGGAGCGATATCGACCGGCGCAAACTGCGACTGCGTCAGGCGCACCCAGTCTTGATCGTCGATCGGGCGTATGCCCAGGCTGACGCCACCGGCAAAAAAGTCCTGCAGGGCGATCAGTTGCTGCGCTTCTTCGGCGGCTTCCTGGGTGGTAAACAGCGCCACCAGCCGGGATCGCACCCAGCCAGCTTTGGGCGTCGGCATGCCCGGCTCGCCAAACAGGGCTTGCTCGGCCGGGGTCTCGGCGTCTGCATCTTCGACCGACACACTCAGGGCGTCGAGCGCCTCGAGCGCGTCCGAGAGGCTCTCGACCGCCTCCTCCGGGACGAGCAGTGACCACTCGTAGAGGCGACCGGCGGCGGCAGTGTCAGCGGTCACGTTGTTCCAGCCAGGATTCGAGGTAGTGAATATTGGTGCCCCCCGCTTCGAAGTTGGCGTCCACCATCAACTCGCGGTGCAGCGGCACATTCGTTTTGATGCCTTCGATGGCGGTTTCGGCCAACGCGGTGCGCATGCGCGCCAGTGCCTGCTCGCGGGTGTCGCCATGAACGATGATCTTGCCAATCATGGAGTCGTAGTTGGGCGGCACCATGTAGTTAGCATAGACGTGCGAATCCACCCGCACCCCGGGGCCACCCGGCATGTGCCAGGAGGTGACCCGGCCGGGTGAAGGCGTTAACTTGTACGGGTCTTCGGCGTTGATACGGCACTCGATGGCATGACCCCTGAGTTCGATCTGACGCTGCGAGAAGGGCAGCTTCTCGCCAGCGGCCACCGCGATCTGCGTGCGCACAATGTCAATGCCCGTGATGGCTTCAGTGACCGGATGCTCGACCTGCACCCGGGTATTCATTTCGATGAAGTAGAACTCGCCGTTTTCGTACAGAAATTCGAAGGTGCCCGCCCCACGGTAGCCGATTTTCCGGCAGGCGGCGGCGCAACGCTCACCAATGCGCTCGATCAGCCGACGGGGGATGCCGGGTGCCGGGGCCTCTTCAATGATCTTCTGATGGCGGCGTTGCATGGAGCAGTCGCGCTCAAACAGATACACGGCGTTGCGGTGGGTATCGGCCATGACCTGGATTTCGATGTGCCGGGGGTTCAGGAGAAACTTCTCCATGTAAACCTCAGGATTGCCAAAGGCCGCGCCGGCTTCCGCCTTGGTGGTCTGGACCGCATGAATCAGGGCCGCTTCGGTATGCACGACGCGCATGCCGCGCCCGCCACCGCCCCCAGCCGCTTTGATGATGACCGGGTAGCCGACCGATTTGGCGATCCTCTTGATGGCTGTCGGGTCATCGGGCAGCGCCCCATCGGAGCCTGGAACGCACGGCACACCAGCCCTGATCATGGCTTGCTTGGCCGAGACCTTGTCGCCCATGATGCGTATGGACTCCGGCGTCGGCCCGATGAACACAAAACCGCTTTTTTCCACCCGCTCGGCAAAATCGGCGTTTTCGCTGAGGAAGCCATAACCGGGGTGGATGGCTTCCGAATCGGTCACTTCAGCGGCCGAAATGATGGCGGGCATGCTGAGGTAGCTCTGGGCAGAGGCAGCCGGCCCGATGCAGACGGCTTCGTCAGCGAGCTTGACATATTTGGCCTCCCGGTCGGCTTCTGAGTACACCATCACCGCCTTGATACCCATTTCCCTGCAGGCACGCTGCACCCGCAAGGCGATCTCGCCGCGATTGGCGATCAGGATTTTTTTGAACATCGGCACAAACCCTTCACTCGATCACAAATAGGGGCTGACCGTACTCCACAGCCTGACCGTTTTCAGCCAGAATCTGCGTGATGGTGCCGGCCGCGTCAGCTTCAATTTCATTCAAAATCTTCATCGCTTCGATGATGCAGATTGGTGTCCCTTCTTTCACTGGTTGGCCCATTTCCACAAAAGGCTTGCTACCCGGGCTGGAAGCGCGGTAGAAAGTGCCCACCATAGGAGATTTGACGACATGACCTTTGACTTCAGCCACAGCGGGGACAGCGGCGGGTGCGGCAACCGGCATGGGAGGAGCCACGGCCACGGGCGCGGCCATCGTCATTACAGGCGCGGCCGCCACAGTCACCGGGGCGCTTTTGACAATGCGAACCTTGCCTTCAGCCTCGGTGATTTCGAGTTCGGATACATTTGACTCGGAAACGAGGTCGATCAGGGTCTTGAGTTTGCGCAAATCCATGTTTTCTCCAGAAAGTGCTTCTAAAATGCGCCCATTTCTGAGCATTCGAGCACAAGTAGGCGGGAATATACACGAATTGAACACCATGCTTTGTGCCATCCATCTGTCTGCACACTCGCGGTTGAGTGCGTCAGCCGAGGCCGGTCCCCATGGCTGATGCCCTGGCGACGGTGCCGACCATGGCGCTCCCCGGTCTGGCCAGGGCGCTGGTGGCCGCAGGCACGCTGAACCAAGCGCGTGCCGAAGACATTTACGCCAAAGCCCAGGCACGCAAGGTGAGCTTCATCCATGAAGCCGTTTCCAGTGGAGCTGTTTCCGCCCATGACTTGGCGCACACCATTTCGCAAGCGTTTGGAGCGCCACTGATCGATCTGGATTCGGTGGATCCGCTCCGGCTGCCCAAAGATTTGCTTGACCCTCGCATCGGCAAACAGTTCAAACTGGTGGTGCTGAGCAAGCGGGGCAACAAGGTTACGGTCGCCACGGCTGACCCTTCCGACCACCTGGCGGCTGAAAAAGTGAAGTTCGCCACGCAGGCGAATGTGGACTGGGTCATTGCTGAAGTTGACAAACTCACCAAGTTGATCGACACCCTCACGGCCTCTGCCAGTGAAGCGATCGACCACATCGTCGGGGCTGACTTCGAATTTGATGACGGCGGCATCGAAATGGCGTCGGCGGAACCCGAGGACCGGGCCTCCTCTGAAGTCGAAGACGCACCGATCGTCAAGTTTTTGCACAAAATGCTGCTCGATGCCTACACGATGCGGGCATCTGACCTGCATTTCGAGCCTTACGAACACACCTACCGAGTCCGGTTCCGGATTGACGGCGAGTTGCGGGAAATCGCCGCACCGCCCATTGCCATCAAGGAAAAGCTCGCGTCCCGCATCAAGGTCATCTCCAAGCTCGACATTTCGGAGCGACGCGTCCCCCAGGATGGGCGCATGAAGCTCAAGGTCGGGCCCGACAAGGTGATTGATTTCCGGGTCAGCACGCTGCCCACGCTGTTTGGTGAAAAGGTGGTGATCCGGATTCTGGACCCCAGCAGCGCCCAGATGGGGATTGATGCCCTGGGCTATGAGCCCGAAGAAAAGGACAAGCTGCTGGAAGCGATTTACCGCCCATACGGCATGGTGCTGGTGACCGGCCCGACGGGTTCCGGCAAAACCGTCTCGCTGTACACCTGTCTGAACATTCTGAATCAACCGGGGGTGAACATTTCGACGGCGGAAGACCCATCAGAAATCAACCTGCCCGGGGTGAATCAGGTCAACGTCAACGAAAAAGCGGGGCTGACGTTTGCGGCCGCCCTCAAGTCCTTCTTGCGCCAGGACCCGGACATCATCATGGTGGGCGAAATCCGCGACCTGGAGACGGCCGACATCGCCATCAAGGCGGCCCAGACCGGGCACCTGGTGCTGTCCACGCTGCACACCAACGACGCGCCGACCACCCTCACCCGCATGCTGAACATGGGCATTGCCCCGTTCAACATCGCCTCCAGTGTCAACCTGATCACGGCTCAGCGTCTGGCACGCCGCCTGTGCAAACAGTGCAAAGAACCCATCAACGACTTGCCCGATCAGGTGCTGCTGGATGCGGGTTTTACCCCCGAAGACCTCGACGGCCGCTGGAAGCCCTACAAACCCGTGGGCTGCAACGCCTGCAACAACGGCTACAAGGGGCGCGTCGGCATCTATCAGGTGATGCCCGTGACGGAGACGATGCAGCAAATCATCCTGCGTGGCGGCAGCGCCCTCGAAATTGCGGCGCAGGCCAAAGCAGAAGGTGTGCGCAGTTTGCGCGAATCGGGCTTGCGTAAGGTTAAACTGGGCGTTACGTCTCTGGAAGAAGTGCTGGGTTGCACCAATGCATGACGCGCACGCCTTCCGGTATCGGGCTATCACACTGCGGGGGAAGCATGGCCACGGCGAGTAAACACATCAAGGAATTCGTCTTCGAGTGGGAGGGGAAGGACCGCAGCGGGCGGGTGGCCCGTGGCGAAATTCGCGCGGCTGGCGAAAACCAGGCCCAGGCCAGCCTCAGACGCCAAGGCGTGGCGGTGCAAAAAATCAAGAAGCGCAAGATGGCTTCGATGAAAAGCATCAAGCCCAAGGACATTGCGATCTTCACCCGTCAGTTGGCGACCATGTTGAAAGCGGGCGTTCCCTTGCTTCAGGCCTTTGACATTGTGGGGCGCGGCAATCCCAACCCCAACGTCACCAAACTGCTCAACGACATCCGCATGGACGTGGAAACCGGCACTTCGCTGAGTTCCGCTTTCCGCAAACACCCGCTGTACTTCAACTCGCTCTACTGCAACCTCGTCGAGGCTGGCGAGCAGGCCGGCATTCTGGAAGACTTGCTCGACCGGCTTGCTGTGTACATGGAAAAAACCGAGGCCATCAAGAGCAAGGTCAAGTCGGCGCTAATGTACCCGACGGCGGTGATCGTGGTGGCCTTTGTGGTGGTGGCCGTGATCATGATCTTCGTGATTCCGGCCTTCAAGGAGGTGTTTTCCTCGTTCGGTGCCGACCTGCCTGCCCCGACCATGGCCGTGATTGCCATGAGCGAGTTTTTTGTCGCTTACTGGTGGTTGATTTTCGGCGGACTCGGCGGCGGGCTGTATTTCTTCATGCAGGCGTGGAAGCGCAATGCGAAGGTCCAGCGATTCATGGACCGTGTGCTGTTGAAAATGCCGGTCTTCGGCACCCTGGTCGAAAAATCGGTGGTGGCGCGCTGGACGCGCACCATGTCCACCATGTTTGCCGCCGGTGTGCCGCTGGTCGAAGCGCTGGACTCCGTAGGCGGCGCCTCGGGCAACAGCCTCTATGCCGATGCCACCAAGAAAATTCAGGAAGAGGTGTCAACCGGCACCAGCCTGACCATGGCCATGACCAATACCCGGATCTTTCCGTCCATGGTGCTGCAAATGTGTGCCATCGGCGAGGAATCCGGCTCCATTGACCACATGCTGGGCAAGGCGGCCGACTTCTACGAGTCCGAAGTCGATGACATGGTGGCAGGCCTGTCGAGCCTGATGGAGCCCATCATCATCGTGATTCTGGGCACCGTGATTGGCGGCATCGTGGTGTCGATGTATTTGCCCATATTCAGGCTGGGTCAGGTGGTCTGACGACGCGGCCACCCCACTTCAGACGCCGAAATAGCGGCCCTTGCGGTGGTTGATGGCAATCACCGCATTCATGGCGACCGCCCCCAGCGTTGACCACACCAGCAGCAGGGGCGGTATGACTGCCAGCCCAAGCAGCAAGATGACGATGTCGGCGACCATCTGCACGTGACCAGCGCGCCAGCCCAGGCGTTGCTGCATCCACAGCGCCATGATGCCGATACCGCCCAGACTGGCCTGATGGCGTATCAGCATCAAGATCCCCGCGCCAGCCATCAGCCCCGCCAGCAAGGCCGCAAAAGGCACCGACAGGTGATCAAAACCGATCCAGCGGGGCAGCCATTCGACGTACAGAGCCAGCAAGGCCACGGCCGCAAAGGTCTTGGCCGTGAAGCGCGGCCCGATAGCCCACCAGCCAAACAGATAGAAAGGCAGGTTGAGCAGAAACAGCGCACCGCTCAGGGACCAGCCGTGCTGGTAATGCAGCAGAAAAGCCAGGCCGGTGGTGCCGCCGGTGAACAAGCCTGCCTCACGGAACAACAGCACCGCCAAGGCCACGAACAGCGTCCCGATCAGCAGACCCTGGACGTCCTCGAATAGGGAGTGGGGCACGCCCTCACCCGGCTGCCCGGCTGCAGGCCCTGATTCCGACGTCGCGCCCATGGCTTACTGGCGCGCAGGATGGTGTGGCCGCTCTTGGCGCTCGGGCAGCAGACCGCGTGGACGGAAACGCAGCACGAGCAGCAGGATCAGGCCCATCACCATCAGGCGCATATGCGCTGCACTGTCGAGCAGGTGGGCCCGCAGGGCGCTTTCGATCGACAGGCCGGCCGTCAGGACATTCATCAGCCACAAACCGATCGGTTCGGCCTGCACCCAGAAAAACCAGATCAGCAAACCGCCCAGAATGGCACCCAGGTT